>NZ_JBHTFN010000044.1:769114-1294511 GCF_042666195.1 Bradyrhizobium sp. GCM10028915
CCCCGCCGGCAATGTCGAAATCTACACGCGCGAGGTCGAAGCGGGCTATCGCCAGTTCTGGCGCGACTACTGTGCTGTGGCCTCCGAAGGCGGCGAGGGCGCCTGACCGTGCCGGGTGGGGCGAGCCTCGAATTGCGCCGGCCACCTTAGTCCTCCGGAAACCATGCGGCGCTCCGCGACCGTGCCGGTTCATGGCTCCGAAAGCTATCTCTGGGCATGTGGCGCCAAAAGGGTGCGCCAATGCTCGGTTTCGTCTTCGGCTTGAACGCCCGGCTCGGGCGATTGCATTTCTTCCTCGCGACGGTCGCGCTTGCGATCGTGATGACGGCGATCTGCTTTGCAATCGCAATGGCCGTGCTGAACAACACCTCGCCCGGCGCGATCCGACCCGAAGACCTCACCAAGAGCTGGGCGATGATCGCCGCGATCGTGTTCTTCGGAGTTGCGACCCTCACGCTGCAATCGATGCGCATCCGCGACATCGGCTGGGATCCGGTCTGCGTGGTGCCTGCCTGGTTCGCGCTCATGATCGTCGACCATGTCGTCGCGGGCCGGTTTCCGGCCTGGGCGATCGGGGAGGAGCACCAGGCAACGGCGGTCGGCGCGCTCGTCAACCTCGCGCTGATGCTCGCGCTCATGTTCTGGCCGAGCGGCGACAGCGAGGGCTCCTACGGCGCTCCCCTCCCGCCGCGCACACGCGCGAACAAGCCTTCGCTATCGAACGAGCGCCTCGCGCGGGTGTCGCAGGGATCGTCTCGCTCGAACTGGAGCTAGACGGCCGGCTTCCGGAACGTTCTAGACGAACGGCAGCTTGATGTTGCTGCGCTTCTCCAGCCATTCAGGCACAGGAAGGCTCTTGGCGCGCATGAAGTCCGCATTGAACAGCTTCGACTGGTAACGGCTGCCGGAATCGCAAAGCACGGTGACGATCGTCTTGCCGGGCCCGAGCTGTTTTGCGAGACGCATCGCGCCGGCAACGTTGATGCCGGTCGAGCCGCCGAGGCACAGGCCTTCGTGCTGGAGCAGTTCGTAGATCACCGTGACTGCTTCCGCATCGGGAATGAGATAGGCGTCATCGACCTTTGCGCTCTCGACGATTGCGGTCGCCCGGTTGAGGCCGATGCCCTCGGTGATCGAGCCGCCCGGCGTCGCCTTGGCATCGCCCGTTCTGAAATATTCATACATGCCGGCGCCGTGCGGGTCGGCGCAGGCGATCCTGACGTCCTTGCTCTTCTCTTTCAGGAAGCGGCTGGTGCCGGCCAGCGTGCCGCCGCTGCCGACGGAGCAGACGAAGCCGTCGATCTTGCCGCCGGTCTGCTCCCAGATCTCGGGACCTGTGGACTCGTAATGCGCCTTCGCATTGTCGAGGTTGTTCCACTGGTCGGCGAACAGCACGCCGTTCGGCTCCGTCTTGCGCAACTCGTCGGCGAGGCGGCGGCCGACATGCTGGTAGTTGTTCGGATTGGAATAGGGCAGTGCCGGTGATTCCAGCAGCTCGGCGCCGCACAGCTTCAGAAAATCCTTCTTCTCCTGGCTCTGCGTTTCCGGGATCACGATCAGCGTGCGGTAGCCGCGGGCGCTGGCCACGACCGCAAGGCCGATGCCGGTATTGCCGGCGGTCGATTCCACGACGAGACCGCCGGGCTTGAGCTCGCCGCGCTTCTCGGCCTCGAGGATCATCCATTTGCCGGCGCGATCCTTCACCGACTGGCCGGGATTCATGAATTCGGCCTTGCCCAGGATGGTGCAGCCGGTCAGTTCGGAAGCGCGCTTGAGCTTGATCAGCGGGGTGTTGCCGATGGCTTCGACAACGTCGTTTTTGATGGTCATGTCAGGGGAAATCACTGGCAAGGGGTTGATTAGGTTGGCAAGAACCTAGTGCTTGAAATGCCAAAGGGGAAGGCTTTTGCGCTGCGGCGAAACCCGCGAAAATCCCCGTAAGCAGTGAAAATTTGGAAGGAGAGATCGCCGCTGCTGCTGCTGTGCTACGCCGCGGGATATCGGTAGGAGGATGTGGCCGGCTTCTGCCAAAACATGGAAGATAAGGGTCGTCGCCAGCGCACCCTCCATTGGATGTCAGCCGTCGCCGTCGAAGAGTGCGGATAGTACGCGGGAGGCGGTCAAGATATCGGCACGACGAACGCTTATTCGTTTTCCGATAATGGACAACCTCGCGAAAGTGGCCAGGCCCGGTTTCGCGGCCGGACTGAAGCCGCATCGCGAGCGGTGCAGGCGGATTGGAGGGGGGTGGCGTCGGTGTGGCGGCAGTATCACATGAAATCTTGGTAAGCTCGAACGCACTCAGGAACGGCCCTGAAATTCAAGAAACACCTGCAGGACAGCACCCTTTTGTATTTTCTCAGCTCTAAGATCGTCGCGCTTTGGGGGGCACATCGCAACTGCGGGACTGTCCCGCGGTTCCGCGTCCGGCTAGTATGAGGCGCACAATTTCGCTGAAAGCATCACTTGTGAACGAGTTGTCCAAAGCCCCCCGACGACCGCGCTGCGAATCGGCTAATCCGGCCGCGCGGCGGCGGTTCGATCTGCCCGGCGGGGGGTGGATGTGACACAACGTGTTCCGGCGATCGCCGTGCGGCGGTCACCAGGCGCGACGTCCCGGACGCGACGTGCGGCGCGCTGGCTTGCGGTCGCTTGCCTCGCCGCCGGTTCGGGCGCCTGCGTGCTGACGCAGGATCTTCCTGATCCCGCGCTCGACGTTCCCACGCGATACAAATCTGCCGGGAAGGCCGATGCGCCGCCGTCGCTGGATTGGTGGCGCAGCTTCCGCTCCGCGGAGCTGACACAGCTGATGGAAGAGGCGCACACCGTCAACCTCGACATCGCCGCCGCCGTTTCGCGCATCGTCGAGGCCGACGCTCAGGCGCGGCAGGCGGGTGCGGCGCTGCTGCCGAGCCTGTCCGGCACCGGGCAGGAGGCCTATTCGCGCACCTCCGGTTCCTCCGCCTCGGGGCTAACCAATGGCGGCCGTGAGGTCGTCAACTACCAGGCTTCGCTGAGCGCGAGCTACCAGCTCGATTTCTGGGGCCAAAATCGCGACGCCCTGCAAACGGCGGAAGAGACGGCAAATGCCAACCGCTTCGATCGCGACGTCGTTGCGCTGACCACGCTTGCAGGCGTCGCTAACGCCTATTTCCAGGTGCTGGCCTCGCAGGATCGCATCAGGACCTCACAGCGCAACATCGCGAGCGCGCAACGCATCCTCGATGCCGTCAGGGAACGGCGCAGGGCCGGCACCGGCACCGACCTCGACGTCGCCCAGCAGGAGAGCGTGCTCGCAAACCAGAAGGCACTGGTGCCGCCGCTGCGCCAGACGCTCGACCAGAACGTCAATGCGCTTGCAGTCCTGGTGTCGCGGCCGCCGGAGAGCGTGCGCGTGCTCGGCGGCTCGCTGAACCGGATCGCGATTCCGCGCGTGACGCCGGGACTGCCGTCGGAGCTCCTGACGCAGCGGCCCGACATTCGCCGGCAGGAGGCCCAGCTCGCCTCCGCGACAGCGAACGTCGGCAATGCCCGCGCGCAATTCTTTCCGACCATCCAGCTCACCGGCAATGGCGGCTATCAGAGCTCGGCCCTGGTCTCGCTGTTCCAGCCGCATGCGGCATTCTTCCAGCTCGTCGGCAGCGCGACGCAGCCGATCTTCGACGGCGGCAAGATCCTCGGCAATTTCGAGTTTGCCAAGGCGCGGCAGGACGAATTGCTCCAGACCTACCGCAAGACCATCATCCAGTCCTTTGCCGACGTCGACAACGCGCTGTTCTCGATCAAGCAGACCACGATCAGGCTGCAATTGCAGCGTGACGTCCTCAACGCCTCCCGCCGCGCATTCGATCTCTCCGAGCAGCAATTGCGCGCCGGTACCGCCGATATCGTCACCGTGCTCAATACGCAACTGACCCTGTTCCAGGCGGAAGACGCGCTGTCACAGGCGCAACTTGCCCGCCTTCTTGCTATCGTCAGCCTGTATCAGGCGCTCGGCGGCGGCTGGGAGCCGAGGATGGAGAAACCGGTCAATGCTCTTTAAGCCGGATACGAAGCAAGGCGCGAAGGAGGGAACGGCAAAGAAGTCGCGCGGGCGCGGCTTCGTCATGACCCTGATCACGCTGGCGATCCTCGGCGGGCTCGGCTACTACGGCTGGACCATCTGGCACCAGCAGCCGCAGCAGGCGAACGGCCGCAATCAGCGGCCGGATCTGCCGGTGCCGGTGCTCGCGGCGACGCCCCGCATCCAGGACGTTCCCGTCTACCTCGACGGCGTCGGCGCGATCCGCGCACTCAACACCGTGACCGTCCGCTCGCAGGTCGACGGCAAGCTGATCGCGGTCAATTTCACCGAGGGACAGGACGTCAAGAAAGGCGACGTGGTCGGCGAGATCGACCCGGCGCTCTACCAGGCGACGTACGATCAGGCCGTCGCCAAGAAGGCGCAGGACCAGGCCCAGCTCGCCAACCAGCGTATCGACCTTACGCGCTACGAGCAGTTAGCTGCCTCCAATGCCGGATCCAAGCAGCAGGCCGACACCCAACGCGCGCTGGTCGCGCAGACCGAGGCGTTGGTCAAGGCCGACCAGGCCGCGATCGACAATGCAGCGGCGACGCTGAGCTACACCAAGATCGTGGCGCCGATCTCGGGCCGCGCCGGCCTGCGCCAGGTCGATCAAGGCAACATCATCCATGCCTCGGACACCACGGGTCTCGTGGTGATCACGCAATTGCAGCCGATGGCGGTGTGGTTCAGCCTGCCGCAGCAGCAGATCATGCGCGTCAACGCCGCGGCATCGAAGGGCACGCTCGCGGTCGACGTGTTCGGCAATGACGGCCTCACCGTGATCGACACCGGCAAGCTCACCGGCATCGACAACCAGGTCGACCAGACCACGGGAACGCTCAGGCTCAAGGCCGAATTTCCCAACGCCAATTACCAGCTCTGGCCCGGCCAGTTCGTCAATGTCCGCCTCAAGGTCGAGACCTTGACGCAGGCGCTGGTGGTACCGACCTCTGCCGTGCAGCGCGGACCGATCGGCACCTTCAGCTATGTCATCGGCGAGGATAACATCGTCTCGGCCAAGCCGGTGACAGTGACGCAGCAGAACGAGCATGACGCCGTGATCGCCAGCGGCCTGTCGCCGACCGACAAGGTCGTCACGACGGGCTTTGCCAATCTGTCCGATGGCTCCAAGGTGGTCATCGGCCGCGACGACCAGACGCCGTCGGCCGATCTCGCCCCGCGGAAGCGCTCGCGCGGGCCGGATGGGCAGAAGAAGGATGGCACCAAAGACGGCCAGAAGGACGGACAAGGCAAGGACGACGAGTTCCGCGCCAAGCGCAAGAGCAGCGAGGGCGACCAGAAGGGCCAGACCGGACCGGCACCAGGGCCTCCGTCAAGTCCGGGTGCATCGGAAAGTGGAGCTAAGCAGCCATGATCCCGACAACAGCCGCCTGAGCGGCAGGCGCATCCCATGGGCGTCTCCGAACCCTTCATCCGCCGTCCGATCGCGACTTCGTTGCTCGGCATTGCGCTTCTGATCGGCGGGTTGCTCGGTTATTTCGCGCTGCCGGTCTCTGCGCTGCCGCAGGTCGATTTCCCGACCGTGCAGGTGACGACGCAATTGCCCGGCGCGAGCCCCGACGTGATCGCCTCGCTGATCACCGCGCCCTTGGAGCGGCAGCTCGGCCAGATCCCGTCGCTGTCGGCGATGAACTCGACGAGTTCGTTCGGCGTCAGCCAGATCTCGCTGCAGTTCGATCTCAACCGCGACATCGACGGTGCCACCCAGGACGTCCAGGCTGCGATCAACGCGGCGGCCGGCGTGCTGCCCAAGACGCTGCCTTATCCGCCGACCTACGCCAAGGTGAACCCGGCCGATGCGCCGGTGATGACGTTGGCGCTGCGCTCCGACACAATCTCGTTGCGGGCGATGAGCGACATCGCCGATACGCTTCTGGCGCAGCGGCTGAGCCAGATTTCCGGCGTCGGGCGCGTCTCGGTCCTGGGCGGTTTGAAGCCGGCCGTCCGCATCCAGGCTGATCTGGCGCGGCTAGCTGCCTATGGCATCGCCATGGAAGACCTGCGCACCGCGATCGCCAGTGCCAACGTCTCCGGGCCGAAAGGCTCGCTCGACGGCGCGCAGCAATCCTACATCATCGCCGCCAACGACCAGATCGCCGCCGCCGACGCCTACAAGCCTGTCATCATCGCCTACCGCAACGGCTCGCCGGTCACGATCGCCGACGTCGCCCAGATCGTCGATGGGCTCGAGAACGACCGCACCGGCGGCTGGTACCAGGGCTCGCCCGCCGTCATCATCGACATCCAGCGTCAGCCCGGCGCCAATGTGATCGACGTCGTCAGCCAGATCCGGGCGGAAATCCCAAAGGTCCAGCGCGCTATTCCGGCCGGCGTGAACCTCACCATCGTCTCCGACCGCACCGTCACCATCCGTGCCTCGGTGCGCGACGTGCAGTTCACGCTGATCCTCAGCGTCGTGCTGGTGACGCTGGTGGTGCTGCTGTTCCTGCGTTCGCTACGCGCCACGCTGATCGCCGGCGTGGCGCTGCCGCTGTCGCTGATCACGAGCTTCGGCATCATGTATTTTGCCGGCTTCAGCCTCGACAATCTGTCGCTGATGGCGCTCACCATCGGCACCGGTTTCGTCGTGGACGACGCCATCGTGATGATCGAGAACATCGTCCGCCACATGGAAAACGGCGACAGCGCGATGGAGGCTTCGCTGAAGGGCGCCAGCGAGATCGGCTTCACCGTGATTTCGCTGACGGTATCGCTGATTGCGGTGTTCATCCCGCTGTTGTTCATGTCGGGCCTTGTGGGCCGCATGTTCCGCGAATTCGCGCTGACCCTGACGATCGCGGTCGTGACCTCCGCCGTGGTGTCGCTGACGCTGACGCCGATGATGTGCTCGCGCCTGCTGAAGCATGCCCATGAAGAGCTGGCAGTGCCGGGTCTTGCCGCGGTCAGCCGCTTCATCGACCGCACCGTCGGGTTCTATCACCGCACGCTGCTCTGGGTGCTGGAGCGCCAGCGCGCGACACTGGTCGTGACTTTCGCCACGCTGATCGCGACCCTGGCGCTCTATGTCGTCGCGCCAAAGGGCTTCCTGCCGCTGCAGGACACCGCCTCGATCACGGCGGTGACCGAAGCCGGTCCCGACGTCTCGTTTGCGGAGATGCAGAAGCGGCAGGCCGAGGCGGCCGACGCCATCAAGGCCGACCCCGATGTGACCGGCGTGGTCTCGGTGATCGGTGCAGGCTCGGTCAATCCGACCACCAATGTCGGCCGTCTTGTCATGACGCTGAAACCTCGCGGCGAGCGGCGCGACGATGTCAGCGTCGTCATCACCCGCCTGAAGGAGCGGGTGGCCGCCATCCCCGGCATGACCGTCTATTTCCAGCCGGTGCAGGACGTGCAGATCTCGACCCAGTCGAGCCGTTCGCAATACCAGTACACGCTGACCGGCACCGACGCCGCTTTGGTGTCGGAATGGGCGCGCAAGCTGGTTGCCGAAATGCGGCGCGATCCGCTGTTCCGCGATGTCTCCTCGGAAGCGCAGGAAGGCGGTCTGCGGGCGCAGCTCACGGTCGACCGCACCCGCGCCGGCCAGCTCGGCGTCAGCCTCCAGGGCATCACCGACACGCTCAACGACGCCTTCGCGCAGCGCCAGATCTCGACCATCTACGGCCAGGCCAACCAGTACCGCGTGGTGCTGGAAGCGCTGCCGATGTACCAGCGCGATCCCTCGATCCTGTCGAAGCTTTATCTGCCGGGCGCGGCGAGCGCGACGGCCGGTGCGCCCAACGCGCAGGTGCCGCTCTCCGCCGTGGCGACGCTGACGCGCACCACCGCGCCGCTCGCGATTTCGCACCAGGCGCAATTCCCGTCGATCTCGCTCAGCTTCAACCTCGCGCCGGGCGCGGCGCTTGGCGATGCCGTCGAGTCCGTGAAGACCATCGAGACCCGGATCGAGATGCCCAACAGCATCGTCGGCGTCTATGCCGGCGACGCCGCCGAATTCGCCAAGGCGCTCGCCGGTCAACCCTGGCTGCTGCTGGCCGCGGTGATCACGATCTATATCGTGCTCGGCGTGCTCTACGAGAGCTACATCCATCCGATCACGATCCTCTCGACCCTGCCGTCGGCCGGCGTAGGCGCGATTCTGGCGCTGATCCTGTGCGGGCAGGACCTCTCGGTGATCGGGCTGATCGGCATCATCCTGTTGATGGGCATCGTCAAGAAGAACGCGATCATGATGATCGACTTCGCGCTCGAGGCCGAGCGCAGGCAGGGGATGTCGCCGAACGAGGCGATCGTACAGGCTTGTCTGCTGCGCTTCCGTCCGATCATGATGACGACGCTGGCCGCCCTGTTCGGGGCGCTGCCGCTGGCGATCGAGAGCGGCACCGGCGCCGAGCTGCGCTTCCCACTCGGCATCTCCATCATCGGCGGCCTGCTGCTCAGCCAATTGCTCACACTCTACACCACCCCGGTGATCTATCTCGCCCTCGACCGCATCAACCGCCGCCTCGAGCAGGCGCTGCCGCCGGCCGAATCCGGCGGTCCGCCCGTCGCGGGCGCGACCGAGGGGATGCAGTGATGGCATCGATCTCGGAGCCCTTCATCCGCCGCCCGGTCGCGACCACGCTGCTGTCGATCGGGTTGTTCCTGCTGGGTATCGTGGCTTACGAGTTCCTCCCCGTTGCCTCGGTTCCGAACATCGATTTCCCCGCCATCTTCGTCTCGGCCAGCCGTCCTGGCGCCGACCCGTCCGTCATGGCCGCGACGGTTGCCTCGCCGCTGGAGCGGCGGCTCGGCGAGATCGCGGGCATCAACCAGATCACCTCGACTTCGTCACTCGGCACGACCAGCATCCAGCTCCAGTTCGACATCGGCCGCAACGTCGACAAAGCCGCCCGCGACGTGCAGGCGGCAATCAATGCGTCGCTGGTCGACCTGCCGAGCGATTTGCCGACGCTGCCGCGCTTCCGCAAAGCGAACACCGCAGGCGCGCCGGTCTTCGTGCTGGCGCTGACCTCGAAGACGCTGTCCGCCAGCGCGGTCTACGACGTCGCCGACACCGTGCTGGCGCAGCGCATCTCGCAGGTGCCGGGGGTGGGCAATGTGACGATCTCGGGTGCCGACCAGCCGGCGGTCAGGATTCAGCTCAATCCCGTCGCGCTGTCCAATGCCGGCATCGCCACCGACGACGTGCGAACTGCGATTATCAACGCCAACCCGCTCGGTCCGGTCGGCATCTTCAACGGCGAGCGCCAGAGCGAGACGCTGTCGCTCAACAAGCAGATGCGGACGGCGAAAGAGTTCCGCGACATCGTCATCAAGAGCGCGACGGGCAATTTCGTCCGGCTCTCCGATGTTGCCGACATCGAGGACTCCGTCCGTAACGCCCGTTCCATCGCCTGGTTCAACAAGCAGCCGGCTGTGCTGATCCAGATCACCAAGCAGGGCGATGCCAACGTCATCGATACCGTCGACCGGGTGAAGGCGCTGATCCCCGCGCTGAAGCAGTGGATCCCGGCCGGGGTCGATATCTCCACCTTGGTCGACCGCACCAGTACGATCCGCGCCAGCGTGCTCGACATGCAGTGGACCTTGCTCGCGACTGCCATTCTCGTGATGGTCGTCGTGTTCGTATTCCTGCGACGGCTCACGCCGACGATCGCAGCCGGAATCTCGGTGCCGCTGGCGCTGGCCGGAACCTGCGCCGGCATGTGGGTCGCGGGCTTCTCGATCGACAATCTTTCGCTGATGGCGCTGGCGATCTCCGTCGGCTTCGTGGTCGACGACGCCATCGTCATGATCGAGAACATGTACCGCAATCTCGAGCACGGCATGCGGCCGCTTCAGGCGGCATTGGACGGCGCCCGGCAGATCGGCTTCACCGTCGTGTCGATCAGCCTGTCGCTGATCGCGGCCTTCACGCCGCTGATCTTCATGGATGGCGTCGTCGGCCGGCTGCTGCGCGAGTTCTCCCTGACATTGACCTTCGCCATCCTGGTCTCGACCCTGGTGTCGCTGACGGTGACGCCGATGATCTGCGCCCATTACATCCGCCAGACCACGTCCGGCACGGCGACCCTGTTCGACCGGATCATCGAGGGCTCGCTGTCGCGCATCGTCGCGTTCTACACCCGCACCTTGCGCACCGTGCTGGAATATCCGCTGCTGACGCTGCTGGTGTTCTTCGCCACCATCGGCCTAACAATTACGCTCTACATCAAGATCCCCAAGGGCTATTTCCCGACCGACGATTCCGGCTTCGTCATCGGGGCGACGCGCGCCTCGGCCGACATCTCGTTCCAGTCGATGCTGAGCCTGCAGCAGCGGCTCGCCGACATCGTGATGCAGGATCCGGCAGTGGCCGGCATCGGCTCCACCGTCGGCAGCGGCGGCGGACCGGGCGGCGCGACCTCCAATCGCGGCACCATGTTCATCAGCCTGAAGCCGCCGGAGGAGCGCGACCACGTCTCGACCCAGGTGGTGATCGACCGTCTCAGGCGGGCGTTATACCCGGTGCCCGGCATCCGCCTGTTCATGTTCGCCGCCCAGGACGTGCGCGCCGGCGGACGGCAGAGCGATTCCGACTACCAGTACACGCTGACCAGCACCGACCTCGGCCTGTTGCAAAAGTGGGCGCCGATCGTGGCCAAGCGCATGGAGAGCGTCGAAGGCATCACCGACATCTCCAGCGACCGCGATCCCGGCGGGCTTCAATTGACCTTGTCGATCGACCGCCAGAAGGCCTCGGCGCTCGGCGTTCGCGTCCAGGATATCGACAACGCGCTCAACAACGCGTTCTCGCAGCGGCAGATCGGGATCATCTACACCCAGCGCAACCAGTACATGACCGTTCTGGAGATCGACCCGAAATTCCAGGTCGACCCGTCCAACCTCGATCGCATCTATGTCGCCGGCGCGGGTGACGCGCAGGTGCCGCTGTCGGCCGTGGTGCATGCGACGCGCGGGCTCGCCGCGCTCGCGGTCTATCATTCGCAGTCGTTCCCATCGACCACGGTGTCGTTCAACCTGTTGCCGGACGTGCAGATCCAGGCCGCAACGCAGAACATCCAGCGCGCGGTCGAGGAGCTGCATATGCCGGAGGGCATTCGCGGCAGTTTTGATGGCAATGCTGGCGATTTCGCCAAGACCAGCGGCCGCCAGCCGCTCCTGATCCTCGGCGCGCTGGTGGCGATGTATATCGTGCTCGGCGTGCTCTATGAGAGCCTCGCCCATCCGCTCACGATCATCTCGACGCTACCCTCGGCGGGACTTGGCGCGCTGCTGGCCTTGCAGCTCACCAACACGCCACTGACCGTGATCGCCTTCGTTGGCATCATCCTGTTGATCGGCATCGTCAAGAAGAATGGCATCATGATGGTTGATTTCGCGCTCGATGCCGAGCGCCAGCGCGGCCTGTCGTCGGCGGAGGCGATCTTCGAGGCCTGCCAGGCGCGCTTCCGGCCGATCCTAATGACGACGATGGCGGCGCTGTTCGCCGGCATTCCGCTGGTGGTCGCGACCGGGCCCGGCACGGAACTCCGCCGTCCGCTCGGCATCACCATCATCGGCGGGCTGTTCGTCTCGCAGATCCTGACGCTCTACACCACGCCCGTGATCTACCTGCTGGTCGACCGCCTGCGCCGCCGCTCCGAACCGCGCCCGCTGGCCGCGCCGGCGGAATAGGCGGGTTGTTGAACCGCCGTGCAGAGCGTATAGCGGCGACTATGTCGAACCCCACCGCCGCCGCGCCGGCCGATCCGATCCCCGAATGCCCGCACTGCCAGAAGCCGATGCCGTTGTGCATCTGCGACAGCGTCACGCCCATCAAGAACCGGCTCTCGCTCCTGATCCTTCAGCATCCGCAGGAGCAGGACAGGGCGCTCGGCACTGCGCGGCTGCTTGCGAAGCATTTCGCCGGTGCCACGCTGCGGGTCGGCCTGTCCTGGCCGAGCCTGTCGAAAGCGCTGGGGCAACCCATCGAGAACGCCTCGCACTGGGCCGTGCTCTATCTCGGCTCGGCGCACGCCACCGATCTCGAGGCCGAGGGCGAAATCCTGGCTCTCAATCGCAAGAGCGAGGTCGCGGACAACCAGCGCGCGCGCCTCGCCAAGCTCGAAGGTGTGGTGCTGCTCGACGGCACCTGGAGCCAGGCCAAGGCCCTGTGGTGGCGCAACCCCTGGATGCTGAAATGCCAGCGCGTCATCCTGAACCCGACCACCCCATCGCGGTACGGGCGCCTGCGCAAGGAGCCTCGGAAGGACGGACTGTCGACCATCGAGGCTGCGGCGACGATCCTCTCCGCTCTGGAGAAGCGCCCGGACATCGCCGAGACGCTGAATGCCAGCTTTGAACGGATGTTAACCCGCTACCGCGAGGTCCAGACCGAGATGCCCGAATTGGCGCCAAAGCCGCCGGTGAAGGACCGCCGGCGCGGTGTCCGGCGGGTCAAGCGAGCCTGACTCCGGTCCGGATCATCCGTACGGCCGATTGTCCCGCGAGAGGCGGGCGGATAGAGACCGTCGGCCAATAGGCCGCTATCTGCTATCCTCTCGCACGATCGGAACGCCGGAAACGAAGGGGCCGTCGCATTCAGCTTGCAGCCAAGGAGATCCTTGCCCAGGCGGCGCGGTTCGATCGTTGGGGCACGCTTGCCCTGATGGACGTTTCGCTGCGCTATCGGCGTACCGTCATCGGCCCGCTCTGGATCACACTGACGCTCGCGGCGACCATTGCCAGCGTCGGCACGGTCTATGCGGCACTGTTCAGACAGGACATCACGAGCTTTCTGCCGCACTTTGCCGTCGGCCTGATCGTCTGGACGCTGATCGCGACGACGCTCCAGGAAGGTTCCCACATCTTCGTGGCATCAGGCCATTTGATCAAGGCGGTGCCGGCGCCGCTGATCGTGCACGTGCTCCAGATGATGGCGCGCAACGTCCTCATCTTCGCGCATCATCTGGTGATCGTCGTCCTGCTCTATCTCCTGATGCCGTGGCCGCTGCATGGGAGCATGCTGCTCGCGGTACCGGGCTTCGCGATCCTGCTCACTGTGCTGCTGGGTGGCTCGGTCGCGCTCGGTATCCTCTGCGCGCGGTTTCGTGACATCGGCTCGGCGATCGTCAGCGGCCTGCAATTCGTCTTCTTCCTGACGCCGATCATCTGGACCGAAGACAGCGCGCGCGGCACCGCGTTTTATTGGCTGATCCGCGCCAATCCGTTCGCGACGCTGCTCGATCTGGTGCGCAGGCCGCTACTGTCGCAGTCGACCGATGCGGAGCAATGGCTCCTCGGGGTCATCTATGCGACCGTCGTGGCCGTCATCGGCCTCGGCTGCTACGCGAAATACCGCCATCGTGTGGCGTATTGGCTGTGAGGCACGAGATATGATCCCCGCAGCTCATATCGCGCTTCGCAACGTCTCGGTGAGGTTTCCGGTGCTGTCGTTCCGCGACCGCTCGCTGCGCAGCCGGTTCGTCAACGCGATGACACTGCGGCGGACCACGGCGACCCCGCACATCGTCTCCGCGTTGAGTGACGTCAACCTCGACATCCGTGCCGGCGATCGCGTCGCCATCATCGGCGCCAATGGCGCCGGCAAGACCACGCTGCTGCGGGTGCTCGCCGGCATCTACCATCCGACGTCGGGCAGCGTGGACGTGCTGGGCCGCTGTCTGCCGCTGTTCGATCTCTCGGCCGGATTCGACGAGGAAGCGACCGGCTACGAGAACATCATGCGGCGTGGCCTCGTGATCGGCGCACGGCGCTCCGAGATCGACGCCAAGCGGGGGGAGATCGCCGCATTCACCGAACTGGGCGACCGGCTCGACCTGCCGCTGCGCACCTATTCCAGCGGCATGATGCTGCGCCTGATCTTTGCAGTCGCAACCGCCGTCGAGGGCGAGATCGTGCTGCTCGACGAATGGATCGGCGTCGGCGACCAGCAGTTCCGCAAGAAGGCGCGGCAGCGGCTCGACGAGATCGTTGTACGCGCCGGCATTCTGGTGCTCGCCTCGCACGACATCGAGTTGATCAAGAGCACCTGCAACCGCGCGATCCTGCTGGAGGAGGGGCGCATCGTGGCGGCCGGCGCGACCGATGAAATTCTCGGCCAATATCTCGGCGGCGCGAAGGCGTAGCTGGTCCGGTCGGGGTTGCCTAAACCTGTGATCCCCTATATTGCTCCGCCCTCGTTGGGGCCACGTGGCGGAGTGGTTACGCGCCGGTCTGCAAAACCGTTTACTCGGGTTCGAGTCCCGACGTGGCCTCCATCACAACCTCCTGATATTTCAGCAATATTCGATCGTATCGCGGCTGCCATCGGCCCGCGCGGGCGATGCGTGCTGGCCGCGCACACCGGGTTTGCCCGGGGTCCGGCGGAAACCCGCCATTCAGCCCGCTGGCATAGTCTTCGCATCTGCGAAGTGATTGCATCCCAACGATCGAGCGCTGGAGAGCACGTGAGCGAAACCGTCCGATTTGTCCCGAAATCCGAGCTGGAGCGGGCCCGCCTCATCCGCGAGGCCCGTGCGATCTATGACAGCATCTTTCCGCCGGCCGCACCCGACCAGGCGCCGCAGGACGGCGGAGAGCGGGTCACGACCTGATCGCGATCACGCGGGATTTTCACCGCGTAGCTGCCATAGCAAAACGCCCGCGGAGCGCGGGCGCGTCGGCTCACGGTGAAATTGGCTTCAGCAGGCCGCGTACCAGCCGTCCGGGAAAGGCACCAAGGGCCAGGCGCCCTCATTGTCATTGGCGGCCTTGGGCTTCGCGGAGGCGTTGGGCTTCGCGTAATACGTCCACGAGCGCGGCACGAAATCCTCCCCCGGCACGAACGCCAGATCTTCATGGACCATGGCGTCCTGGACGGCATCCAGCAGCAAGTTGAATTCGGCTTCGCTCATCACACCCTCCGGACCGCGGATGGCGCAATATCGCAAAGCCGGTTTGTTTCCCGGTTGAGCCGATCGATCGCATTTTAACGATCCGCCAATCGGGTCCCGATTGGTTAGCGATTGATGAAATCGCGTTGGGAAACTTAGGTTCCTGCCGGGGTGCCCGCAGTGTGAAGGATGTCACATCTTTCGCTGTTTATTTCTCCTACCCCTTTGCACACCGGCCAATACAGGCCGGTCGGGCAAAGCAGACGGGAGACTGGTCATGAAGGCGCGGTTCTTGCGATTTGCGGGCGTGAAAAGCCGGGCGCGCCGGGCCTCGACGGTCGGGCTGTTCCTGACGCTGTTTGCCTCCGCCGCCCATGCGCAGCAGGGAACACCCGAGCAGCGCCGGGCCTGTACCCCCGACGTCTACCGGCTCTGCGCCGGCGAAATCCCCAACGTCCGCGCCATCACGGCCTGCCTGCGCCGTAACAGGCCAAGCTTGAGTGAGGCTTGCCGCATCGTGTTCGATCAGGCCGGCGGCTGACATACCGGCCCTGTGGGTTTGTGCGCAGCAAGTGGCTCGCGCGGAAAGGCGAATCCGGCATAGTCGTCCTGTGGATACACCTGTGGGTATGCTGCGGACAGGCTGGGGACGGCGGGGGATGTGCTTCGGATGTCGGCCGCAGATGCGTCCTTTGATTGTCATATCTCTGTCAAATGACCTCACCGCATGATTCGCTGATCGTGCAGATCGCGGCGTCACGCAAGATCATGTGGTTTCCCCGAATTCGGAATTGCGCGTTACAGCGTCCCGCATTCACGAACAGTTTTTGAGCAGCTGCCTGCCCAAATGGCGGGCTCCCTCCATCCAATTTTTTGTACGCCCGCGGACAAGCTTTCCGGTCCGCTCTCCTCCTAGGCTCGCTTCCGCGATCTGGAACATGGCCATTGCCATGACAATTCGAAGGAGCTGGAGATGGAGAGACCCGTATTGCCCCAGGCGCGGGGGAACGCACGTGCATCGCTGTCTTGGCACAAGGCCGCGCTCGGCGCCGCGGTCACTTTCGGCGCGCTGGCAGCCGCGCCCCTGAGCGCGCAGGCTGCGGCGCCTGCGGCCTGCGCCGCGCTCCAGGACAAGTATCCGGACTGGAAGGGCAAGACCCTCGTCAACGCCATCAACCCGCACACGCCGGGCTATGAGACCATCGATCCGAAGGATCCGAGCAAGTATATCGGCTTCGACATCGATCTCGGCGAAGCCATCGGCGAATGCCTCGGCTTCAAGTTGACCTACAAGCCGGTGACGTTCGCGGCGCTCCTGACGACGCTGGCCGCGGGACAAGCCGACATCGTGATTTCCGACATCTACGCCACCAAGGAGCGCGCCAAGGCCGCCGACTTCATCACCTATTCGAAAGTGTTCGACGGCGTGCTGGTCGCCAAGGGCAATCCGAAGGGCATCAACGGCATCAACATGTCGATGTGCGGCGCGGCTGCCGCCGAAAACACCGGCTATGTCGAGGTGCCGCTGATCCAGGCGCTGATGCCCGAGTGCAAGAAGGCCGGCAAGGCCGAGCCGACCATCCAGCTCTACGACAACAACGCCAACTGCATCCAGGCGATTCTTGCCGGTCGTGCCGACACCTATGTCAACGACGTCAACACCGTCGACAGCGCGGTGAAGGCCTATCCGGACAAGCTGGAGAAGGCGACCGCGGTGACGATCCCGTATTCCGTCGGCATCGCCGTTCCGAAGGACAAGCCGAAATTCCGCGACGCCGTGCTCGCAGCCCTGATCGAGGTGCAGAAGGCCGGCACGCATATGGAGCTTCTGAAGAAGCATGGGCTCGATGTGAACAACTTCAAGGAGCCTGACATTCTGACGGCCGATTGATGTCGCTGTTCCTCCATTACCTGAGCATGCCGTATCTGCTCGAGGGCATCGAGCTCACCCTCGAGGTGACTGCCCTCGGGCTCGGCGGCGGATTGATCCTTGGATTGATCCTCGCCGGCATGCAGCTCTCCCGCTTCTGGCTGCTGGCGGCGATCGCCAGGGCCTACACCGTGATCTTCCGCGGCACGCCGCTGATCCTGCAAATGGTGTTCGCCTACGACGCGTTGCCGCATATCGGCATCAAGCTGCCGGCGGTGCTGGCCGCCGGCCTTGCGCTGGCCTGCAATGAGGCGCCGTTCATCGCCGAGATGCTGCGCGCCGGCGTGCTCGGCGTCGATCGCGGGCAGGTGACGGCCGGCCAGGCGCTCGGCATGACGCCGCGGATCCTGATGTGGCGGGTGATCGCGCCGCAGGCGATCCGGACCATGATCCCGGCCTTCGGGAACGAGGCCGTGAGTGCGCTGAAGAATTCGTCGCTCGCCTCCGTGGTCGCGGTCCAGGAGCTGACCCTGCGCTCGACCCAGCTTGCGTCCTCGACCTTTGACTTCTTCTCGATCTTCTTCGCCTCGGGCCTGCTGTACCTGGTGCTGACCTTTGCCATCAGCATCATCCAGCTTTTCGTCGAATGGTTGCTCGATCTCGATCGCACCAAAGGTCGCCAGCGCAAGCTCGCCGATTATCTACCCTGGCGCCGCGTCGATCTCGCCACCAAGCTCGAACTTGCCGCAGCGACCGTCGACGTCCAAGTGCCTGGACAGGCTGATCTCACCGACACGCCGCCGCCGGCCTTGACCCGCGAGGAACGCACCCGGCGCGCGGCGACGATTTCACGCAACAACATCGCGGTCGAGACCAAGGACCTCACCAAGAGCTACGGCGCGCAAAAGGTGCTTGGCGGCCTCGATCTTACGGTGCGCGTCGGCGAGGTCGTCGCGCTGCTCGGGCCCAGCGGCTCCGGCAAGAGCACGCTGCTCCGCTGCATCAATCATCTCGAAAGCTGGGACGGAGGCACGGTGCGTGTCGGCGGCCGCCGCCTCGGTTTTGGCGACGACGGCAAGCTGCTGCCGCCCCGCGCGATCGCCAATGAGCGGGCAAGCGTGGGCGTCGGCATGGTGTTCCAGCAATTCAATTTGTTCGCCCATCTCTCGGCCAAGGAGAACATCGCCGGGCCCTTGCGCTGGGTGCACGGCATGACCCGCATCGATGCCGATCGCCGCGCCGCCGAGCTGCTCGACCGGGTCGGGCTGTCGCACCGAGCCGACGCGCTGCCGCGGCATCTCTCCGGCGGCCAGCAGCAGCGCGTCGCGATCGCCCGAGCGCTCGCACCGAACCCCAGCGTGCTACTCTTGGACGAGCCGACCTCGGCGCTGGATCCCGAGCTCGTGAGCGAGGTGCTGGAAGTGATCCGGCGTCTCGCCGTCGATGACGGCCTCACCATGATCATCTCGACGCACCAGATCCGCTTCGCGGACGAGGTCGCCGACCGCGTCGCGTTCCTGAGCGGCGGCACGATCATCGAGGAGGGGCCGGCTCACGAGGTGCTCTCCAACCCGCGCAATCCGCTGACCGCGCGTTTCCTCAGCGTGATGGAAGCCGACAAGACTCCGGAGGTGGTGCGATGAGAGCCGCACCCACACCGTTCAAGACCGCGTTTCCAGAAGAGGCCACCTCATGAAGCATGTCACGCTGCCGGTTTCGCCGAAGACCGTCCACTGGGGCTATTTCTCCAAGAAGGTCGCGCCGGCCCTGACCCTGCGCTCGGGCGATCGCGCCACCATCGAGACGCTGACCCATCACGCCAATGATGACTACGAGCGCATGATCCAGGGTGATCCCGGCGCCGAGAGCGTGTTCCAATGGACGCGCGAGCACAAGGCCGTCGGGCGGCGCGGTTCGGGCCCGACCGAAGGCCCGTTCATCCGCGGAGCAGGCGAGGGGATCGGCGTGCATCTCCTCACCGGTCCGGTCGCGATCGAAGGCGCCGAACCCGGCGACATCCTCGAAGTGCGCATCCTCGATATCCGGCCGCGGCCGAGCTGCAGCGCCTGTCATGCCGGGCGCTGCTTCGGCTCCAACATCGCCGCCAACTGGGGCTTTCACTATCACGATCTGATCGAGGAGCCGAAGCCGCGCGAGGTCGTCACCATCTTCGAGCTCGACACGTCAGGCGAGCCCTGCGCCAAAGCGGTCTACAACTACGTCTGGACGCCCCAGACCGACCCTGACGGCATCGTGCATCCGACCATCGATTATCCCGGCGTGCGCGTCGATCACGCCACCATCAAGAAGCGCGAGAACATCCTCACAAGCGTCAGGGTGCCGGCACGGCTGCATTTTGGCACCATGGGGCTCGCGCCGTCGGAGGCCGATTTCGTCAGCTCGATCCCGCCGAGCTATACCGGCGGCAACATCGACGACTGGCGCATCGGCAAGGGGGCGCGGATGTTCTATCCGGTCGCGATCCCCGGCGCCTATTTCTCGGTCGGCGATCCCCACGCCGCGCAAGGCGACAGCGAGCTTGGCGGCACCGCGATCGAAACCTCGCTGACCGGCGATTTCGAGTTCGTCCTGCACAAGAAGGCCGATCTCGCCGGCACCAGCCTCGAAGGTCTCGATCATCCGATGCTGGAGACCGATCAGGCGTGGTCGTTCTACGGCTTCACCTATCCGAACTACCTCGCCGCGCTCGGCGCCGACGCACAGACCGAGATTGCCAACCACTCGAGTCTCGACCGTGCGATGCGCGATGCGTTCCGCAAGCTCAGGAGGTTCCTGATGACCGTGCACGGTTTGAGCGAGGACGAGGCGATTTCGCTGCTATCGGTCGGCGCCGATTTCGGCGTCACCCAGGTGGTCGATGCCAATTGGGGAGTTCACGGCACGATCCGCAAAAACATCTTTCGGTGCGACTGATGGGCCGTAGCCCGGATGGAGCGCAACGCAATCCGGGTTTGTCACGCCGGACTCAAAAGGCCCCCGGATTACGCTTCGCTCCATCCAGGCTACACATCGTGCTCGACGTTGACATCGCGCTCCAACACTTTGAAGAACAGCTCATTTCCAGGATGAGGACGTGACAAAAGACCGTCATTTGCGGCCCCTCGCTGCGACGGATGACCACGTTCGTCTGGCACAGAGGTTGCTTCGATCCACTGCAATCTGGGTCGATCCGATGAGCTTCCGTCCTTTCACGAGCGAGTCCTACGCTCAAGACGACCGCCCCGAAGCCTGGCGGGACGTGCTCGCCGCGGTCGGCCTGCAGCCGGCGGCAGGCCATTGCTTCCTGGATGGGCACGCAACGGCGTCACATCGCCACGCCGCAGGCGTTGCGCTGACGCGCATGGCGGCCGGCGCCCAGACCATCGGTCCGCGTCCGCAGGCCAACGAAGACCTGCCGATTGCGCTGATGCCGGTCGAGGACGGCATGGTGCTCAAGAGCGCCGCCGGCCATCGCATCGTTCCGGTGGGCCATCTCGTGCTGCTGCCGCGGAGCGGGGACTGGAGCATCGTATTCCAGCGCGACATGCGCGCCGTCGTGCTGTCGGTGACCTCGGAGGCGCTGCACGGCCGCCTCTCGGGCAGGCCGCGGCTCGGCGAACCCAGGGTCGTTCCGCCCAGCGGCTTTGCCGATGTCTTCGCGCGCTTGATGGACGCGACCGCGCGCACGCTCGACACGCTGAGCGATGCCGAATGGAATGCGGTCACGCAGTCGCTCGTCGATCTGCTGCTGACACTCGCCCATCAATTGGCGGCTTCGACGTCCGACGCCGGATCGAGCGCGACGCAGTCGGCACTCCTGCACCGGATCTGCCAGACCATCGAACGCCGCCTCGACGATCCCGGACTGGTGCCGGCGCGCGTCGCGCAGGCCGAAGGGATTTCCGAGCGCTATCTGCAAAAGCTGTTCGAGACGGTCGGCGACAACTTTACTCATTACGTTCGCGAGCGGCGGCTGCAGCGCGCCTGGGCCGATCTGTCCAATCCGTCCGAGGCGCATCGCTCAATCTCGGAGATCGCCTACGCCTATGGGTTTGGCGATTCCGCGCATTTCAGCCGCGCCTTCCGCCATCGCTTCGGGCTGCCGCCGCGCGAGTTTCGCCAGCAGGAAGCGGAGCGGGCGACGACCCAGCAGGGGATAGCCGGTCAGCGCGGCTGGCCGCAGGATGCGCTGGCGCAGCTTCGCGTGCACCCGGCGAGCGCCGAGGCGCGCGGCAATCTCGCCCGAACCGACATCGACGAGCCGAGAACGGCCGAACGCAAGCATCATCATCTTCCGATCGAAGCCCACCGTGTTCATTGGGGATATTTCAGTCGCGCGTTACAGCCGCAGCTCGAGATCAATTCGGGTGATACGATCACGATCGAAACGCTAACGCAGCATGCCTCCGATGATCCTGAGCTGATGATCGCGGGCGATACCGCCGCCGAAAGTGTATTCGGTTGGACCAAGGCGAGGAAGAACGTGGATCGCCGCGGCGCGGGTCCGATGGATGCCAGCATATTCGGGCGCGGCGCCGGCGAAGGCTTTGGCGTGCACATCTGCACGGGGCCCGTGTCGGTGAAGGACGCCCAGCCCGGCGACGTGCTGGAAGTCCGGATCCTCGACATCGTACCGCGCACAAGTCGTCATCCGAAACATTCAGGGCGCGTGTTCGGCTCCTCGGTCGCGGCCTGGTGGGGCTATCATTACGACGAATTTCTTTCAGGACCGAAGCCGCGCGAGGTCGTGACGATCTACGAAATCCTGGACGATACCGATGCGCCGCATGCCCGCGCGCTGTATTCCTACCGCTGGGAGCCGCAGACCGACCCGTTTGGCGTGGTGCACGCCACCTACGACTATCCCGGCGTTCCGGTCTTGCCCGGCACCGTGAAGCGCCGCCACGCCGTGCTCGACGGCATCCGCATTCCCTTGCGCCCGCATTTCGGCGTGATCGCGGTGGCGCCGCGCGAGGTCGATTTCATCGACTCCGTGCCGCCTTCCTATTTCGGCGGCAATCTCGACAACTGGCGCTTGGGGAAGGGGGCGACCGTCTATCTTCCGGTCTCCGTTCCCGGCGCATTGTTATCGGTTGGCGATCCCCATGCCACGCAAGGCGACGGCGAATTGAGCGGCACCGCGATTGAATGCTCGATGACCGGAACCTTCGAGGTGATCCTGCACAAGAAGGCCGACCTCTCCGGCCAACCCTTCGCCGATCTCTCTTATCCCCTGATCGAGACCGAATCTGATTGGGTCCTGACCGGATTCAGCCATCCCAACTACCTCGCCGAGTTCGGCGCTCAGGGCCAGAGCGAGGTTTACGCAAAGTCCTCGCTCGATCTCGCCATGAAAGATGCGTTTCGCAAGATGCGACGCTTCCTGATGAACGTGAAGGGGTTGAGCGAGGACGAGGCGATCGCGCTGATGTCGGCCGCCGTCGACTTCGGCGTCACGCAGGTGGTCGACGGCAATTGGGGCGTGCACGCGATCATCAGCAAGCGCCTGTTTCTGGACGCGCCTTAAACCGAAGGATACTCCAGTGAAATTCCACATGATCAGCGGCGGACCCAAGCCGGTCGCGCCCTTCAGCCACGCGGTGGAGACCGACGGTTTTGTCTTTGTCACCGGCCAGATGCCGGACACGCCGCAAATCCCGGGCGTGCTGCCGGAGGGCATCGTGGCGCAGACGAGGGCGGTGATGGAGAATTTGAAGGCGGTGTTGGCGGGCCTCGATCTCGGTTTCGAGCACGTCGTGATGACACGCATCTATCTCACGCGTTTCAAGGAAGACTACACCGCGATGAACGAGACTTATCGCGCGTTCTTTCCGCCCGACCGCCTGCCGGCCCGCACCTGCGTCGGTGTCACCGGGCTTGCCTACGACGCGCTGATCGAGATCGACCTGGTCTGCCGCCGGCCGTGAGGAGATGATCCGTAGCCCGGATGGAGCGAAGCGCAATCCGGGGTTCGTTTAACGGATACAGGGCCCCGGATTACGCTTCGCTTCATCCGGGCTACAAGCCCTTGCGTTGCCCGACGGGCAAAACACCCAAACGACGGTCAATCCGCTCGCGCGAAA
The DNA here is from genome assembly GCF_042666195.1 of Bradyrhizobium sp. GCM10028915. NCBI lineage: Bacteria > Pseudomonadati > Pseudomonadota > Alphaproteobacteria > Hyphomicrobiales > Nitrobacteraceae > Bradyrhizobium > Bradyrhizobium sp. GCM10028915. The sequence continues at coordinate 791,999 of NZ_JBHTFN010000044.1, forward strand.
ATATTCTACTTTACCGAAATTCGACTTTGGCGTATTCAGTCGCCACCTCATCCCTGTCAGCGGGGCGTATCGCGATCGTCACGAACGCGGGGTGAGCTGCGGTGGACGCTAGTCACATCGGCGCGAAGGGCTTTGCAGGGCGGGCAACCGTGAGCGAAGGCGTCGCGCACACGACCGGTGCTATTAGCGTACGGCAAAACCGTGTCGTCCTGACGCCCGGGGTCTGTGCGTCAAGCCTTGTGGTGATGTCGCTGCCCGACCGGGCGCGCAGCATCAGCCATCCGCAAGGCGACGGGGGCAATAGTGCATCGCTCCCCGAGGAGAACTCGGCATAAGCCGTAAAACCACTGCGCAGGGAAGGCCGTGTGTTGGGCTTCACCTGTATGCCGCTGTGCAGAATCTTGTAGTTCAACCTTCGCACAGTGGACCGTGGGTGCCAGCCGGCACCCGGTCTTCCCTGCGCCCTCTGACGAGGAGGGTGTACGAAACAAAGCAAAGCTCGGGCGAGCCAAGCCGCGAGGGCGCGAAGCTGTGTCTGCGACAAGAATCATATTCGCGCGGTGCCGGGCGCCCGCGCCGGAGACAACAAACCCCGCGATCTATGAATGCCGGTTCATTGCTGCGGAGAATTCGAATCGATAAGAATTGGCTCGCTGCGCGTCTCGCGTCGTGCAGAGAGCCGGAGGCGGATCGATCGCGTCTTGCACCTTTCGATTGCGCCTCCGACGAATCCTTCGAGGCAACGCCATTGGTTGCCGCGGCGCCTGCGCCGATCGACGTCAGGCACCGAAAGCCCGTTTCGATCGGGGGAATTTCATATGAAGTATTTTCTGTCTGCACTGATCGCGGTCGGTCTATCGATTGCCGCCGCGCCGTCGTACGCGACTGACGCCCGCAACGTCACTGTCGTCAACGAGACCGGCTATGCCATCAAATTCCTGGGCTTCAACGCCCCGGACGATGGCATGGACGAATGGGACAACGAGCTGGACAAGGTTTTGCAGAACCAGGCGAGCACCTATGTCGAGTTCGACGATGACGACGAAGGATGCGTCTGGAACGTCCGCGTCGACTGGCAGAACTATGACGAGACCGTGCTCTGGAAGAACGTCAACCTCTGCAAGTTCACGGCACTCCGGCTGCGCTACGATTCCGGCACCAAGACCACTTCGTTCGTCGCCGAGTAACTTGACCTGAGGCCAGGCGGAGGAGGGGCCGCGTGCCCTTCCTCGCCGCAATGTGCCAGATAGCGAATTCGTCCTTTGCAAGCGCAAGCGGCTTTGTTATACGCAGCCGCGCGCGAACGACAGGTTCGCCCTTTTCCTCGGTAGCTCAGCGGTAGAGCATCCGACTGTTAATCGGATGGTCGCTGGTTCGAATCCAGCCCGGGGAGCCAAATTCCGCTTCATTTTCAGCAACTTGCGCCCAGACTCTGATCTGGCGTGCGATCTCGTTGCAGCAGATCCTCAACTAGATGTGTACCGCGGCGAGCCCGCATCCTCCGCGGTGACGCCAAAACGACTCAATTGAAATCGAGCTTCCAGAGGCCGGTCCTTTACGGAGCTGATTCCCATGCGAGACATCCAGGTCGACCGTTTCCCGTTGGCCCCCTCCATTCTGCCGGCGGACATCCCCGAACTCAGCGACGACGAATGCCTCGCCTGTCTGGCGCGGGCGGTCGAGACCCACGATTCGGCACGGCTGGACGAAGTCGCCGCATTGATCGGCCGCCTCGCGGTCACGATCGAATAGGCGGCTCACCCTCGACGTTGCGAGTTGCGGAAGGGCCCGGTTTGCGGGCCAAAGCCATGTTGCGTTTTCGCAGGGCCTGTTCCAAAGATGCCGCCAACTTTCGTCCGCGGCATCGTCCGCCTTGCAGGGTCCGCAAATGTCCGTTTTCTCGACGGCGCGCCTAAAAATGGTCGATGGCCAGGTGCGCACCAGTGACGTCACCGACCGTCGTGTTCTCGACGCCATGCTCACGGTTCCGCGCGAGGCTTTCGTGCCCGCCAGCCGGCAGGCGTTGGCGTATCTCGACCTCGATCTCGACGTCAGCGAGGGAGGCGCCAAGCGGTTCCTGATCAAGCCGCAGCTGACCGGCAAGCTGCTCCAGGCCGCCGAGATCGGCGAGGATGACGACGTGCTGGTCGTCGGCTGCGCCACGGGCTATCTCGCTGCGCTGACCGCCAAGCTCGCGCGCAAAGTCATCGCGACGGAATGCGATTCGGGCCTGGCGGCAAAGGCCAACGACGCCTTCGCCGCCCTCGGGTTGGCCAACGTGGCCTGCAAGGCCGCGGCCTGCACCGAGGGTGATGCCGCCGCAGGTCCCTATGATGTGATCGTCCTCAACGGCGCCACCGAGGTGACCCCGGCAGGGCTGCTCGGGCAGCTCAAGGAGGGGGGGCGCCTGGTGGGGGTCTCGGCCGAATCCAGGCCGCCGCGAGCCATGATCGTGACCCATACCCACGGCGAATTCGGCCATCGGGCGCTGTTCGATGCCGCAGCCCCGGTCCTTCCGGGGCTGGAACGGGCCGCCGCCTTCGTCTTCTGACGGCTTTGGCCCGTTAAAATCCCGTTCTGAATCAGAAGTGTGGCCGGGATGCTGCACGTGAAGAGTTTCCACCGAGAACACCCCTCAGGTAGTTCCGTCGCGCTTGACCGCGTCCTATGTTGCGGCGGGGCAACGACTCCACTCGTAGACGGTAACCCAGCTCGCGGGCACGAGCCGGGCGTTAGAATGAACGGAATTTTTGGATGCATGGGGTGAAGCTCTTCACCGGAGCAGCGGTTTCGGTCCTGCTGCTGGCGCTTGCCGCGCCGACGCCTGCCTTGGCGGATACGATCGAGGCTGCGCTGGTGCGCGCTTATCAGAACAATCCGCAGCTCAACGCGCAGCGCGCCCAGGTGCGCTCGACTGACGAGAACGTGCCGCAAGCGCTGTCGGGCTATCGCCCCAAGGTCGGGATCAACCTCAGCACCGGCTATCAATATCAGGATATTCAGCAGACGCAGAAGGCTGTGCCGATCCATAGCGACCCGCCCCTTCAGCCCAATAGCGCCAGCCTGACCATCAACCAGACGCTCTATAACGGCAATCAGACCGCCAACAGGACGCGCGTGGCGGAAAGCCAGGTCTCGGGATCCCGCGAGGCGTTGCGTGTGCTCGAGCAGACGGTCCTGCTGCAGGCTGCGACCAGCTACATGGATTATCTTCGTGACTCCGCCACACTCGAAGTTCAGCGCAGCAATGTGCGCGTCCTCGAACAGACGCTCAAGCAAACGCGCGATCGCTTCAATGTCGGCGAGGTGACGCGCACGGACGTGGCGCAATCCGAAGCGCAGCTCGCGGCAGGCAGGACCCAGGCCCTGACGGCCGAATCGAATCTCACGACGACGCGTGCCAATTTCCGCCGGATCATCGGCAACGAGCCGACGAACCTTGCGCCGGGCTCGCCGGTCGATCGTTTCCTGCCCGGGACGCTCGCCTCCGCCGTCGGTCTCAGCCTGGTGGAGAACCCCAACGTCACGGCATCGATGTTCGGCATCGACGTCAATTATCTCCAGGTCAAGATCAACGAAGGCGCGCTGCTGCCGACCCTCACGGTTCAGGCTGGCATCACCCAGTCGTACCAGCAGACCCTGACGGTCTTCCGAACGACGACCGCTTCCGCCATCGCGACCGCCTCGGTGCCGATCTATCAGGGCGGCGCTGAATATGCGCTGATCCGCCAATCGAAAGAGAACTTGGCGCAGCAGCGCCTGAATCTTGAAACCACGCGCGATCAGACCCGCGCCAACGTCGTGCAGGCCTGGGGCCAGTTGGAAGCCGGCAAGGCGCAGGTGCAGTCTGCGCAGGCGCAGGTTACGGCCTCCGAGATCGCGCTGAACGGTGTGCGCGAGGAAGCCAAGGCCGGCCAGCGCACCACGCTGGACGTGCTCAACGCGCAGCAGGCGCTGGTCAACGCGCGCGTGGCGCTCGTCACTGCCCAGCATGACCGCGTGGTGGCGTCCTATTCGGTGCTCAACGCGGTCGGTCGTCTCGCGCCGCAAGTCCTCGGCCTCAACACCACTGTCTACGATCCCAGCGTGCACTACCATCAGGTCCGCGACAGCTGGGCCGGCGTACGCACGCCAGACGGACGCTAGAGTCCCGTAATCATCCGGTCGGCCTCGCAAATAGCCGAAGCCGACCGGTGCTTTGCTTGCAATCAGCAAAATCCCTGACATAGCCTTGCCAAGAAGATGCGGGTCGATTCGCTCTGCATCCGATGCCGTGTGCGTAAAGCATGAGTGCCGAGGGCAGGGGCGCACCGCTGCACGTTGAGCTGTCATCTGGGGACAAGTCGGGCTGCCGTGACGAAAATGTCGGGCCACCCATCCGGAACCGGCCAATCCTGTCGTGCTTGGTGTAAAACAACGCATGCGAGGGCGTTGATGATGTGGAGTCGGAGATGACGCAGCCTGCAAAGGTCACAGAACCCTCGATGGAGGAGATTCTGGCCTCGATCCGGCGCATCATTGCCGACGATGAGGCCAAGCCGCCGCCGGCGGATGCCGCTAAGCCCGAGAAAGCTGCCGCCCCCGCCGCGTCACCGAAGCCGCAGGTGATCAACGATATTCCGCCATCCAAGGTAGCGCCGCCCAAACCGGCCGCCGAAAAGCCGGCACCGGCTCCGGCCGCAAAGCCGGCAGCGCCGCCGGCCGCCGCACCCGAGGTGGATGCATCCAACAATCAGGACGATATCGACGCGCTGCTGGCGGGGCTCGACGCAGCCACGCCCGCGCCGGAAATCCGTGCTCCCGAGCCGGAGCCCGAACCTGAGCCCGACGTGCTGGAATTGACCGACGATATGGCGCTGGCGATGGAGCCGACGCCGCCTCCGCCGCCGCCGAGCTTCCGCAAGGTCGAGCCGCGCGACGATCTCGAATTCGCCGAATCGCCGCCGCCGCGTCCGACGCCGGCATCCTATGCGCCCGTGGACTTCGATGCGCCGCCGCTGCCGCCCCAACAGCCGATGCTGGCGCAATCGACGGTCTCCGCGGTCGAATCCGCCTTCAATTCCCTGGCCCACACGGTGCTCAGCAGCAATGCGCGAACGCTGGAGGATCTGGTCAAGGAGATGCTGCGTCCGATGCTGAAATCCTGGCTGGACGACAATTTGCCGGGCCTGGTCGAACGCATCGTGAAGGCCGAAATCGAGCGGGTATCGCGCGGCGGCAGGTAGATCGGGCCGCAGAGCCCTCATAAAGCCCTGCTTGTGGGTCATATTCTGTCTCCCGACCGGACCGGAAAGCCCTGTTGCCGCCTGGCTTTCCTTTGACCTTTCCGTTGACTTGGACCCCGTGCGCGGCTTTCTAACAGCGCCATGATCGAGAAAAATTACCAGCCCGCCGATATCGAAGCCCGCATGTCCGTCGTGTGGGAGGACAGCCTTGCCTTCAAGGCCGGCCGCCCAGACCGCCGCGACGCTGTGCCCTTTACCATCGTGATCCCGCCGCCGAACGTGACGGGCTCGCTGCACATGGGCCACGCCCTCAACAACACGCTCCAGGACATCCTGTGCCGGTTCGAGCGCATGCGCGGTCGCGACGTGCTGTGGCAGCCCGGCACCGACCATGCCGGCATCGCCACCCAGATGGTGGTGGAGCGGCAGCTGATGGAGCGCCAGCAGCCCAGCCGTCGCGAGATGGGCCGCGAGAAGTTTCTGGAGCGGGTCTGGCAGTGGAAGGCCGAGAGCGGCGACACCATCATCAACCAACTCAAACGGCTCGGCGCCTCCTGCGACTGGTCGCGCGAACGCTTCACCATGGACGAGGGCCTGTCCAAGGCCGTGGTCAAGGTGTTCGTCGAGCTGCACCGCGACGGCCTGATCTACAAGGACAAGCGGCTGGTGAACTGGGACACCAAGCTGCTCACCGCGATCTCCGATCTCGAAGTGCAGCAGACCGAGGTCAAGGGTAGCCTCTGGTACCTGCGCTATCCGATCGAGGGCAAGATCTTCAGCCCCGAGGATCCCTCGAGCTTCATCGTCGTTGCCACCACGCGCCCGGAGACCATGCTCGGCGATACCGGGGTGGCCGTGCATCCCGACGACGAGCGCTATCAGAAGCTGGTCGGCAAGAACGTGATCCTGCCGCTGGTCGGCCGCAAGATCCAGATCGTCGCCGACGATTATTCCGATCCGGAGAAGGGCTCGGGCGCGGTCAAGGTGACGCCGGCGCACGACTTCAACGATTTCGAGGTCGGCAATCGCCACGGCCTCGCCCGAATCAGCGTCATCGACAAGGAAGGTTGCCTCGATCTCCTCGACAACGAGGATTATCTGCGCGACCTGCCGGAAGGTGCCTCGCAGTTCGCCGAGGAGTTCAACAAGCTCGATCGCTTTGCAGCGCGCAAGCGCATCGTCGAGCGACTGGAATCGTTCGGTTTCGTCGAGCGGATCGAACCTCACACCCACATGGTGCCGCATGGCGACCGCTCCGGCACGGTGATCGAGCCCTATCTGACCGACCAATGGTATGTCGACGCCAAGACGCTGGCGAAGCCCGCGATGGCCGCCGTGCGTTCGGGCGAAACCACCTTCGTGCCAAAGAACTGGGAAAAAACCTATTTCGAGTGGATGGAGAACATCCAGCCCTGGTGCATCTCGCGCCAGCTCTGGTGGGGCCACCAGATCCCGGCCTGGTACGGTCCTGATGGCAAGGTGTTCGTCGCCGAGACCGAGGAGGAGGCCGTCAGCCACGCCCTCGGCTATTACGTCGAGCAGGAAGTCATCACGGTCGAGCAGGGCCGCGAGATGGCGCTCGACCGCAACAAGCGGGACGGCTTCATCACGCGCGACGAGGACGTGCTCGACACCTGGTTCTCCTCGGCGCTGTGGCCATTCTCGACCCTCGGCTGGCCCGCAGACGCGCCGGAAGTGCAGCGCTACTACCCGACCAACGCACTGGTGACGGGCTTCGACATCATCTTCTTCTGGGTCGCCCGCATGATGATGATGGGGCTGCACTTCATGAAGGAGGTGCCGTTCTCGACGATCTACATCCACGCCCTCGTCCGCGACGAGAAGGGCGCCAAGATGTCGAAGTCGAAGGGCAACGTCATCGATCCGCTCAGCCTGATCGACCAATATGGTGCGGACGCGCTGCGCTTCACGCTGGCCGCGATGGCCGCGCAGGGGCGCGACATCAAGCTCGCCACCAGCCGCGTCGAGGGCTATCGCAATTTCGCGACCAAGCTCTGGAATGCGTCGCGCTTTGCGGAGATGAACCATTGCGCCGTGCCCGAAGGCTTCGAGCCGGCGAAGGTCAAAGAGACGCTGAACCGCTGGATCGCACATGAGAGTGCGCACACCACGCGCGAGGTGACCGAGGCGATCGAGGCCTATCGCTTCAATGACGCCGCCGGCAGCATCTACCGCTTCGTGTGGAACGTCTATTGCGACTGGTATCTCGAGCTCGCAAAACCCGTGCTACTCGGCCCCGACAGCCCTGCCAAGGCCGAGACCCGCGCCATGGTGGCATGGGCGCGCGACGAGATCCTGAAACTGCTGCACCCCTTCATGCCCTTCATCACCGAGGAGCTGTGGGAGGTGACGGCCAAGCGCGACGGTCTGCTCGCGCTGGCACCGTGGCCGCTGAAGCCGGCCGGGCCGACGCCGGAGCAGCTTGCGATGCTCGCGGCGACGACGGGGCCGACCGACGCGCTCGTCTCGCCGGTTTGGGTGCTGCCGATCTTCGACCATGCCGACTTCACCGATCCCGCGGCCGAGGCCGAGATCGGCTGGGTCATTGACCTTGTCACGCAGATCCGTTCGGTGCGCGCCGAGATGAACATCCCGCCGGCGACCCTCACGGCGCTGGTGCTCGCAGGCGCCTCGGCCGAGACGAAGGAGCGCGCGCCGCGCTGGAGCGACGTCATCAAGCGCATGGCGCGGCTGTCGGACATCTCCTTCGCCGACCGTGCGCCCGACGGCGCGGTCCAGCTCCTGGTGCGCGGCGAGGTGGCCGCGCTGCCGCTGAAGGGCGTGATTGACGTCGTCGCCGAGCGCACGCGTCTGGACAAGGAGATCGGGAAGGCCGACGCCGACATCAAGCGTGCCGAGTCCAAACTGGCCAACGAGAAATTCGTGGCCAACGCGGCCGAGGAGGTCGTCGAGGAGGAGCGCGAGAAGCGCGAGGCCGCGCTCGCCCGCAAGGCCAAGCTGCTCGAGGCGCTGGAGCGGCTCAAGCAGGCGTCGTAAGCTTATTTCGGAAACGGCTTGCTGAGGAATTTCGAGCCCCTGACACCATAGCGCCAGGGCAGCTCGACCGCCTTGGTGATGCCGATCCGGATGCCGGCCGCCACCTCGACGTCCTCCGTCCGCGCATGCAGCGCGATCGGCGGACGGTCGAGCGGCAAGGCATTGTGCGCGATGGTGATGCCGAGCGCTTCGGTCAGCTTGCCCGGGCCCGAGCACAACGTGTGCAAATCCTGGAGATGGCGGCGCCGCCGCATCGCGGCGATTCCGTGGGTCGGCTCCAGCGCGCGGATCAGCACGGCGCTGGCCGAGCCTTCTTCCTCGCAGACGAAGTTCACACACCAGTGGATGCCGTAGGAGCGGTAGACATAGGCAAAGCCGGGCGGGCCGAACATCACCTGGTTCCGCGGCGTCGGGCCATTGTAGGAGTGCGCCGCCGGCTCGGTATGATGATAGGCCTCGACCTCGACGATGATCCCGCCAACGCCGTTGACCAGCATGGTCGCACCGATCAGATCGGGCGCGACCTCGTGGACGCTGCGCGCGAAAAAGGTACGCTTCAGGGCTTTGCCGAGCCGAGGAGTAGAGGTCTTCGAGACTGGAGCCATTCGAGGGGAGAATCGCCAGAGAACAGAGCAGGATATTGCCCATATCTGCCATGTTCCCTGAAGCGGTGCGAGCCGGGTTGCGATGCCCGGCCAGACCGACTAGGTAGGACTTGGTCAGACCGGACACCCCATGGTCGTTATCGTCGATACCATCTCGAACCCGCTGCGCCCACGTCACCCCGAAAAGGTGAACCGGCCCGATTCCGCTTCGCCGCCGAAGCCGGACTGGATCCGCGTACGCGCGCCCAACACCCGCGGCTATGCCGACACGCGCAACATCGTGCGCGCCAACGGCCTGCATACGGTGTGCGAGGAGGCGGGCTGCCCGAATATCGGCGAGTGCTGGGACAAGAAGCACGCGACCTTCATGATCATGGGCGACACCTGCACCCGCGCCTGTGCCTTCTGCAACGTCAAGACCGGCATGCCGAATGCACTTGACGCGGCCGAGCCGCAGAACGTCGGCGAGGCTGTGGCCAAGCTCGGCCTTGCCCATGTCGTCATCACCTCCGTGGACCGCGACGATCTCACTGACGGCGGCGCCGAGCATTTCGCCCAGACCATCCGCGCGATCCGCGCCGCGTGCCCCTCGACCACGATCGAGATCCTGACGCCCGACTTCCTGCGCAAGGAGGGGGCGCTGGAGGTCGTCGTCGCGGCGAAGCCCGACGTGTTCAACCACAATCTCGAGACCGTGCCGTCGTGCTATCTCACGGTGCGGCCGGGCGCGCGCTATTTCCATTCGATCCGGCTGTTGCAGCGGGTCAAGGAGCTCGATCCCACCATCTTCACCAAGTCCGGCATCATGGTCGGCCTCGGCGAGGAGCGCCACGAGGTGCAGCAGGTGATGGACGATCTGCGTTCCGCCGACGTCGATTTCCTGACCATCGGGCAATATCTCCAGCCGACCCGCAAGCATCACGCCGTGATGCGCTACGTGCCGCCGGACGAGTTTTCGTCCTACGAGAAGGTCGCCTACACCAAGGGTTTCCTGATGGTGTCTGCGACCCCGCTCACCCGTTCGTCGCATCATGCCGGCGAGGATTTTGCGAAACTGAAGGCCGCGCGGGCAGCAAGCGCCCGCTGAATCGCCATGCCCAATTTTTCGAGCAAGCGTCGTGTCGATCACAGCGCGTCCGAGATGTTTGATCTGGTCGCTGACGTCGAGCGCTACCCGGAATTCGTGCCGCTGTGCAGTGCGCTGAAGGTCCGTCAGCGCATGGCGAAACCCGACGGCACCGAGGTGCTGGTCGCGGACATGACGGTGTCGTTCAAGCTGGTCAGGGAATCCTTCACCAGCCGCGTGACGCTCGACCGCGCCAATTTGAAGATCCTGGTCGAATATCTGCAAGGTCCCTTCAGCAATCTGGAAAACCGTTGGACGTTCGAGCCCAAAGGCGAGAGCGTTTGCGATGTCGGCTTCTTCCTTGCCTACGAGTTCAAGAGCCGCATGCTGGCGCTCCTGATGGGCTCGATGTTCGACGCCGCGTTCGCGCGATTTTCCATCGCCTTCGAGAAGCGGGCGGATGCGATCTACGGACGGCGGAAGCTGGTGTCGTCGTAGTGGTTGCGGACGGGCACGCTCTCTCCTCCTTCATTGCGAAGAGCCCTTGCGACGAAGCAATCCAGAATCCCTCTGCGGAGAGACTCTGGATTGCTTCGCTGCGCTCGCAATGACGATGGGGAAGGCAGGCGTGCCAAAATTTCAATCCACCGCCTTCACGACATCCGGCGGCTGCGAGGCATAATACGCAGCGGCCTGCTCGATCTCCAGCGGCGTCATCGCACGGGCAATGTTGCGCATCTCTCGCCGTTGGTCTGGCATTACAGGCCCACTCTCCAACATCGCCGCCGGCGTCATGCTGCTGCTGTTTCGACCCTTCCACATCGGCAATGACGTCGAGGTCACCTGCATGGCGGGAAAGGTCAAGTCGCTACGGGCTGGTGTGGGGCGCAGCCATCGTCAATCACAGCGCGATCAAGCAGTGCGTGCTCGATCACGTGAGTGCTTAACTCGCGGCTGCGTGAGGGATCTCACCCCCGCGGTCAGCGCGGCGGCCTGCGCTTCACCGCGTGCCGGCGCGGTGATCGTGTCACGCGCGGGCGCAGGCGGGTTACTGCGGCGGCACGTTTCGGCTTGGCCGTAACTTGCGGGCCGCGGGCGAGATCCATCAGCATGCGCAGCGCCTCGACCACGGAGCGCTGACGCACGGCGGTGCGGCCGATGCCGCCAAAGCGATGCTCGCGATGGACGATGCGTCCGTCGCGCGCGGCGGCGGCGAAGTGCACGAGGCCAACCGGCTTGCCAGGCGTTGCACCCCCGGGGCCGGCGATGCCAGTGATGGCGACCGCAAGATCGACGCCGGCACGCTCCAGCGCACCGACCGCCATAGCTGTTGCGGTCTCTTTGCTGACGGCGCCGAAATTGGTGAGCGTGCTTGCCTCGACCCCGAGCATCGCGCGCTTGGCGTCGTTGGAATAGGTGACGAAGCCGCGATCGATGACGTCGGAGGAGCCGGGGATGTCGGTCAGCGCGCCCGCGACGAGACCGCCGGTGCAGGACTCCGCGGTCGCGATCGTCAGCTTGCGCATCCGGCACAAATCGAGCAGCGAGCGGGAGAGTGCGCGTGCGTCGCTGCCGCCCATGGCCTAGACACTCCAGGGCAGGCGGATGGTGGCGCTCGCGGTGGCCGCGATGCCTTCCTCGCGGCCCGTGAAGCCGAGCCGCTCGCTGGTGGTCGCCTTGACCGCGACGCGGGAGATGTCGACGCCGGAAATCTCGGCGATGCGCGCGCGCATGGTCTCGCGCAAAGGGCCGATCTTCGGCCGCTCGCAGATCATGGTCACCTCGAGATTGGCGATGCGGCCGCCGCGCTGGGTGACGCGCTCGATGGCGTATTGCAAAAACTGGTCGGAGGAGGCGCCTTTCCACTTCGCGTCGCTGGGCGGAAAGTGCGATCCGATGTCGCCGTCAGCGAGCGCGCCCAGGATGGCGTCGACCAGCGCATGCAGGCCGACATCGCCGTCGGAATGGGCCAGGAAGCCTTTGGTGTGCGGCACGCGCACGCCGCATATCATGAGATGGTCGCCCTCGCCGAAGGCGTGGACGTCGTAGCCCGTGCCGGTCCTGATGTCGCCGAGCAGGCTTGCCAGCCGCGCTTCCTCGCGCACGAAATCCTCGGGAGTGGTGAGCTTCATATTGGCAACATCGCCTTCAAAGGTTGCAACCGTCAATCCCGCCCATTCGGCAATCGCGGCATCGTCGGTGAAATCGCTGCGCCTGTCCTTGGCCGCGCGACGATGCGCTTCGAGGATGACGTCGAAACGAAAGGATTGCGGCGTCTGCGCAATTCGCAACCGCGCCCGGTCCGGCGTGTCCTCGACATTGTCATTCTCGCCGGTGATCTTGATGGTGTCGGTGACGGGAACGACGGGGATCGCCGCGCCGGTGCGGCTGGCCGCATCGATCGCGCGGGTGATCACGCCTTCCGAAACGAAGGGTCGCGCGGCGTCGTGGATCAGGACGATGTCGGGCTTGTGCCTGGCGAGCGCTTCGAGACCGGCGAGCACCGAGGCCTGCCGGGTCGCGCCGCCATTGACCGGCGCCTCGTGGCCGAGCCCTGCGACCGCCGCCGTGAACATGGCGCTGTCGTCCGGGTTCACGACTGGCTGAACTGCGAACACGTCCGCATGACGGCTGAAGGCCTCCATGGCGCGATAGATCACCGGCACGCCGCCGATCTCGCGATATTGCTTGGGGCCACCGGCGCCTGCGCGCAGGCCGCGTCCGGCAGCGACGAGGACGACTGCGGTGCGCTGTGATTTCGCCATAGGACTCAAATACTCATTTGGTGATGAAGAGAGTCGGGGGTGGGGTGATCGCCGCATGCCTCTAGCACGGCAGGCCCGCAATAAAAGGGGGTTTCCCCGGATTGTGGGAAACAGCATTTTGCTGCACTGCACTTGAAAGATTTGCAGAACTGTCTAAACTGTAGGCATGACGCTTGACTGCACAAGAATTGTGCGCAAGATAGGTCATGGCAGGCGCGATGAGGCGCTGCCAACGCAACGAGACCCCTGTGACCGGCTCGGTAGTATCAGACTCTAAGCCATTGAAGATAGGCGATATTGATGTCGCCACCCCGGTCTTCCTGGCACCGATGTCGGGGGTGACTGACTCGCCCGTCCGCCGGCTTGCCGCGGAGTTGGGGGCCGGTCTGGTGGTGTCCGAAATGACGGCCAGCGACGAACTCGCCAATGGCCATCATATGTCCCGGTTGCGCTGCGAAGCCACGGGGATCGGTCCCCACGTGGTCCAGCTCGCCGGGTGCGAGACGCATTGGATGGCGGAGGGCGCCCGGATCGCTGAAGCCGAAGGCGCCGATATCATCGACATCAACATGGGCTGTCCGGCTCGTCACGTCACCGGCGGCCAGTCCGGTTCCGCCTTGATGCGCGACCTCGACCACGCCGTCAGCCTGATCGAAGCGACGATCGCGGCGGTGAAGGTGCCAGTGACGTTGAAGATGCGGCTCGGCTGGGACGACCGCACCCGCAACGCACCGGAACTGGCGCGGCGCGCACAGGCATCAGGCATCAAGCTCGTCACCGTGCACGGCCGCACCCGCTGCCAGTTCTACAAGGGCGAGGCCGATTGGGATGCGATCCGCGCCGTACGCGAGGCCATCTCCATTCCGCTCGTCGTCAATGGCGACATCACCACTTACGAGAAGGCCCTCGCGGCGTTAAAGGCCTCCGGCGCCGATGCCGTGATGATCGGCCGCGGCGCGCAGGGCCAGCCCTGGCTGCCCGGCCAGATCGGCCGCCGCCTCAAGGGTGGGGCGGTGGAAGCCACGCCGCCGCTCGAGACGCAGCTGCATTATGTGCGCACGCTTTATGAAGGCGTCTGCGCGCTCTACGGCCTGCGCATCGGGCTGCGGCACGCGCGAAAACATCTGGGCTGGGCGCTCGACGTCGCGGCCGATGTGAGCCGTGCGCCGGCCGAGAAGCTGAAATCCTGGCGCCAGAAAATCCTCACCTCGGAGGATCCGCACCTCGTTCACCGGTCACTGCAAGATGCCTTCGACGACTTCGCATGGAGCGCCGCTGCATGAGCTCAGTTGCTGAACATCGTCGGCCGTTTCCGTCCGACAGCGATGCCATCCTGGACGCACTTCCCAATCCCGTGCTGATGATCGGGCCGGACGGCAAAATCGTCGCCGCCAACATCGCAACCGAAGCCTTCTTCGATATCTCGACGCAGTTCTTGAAGCGGCAGTCGCTGAAAGAGCTGGTGCCGTTTGGCAGCCCCTTGCTGGCGCTGATCGACCAGGTGCGTTCGTCGAATGCACCTGTCAACGAGTACAAGGTCGATCTGGGCACGCCGCGCATGGGCGGGGACCGCCAGGTCGATCTGCACGTTGCCCCCGTCACGGAACGGCCCGGCCATATCGTGGTGATGCTCCAGGAGCGCTCCATCGCCGACAAGATGGACCGCCAGCTCACCCATCGCAGCGCCGCGCGCTCGGTGATCGCGCTCGCCGCGATGCTGGCGCACGAGATCAAGAACCCGCTCTCGGGCATCCGCGGCGCGGCGCAGCTCCTGGAGCAGCAGGCCTCCTCGGAAGACCGCATGCTGACGCGGCTGATCTGCGACGAGGCCGACCGCATCGTGACGCTGGTCGACCGCATGGAGGTGTTCGGCGACGAGCGCCCCGTGGTGCGCGGCCCCGTCAACATCCATTCGGTGCTCGATCACGTCAAACGGCTGGCGCAGTCCGGCTTTGCCCGCAACATCCGCTTCGTCGAGGATTACGATCCCTCGCTGCCCCCGGTGCTGGCGAACCAGGACCAGCTCATCCAGGTGTTCCTCAACCTGGTGAAGAACGCCGCCGAAGCGCTGATCGACGTTCCCGACGGTGAAATCCAGCTCACCACCGCGTTTCGCCCCGGCGTCCGCCTGTCAGTCCCCGGTCAAAAATCCCGTGTATCCCTGCCGCTCGAATTCTGCGTGAAGGACAACGGACCAGGCGTGCCGGACGATCTTCTGCCAAACCTGTTCGATCCCTTCGTCACCACCAAACAGACCGGCTCGGGTCTGGGCCTCGCTCTGGTCGCAAAGATTATCGGGGATCACGGGGGCATCATCGAATGCGAATCTCAGCCGCGCAAGACAACCTTCCGCGTGCTGATGCCGATGTATTCCACATCGGTGAAACATGCCGATCAAAGCAGTCACGACGGCTCTGCCGGAAAGTCGTCGTCTGCGTCACAGGGGGCGAAATGAGGATTAACGATGCCCGCAGGTAGCATTCTCGTTGCTGATGACGACACCGCCATCCGCACGGTTCTCAATCAGGCACTATCGCGCGCCGGCTACGAAGTGCGGCTGACCGGCAATGCCGCAACGCTGTGGCGCTGGGTCAGCCAGGGGGAGGGCGATCTCGTCATCACCGACGTGGTGATGCCCGACGAGAACGCGTTCGACCTGTTGCCGCGGATCAAGAAGATGCGGCCGAATTTGCCTGTTATCGTCATGAGCGCGCAAAACACCTTCATGACGGCGATCCGGGCCTCCGAGCGCGGCGCCTATGAATATCTGCCGAAGCCCTTCGATCTGAAGGAGCTGATCGCCATCGTCGGCCGCGCGCTGGCCGAGCCGAAGGAGCGGGTCTCGACGCCGAACGAGGACGCCGAGATGGAGGCGATCCCGCTGGTCGGCCGCTCGCCGGCGATGCAGGAAATCTATCGCGTGCTGGCGCGCCTGATGCAGACCGACCTCACCGTGATGATCACGGGCGAGTCCGGTACCGGCAAGGAGCTGGTGGCGCGCGCGTTGCACGACTACGGCAAGCGCCGCAATGGCCCGTTCGTCGCGGTCAACATGGCGGCGATCCCGCGCGACCTGATCGAGTCGGAGCTGTTCGGCCATGAGCGCGGCGCCTTCACCGGCGCCAACACCCGCGCCTCCGGCCGGTTCGAGCAGGCCGAGGGCGGCACGCTGTTCCTGGACGAGATCGGCGACATGCCGATGGAGGCGCAGACCCGTCTGCTGCGCGTGCTTCAGCAGGGCGAATACACCACGGTCGGCGGTCGCACCCCGATCAAGACCGACGTGCGCATCGTCGCGGCCTCCAACAAGGATCTGCGCGTCCTGATCCAGCAAGGCCTGTTCCGCGAGGATCTGTTCTTCCGCCTCAACGTCGTGCCGTTGCGCCTGCCGCCGTTGCGCGAGCGCATCGAGGATCTGCCCGATCTCATCCGTCATTTCTTCGCGCTGGCGGAGAAGGACGGCCTGCCGCCGAAGAAGCTCGACACGCTGGCGCTGGAGCGGATGAAGCAGCACCGCTGGCCGGGCAATGTGCGCGAGCTCGAGAACCTCGCCCGTCGCCTCGCCGCGCTCTATCCGCAGGACGTGATCACCGGCTCCGTCATCGACGGCGAACTGGCGCCACCCACGGTCAGCCCGGGTGCCGCCGTCCAGCATGGCGTCGACAATCTCGGCGGCGCCGTGGAGGCGTATCTCTCTTCGCACTTCCAGGGCTTCCCGAACGGCGTGCCGCCGCCGGGCCTCTATCACCGCATCCTGAAGGAGATCGAGGTGCCACTGCTCACGGCCGCGCTCGCGGCCACCCGCGGCAACCAGATCCGCGCCGCCGATCTGCTCGGCCTCAACCGCAACACGCTGCGGAAGAAGATCCGGGATCTCGATATCCAGGTGTATCGGAGCGGCGGCTAGCCCCCCGCAACGGCCGGTGGCTCAGCTCCCCCTACCAAGCGGAGCTGAGCCTGTCCGATCGCGTTGGCCGTCGTGGCTGACGCGGTGAGCAGAAGTCCCGATCGGACTGAAATGTTCCGCAGGAACATTCAAAAGGTCATTTCAGCCGCGGGACGCGGCCTCACACCTATCTGACAAACCGGCCTGAGACCTGTATTGCGCTGGCGACGTTCGCATTGGGCTCCTGCACCCCGAGACCATTGACCAGCAGGTCCGCCGCCACGATCAGCAGCAGCACGGCCGATACCATCATTGCGAGAAAGAACCTGTGCATGCTGGTCAAGCCGCCGGGGCTGGAATCCGTTCCCGCCCTCCGGCATGTCGCTGTGGATGCGCGGGTCGGTCGCGGCGGTGACGCCGCGGAATTGTCGCAATTCGGCAACAATGTGGTACGAATACATCAGTAGCCGCCCGCCGCGGCCCCCCCGTTTTCAGCACCCATTGCCGGAATGACCAGCGCAGACACCTCGGCCGGATCCTTTGACACGGCCCCAGCAGAAGAGCCCCGGCGTTGGTCGGCGCGACGCTGGCTGGCGCCGTTCGCCGTGGCGCTGGCGCTGCTGTCGGCCTTGCTCACCTTCCTGGTCCTGACCGGCCTCACCAGCATCGAACTGACGCCGCAAGTTGTCCGTTCGTTCTATCTGAGCAACGCAGCCACCATCCTGCTGCTGGTCGGCATCATCATCCGCGAGCTCTGGCAGCTGATCCTGGCGCGACGGCGGGGCAGGGCGGCGGCGCGCCTCCATGTCCAGATCGTCAGCCTGTTCTCGATCGTGGCGGTGCTGCCGGCGGTGCTGGTCGCCGTCGTCGCCAACGTCACCATCGAGCGCGGCCTCGACCGCCTGTTCTCCGGCCCGACCAAGGAGGTGATCCAGAATTCACTGACGATCGCGCGGGCTTACATGCAGGACCATGCGCAGCTGATCCGGGGCGACATTCTCGGCATGGCCAACGACATCGCCCACGCGCGGCCGCTCTACGACCAGGATCGCCGCTCGTTTCGCGAATTGCTGACGTCCAGCGCCGCCTCGCGCAATTTGCCGGGCGCGATGATCATCGACAAGAACACCAACATTCTCGAATCCGCCGACACCGGCATGCGGCTGGCCTATTCGCCGCCGGCACCGGACTTCCTCAGCAACGTCAACGAATCCGAACCCGAGATCGCGGTGCTGCCCGATGCGAGCTTCGTCGCCGCGGTGGTCCGCTTGCGCGCCTTCAGTGACACATTCCTCTACGTCGCACGGCCGCTCGATCCGAATGTCGTCAACCAGCTCAAGCAGACCGAGGTCAGCGTCGCCGAATACGCCCAGATCGAGTCGCGCCGGCTCGGCATCCAGGTCGCGTTCGCGCTGATGTTCGCTGTGATCGCGCTGACCATCCTGATGGCCTCGGTGCTGATCGGCCTCAACTTCGCCAACTCGCTGGTCTCGCCGATCCGGCGGCTGATGAACGCGGCCCAGACGGTCTCGACGGGCGATCTCCATGTGAAAGTGCCGGTGCACCAGTCGGAAGGCGACCTCGCCCAGCTGGGTGAGACCTTCAACAAGATGACGGAGGAGTTGCGTAGCCAGCGCGACGAGCTCGTCAACGCCAGCGAGCTCATCGACAGCCGCCGCCGCTTCATCGAGGCGGTGCTGTCGTCCGCCAGCGCCGGCATCATCGGCGTGGATACCTCAGGCAGCGTCGGCATTCTCAACCGTTCCGCCGAAAAGCTGATCGGTCACTCCGAAGCCGAGACGCTCGGCCATCCGCTCTCCGACGTGCTGCCCGAGCTCGAAGAGATGATGAAGACGGCGCGGGAAGGGACCCAGCGCCTGGTGCAGGGGCAGATCACGATCACGCGCGACGGGCAGGAACGCAATCTGTCGGTCCGCGTCAGCGCCGAGAAGACCAGCCAGCCGCACGACAGCTACATCATCACGCTCGACGACATCACCGAACTGGTCTCGGCGCAACGCACCTCGGCCTGGGGCGACGTCGCGCGCCGCATCGCGCATGAGATCAAGAATCCGCTGACCCCGATCCAGCTCTCCGCCGAACGCATTCGCCGCAAATTCGGCAAGGACATCACCGAGGGCAAGGACAAGCAGATCTTCGAACAGTGCACCGACACCATCGTGCGTCAGGTCGACGACATCCGCCGCATGGTCGACGAGTTCTCGCGCTTTGCGCGGATGCCTAAGCCGGTCATGGAGGGTGAGGACGTCGCCGACACAGTGCGGCAGGCGGTGTTCCTGATGAAGGTCGCCCACCCCGAGATCGATATCGAGGCCGAGTTCAAGGAAGACCCGCTGCGCGCCCAGTTCGACCGGCGGCTGATCTCGCAGGCCGTCACCAACATCGTCAAGAACGCCACCGAGGCGATCGAGCAGGTCCCCCTGGAGGAGCTCGGCAAAGGCCGGATCGACGTCGTGGTCTCGCGCGAGGGCGAGGACGTGCTGATCGACGTCGTCGACAACGGCATCGGCCTGCCCAAGGTGGCGCGCTCGCGCCTGCTCGAGCCCTATGTGACGACACGCGCCAAAGGCACCGGCCTTGGGCTCGCGATCGTCGGTCGCGTGCTGGAAGACCATGGCGGGCGCATCGAGCTGAAGGATGCCTCGGACTTCCGCGAGGGCCAGCGCGGCGCCTGGATGCGGATGCGTTTTGCGATCGCCGGCGCTCCCGCGAAAAGCGAGGGGGCCGAACCGGCAGCCGCGGCAACGACCAAGCCGGAAAGCGGCGAAACGGCCACGCAATCCCTCAAGGATCCGGAAACAAAAGAGGCGGCCGTCGAAACCAAAGAGCCGGCTGAAAAGACCAATGATTCAACGAAGATCAAAGCCTAAACAGGCAGCTGAGAAAACAGGCGATCCATGGCAAGTGAAATTCTGATTGTCGATGATGAGGCCGATATTCGGGATCTCGTTGCGGGCATCCTCGAAGACGAGGGCTTCGTGACCCGGACCGCGCGCGACAGCGATACGGCGCTCGCCGAGATCGCCAACCGCAGGCCGCATCTGGTGTTCCTCGACATCTGGCTGCAGGGCTCCAAGCTCGACGGCTTGCAGCTCTTGGAGCAGGTCAAGAAGGACAACCCCGATCTGCCGGTCGTGATGATCTCCGGCCACGGCAACATCGAGACCGCGGTCGCCGCGATCAAGCGTGGCGCCTACGACTTCATCGAGAAGCCGTTCAAGACCGACCGGCTGATCCTGGTCGCCAACCGTGCACTGGAGAACTCGCGGCTCAAGCGCGAGGTCAAGGAGCTGAAGCAGCTCGCGCCGAGCGCAAGCTCGCTGGTCGGCCGCTCGCCCAGCATGAACCAGCTGCGCCAGACCATCGAGCGTGCGGCCAAGGCCAACAGCCGCATCCTGATCGTCGGCCCCGCGGGCGCCGGCAAGGAACTGACCGCCCGCACGTTGCACACGGCCTCGGGCCGCGCCGACGGCCCCTTCGTCGTCATCAACGCCGCTGCGATCACGCCCGAGCGGATGGAGCACGAGCTGTTCGGCATCGAGCAGTCCAACGGCGAGCACGCGCGCAAGCCCGGCGCACTCGAAGAAGCTCATGGCGGCACGCTGTTCATCGACGAGATCGCGGACATGCCGCGCGAGACCCAGAACAAGATCTTGCGCGTGCTGGTCGAGCAGTCGTTCCAGCGCGTCGGCGGCAACGGCAAGGTGCAGGTCGACGTCCGCATCATCTCCTCCACCGCGCGCAACCTCGAAGAGGAAATCGCGGCCGGTCATTTCCGCGAGGACCTCTATCACCGGCTCTCGGTGGTGCCGATCCGCGTGCCCGCATTGTCGGAGCGGCGTGAAGACATTCCGGAATTGATCGACTATTTCATGGAGCAGATCTCCGCGGGCAGCGGCCTGCCCAAGCGGCAGATCGGCCAGGACGCGATGGCGGTACTGCAGTCGCATGTCTGGCCGGGCAATGTGCGCCAGCTCCGCAACAACGTTGAGAGAGTCATGATTCTCGCCGCTGGCGGGCCGGAAGTCATCATCACTGCCGACATGCTGCCGCAGGATGTCGGCTCCATGGTGCCCGCGATGCCGACCAGCAACAATGGCGAGCACATCATGGGCCTGCCGCTGCGCGAAGCCCGCGAAGTGTTCGAGCGCGACTATTTGATTGCACAGATCAGCCGTTTTTCAGGAAATATTTCTCGCACGGCCGAGTTTGTTGGCATGGAACGCTCGGCGCTGCACCGGAAGTTGAAGGCGCTCGGCGTCGGCTAACGCTGCGACGTCGTTGGAATAGGCGAGGAAAATCATCGATTTCCGTAGTTTTTCGGGGCAATACGGCATGGGCTGCCGCGTGAAGCGGCTTGCCTAATAAGCCTACCTGTCCTCTAATTGAACCGCTGTCCCCCCGAGGGGGATCTCATGAGGGACGGCAACCGGACGAGGACCCCGAGTTTCAAAAGAGGGCCGCAACCGGCGCAATAAAAAGAAACTCAAAGCGAGAAAAAAACAATGGCGGCAGACCGCGCACAAAACCTGCAGGACACCTTCCTTAATCACGTTCGCAAAACCAAAACGCCACTGACGATCTTTCTGGTCAACGGAGTGAAGCTCCAGGGCATCGTGACCTGGTTCGACAATTTCTGTTTGCTGCTTCGGCGCGACGGTCACTCGCAGCTCGTCTACAAGCATGCGATCTCGACCATCATGCCGGGCGCTCCGATCCAGCTGTTCGAAGGCGGTGAGGATCAGCCGGCTTGAGAGTGATCTGATTGGAACCCCGGAATTTCGACGGGGATGCCGACCGTCCGCGGTCGGCAGGGGGTACGCAGACGGGGCGGGTGCTTGTCATCGGTCCCTATTTGCGGGTGCGCGCAGGCAGTGCCGACGCGCAATCGGAAGCTCATGTCGTGCGTGACGCGGAAGCCCGGCTCGACGAAGCCGCCGGGCTCGCGCGCGCGATCGATCTCGTCGTTGCCGACGCCATCATCGCGCCGATCAGCCAGATCCGCCCTGCGACCTATATCGGCAAGGGTAAGGTCGAGGAGATCGCCGCGCTCGCCAAGAGCCTCGACGTCGAACTCGTGGTGATGGATTGCGCGCTTGCGCCGATCCAGCAGCGCAACCTCGAGAAGGAGTTGCAGGCAAAGGTGCTCGACCGCACCGGTCTCATCCTGGAAATCTTCGGCCGCCGCGCCAAGACCAAGGAAGGCTCGCTCCAGGTCGAGCTCGCGCATCTCAACTATCAACGTTCGCGCCTGGTGCGCTCATGGACCCATCTCGAGCGCCAGCGCGGCGGCTTTGGATTCATGGGCGGTCCCGGCGAGACGCAGATCGAAGCCGACCGCCGCCTGATCCAGGAGCGCATCTCCAAGCTCGAGGGCGAACTGAAGAAGGTGCAGGCCACACGCCGCCTGCATCGCGCAGGCCGCCAGCGGGTGCCGTACCGCGTCGTGGCGCTGGTCGGCTACACCAATGCCGGCAAATCGACGCTGTTCAACCGCCTGACCCGCGCCGACGTGCAGGCCGCCGACATGCTGTTCGCCACGCTGGATCCGACCCTGCGCGCGCTCACCCTGCCGCATGGCGGCAAGGCGATGCTGTCGGACACCGTCGGTTTCATCTCCAATCTGCCGACGCAGCTCGTCGCCGCCTTCCGCGCCACGCTGGAGGAGGTGCTGGAGGCCGACGTCATCCTGCATGTGCGCGACATCTCGCACGACGATGCCGAGGCGCAGCAGAGCGACGTCGACGCGGTGCTGCGCCAGCTCGGCATCAATCCCGATGATTCAGGCCGCATCATTGAGGTCTGGAACAAGATCGACCGTTATGGTCCCGAACAGCGCGAAGAACTCTTGAATATCGCCGCGCGCAGGCCGGAGGACCATCCCGCGATGCTGGTGTCGGCCGTGTCGGGCGAAGGGGTCGACGCGCTGCTCGCCGCGATCGAGGAGCGCTTGGCCGCCAAGCGCATCACGCTCGACCTCTCCATCGATGCCTCCGACGGCGCCGGCATCAGCTGGCTGCATCGGAATTCCGAAGTGCTGGCGAAAGAGCTGCACGACGGCCGCTTCGACATGACGGTGCGGGTGGACGAGACCAAGCGGGATATCGTGGTGAACCGGTTCGATGCCGTGCCGCGACTGTCCGTGTAGTTAGTGTCGTCCCGGCCGAGTTAGCGGCCGGCTTGCTTGCGCTCCTCTGGTGACGACTGCTTCGCACTCTTCGCCTCATTCCACAACGCGTCCATCTCCGCCAGCGACGCCTGCTCGAGGGTCCGCCCCTGCGCCTCCAGCGCCCGTTCGATATAGGCAAACCGCCGCTCGAACTTCGTGTTGGTCGCCCGCAGCGCGGCTTCCGGATCGGCATCGACATGGCGGGCGAGGTTGACCAGCGCGAACATCAGGTCGCCGGTCTCTTCCGCCAACCCCTCGCTGTCGTTGCGATCGAGTGCGGCCTCGATCTCGTCGGCTTCCTCGCGGATTTTTGCCAGCACCGCGCGCGGATCGTTCCAGTCGAAGCCGACAGTGGAGGCCTTGCGCTGCAGCTCCATGGCGCGCGTCAGGGCGGGCTGGCCGGCCTTCACGCCTGACAGCAGCGACTTGTGGGACGGCGCTTCCTGGGGTGGCCGGCGCGCGGCGCGCTCGGCTTTCTCCTCGGCCTTGATGCGGTCCCAGACTTCCTTGACGTGGGAGGAGGCGAGATTGCCCTCCTTGTCGGCGAAGACGTGCGGATGGCGCCGGATCATCTTGCGGGTGATGGCCTCGACGACATCGCCGAAGGCAAAGGCGTTCTGCTCCTCGGCCATCTGAGCATGGAACACCACCTGCAGCAGGAGGTCGCCGAGCTCCTCGCAGAGATCGTCGAGATCGCCGCGGCTGATGGCCTCGACCACCTCATAGGCTTCCTCGATCGTATAGGGGGCGATGGTCGCAAAATTCTGCTCGAGGTCCCAGGGGCAGCCAGTCACCGGCGTGCGCAGCGCCGCCATGATCTCGATCAGGCGGGAAATGTCGCGGGAAGGGGTCATTGCGGGCATTCTCCTGGCTCTCAAGCCTTATGCCAAAAGCGCCCCCGTTCCCAGCGTAGCGCGGCGGAACAGGGTGATTTCCACCGGTTGGCGCGCCAGATTGGCGAGCCGCGTGCGCAGTGCTAAAGCGCGGGCCATGACTGACGCATCTTCATCCGAAACCGCGCTGGTGCTGTTTTCCGGCGGCCAGGATTCCACCACCTGCCTTGCCTGGGCGCTGAATCGTTTTGCGCACGTGGAGACGCTTGGGTTCGATTACGGGCAGCGCCACGCCATCGAGCTTGCCTGCCGCGACCGGCTGTTCGACGGCATCAAGGGCCTGCGCACGGATTGGGCTTCCAGGCTCGGGGAGAGCCACACGCTAGCGATCCCGACGCTGGCGGCCGTGTCCGAGACGGCGCTGACGCGCGACGTCGCGATTGCGATGGGCGCCGACGGCCTGCCGAACACGTTCGTGCCCGGCCGCAATCTGGTGTTTTTGACTTTCGCCGCGGCGCTGGCCTATCGGCGCGGCATCAGTTACATCGTCGGCGGCATGTGCGAGACCGACTATTCCGGTTATCCCGATTGCCGCGACGACGCCATCCGCGCGATGCAGGCCGCGCTGTCGCTCGGCATGGCCCGCAAGTTCGAGCTGCATACCCCGCTGATGTGGATCGACAAGGCCGCGACGTGGAAGCTCGCCCATGACCTCGGCGGCGACGGGCTGGTCGACCTCATCCGCGAGCAGTCGCACACCTGCTACCTCGGCGAACGCGGCGCGCAGCATGATTGGGGATACGGCTGCGGAGAATGCCCGGCGTGCAGCCTGCGGGCGAAGGGGTGGCGGGAGTACGTGGCGGGACGGTGATACCATAGACTCGGTGTCATCACCCGCGAAAGCGGGTGATCCAGTACTCCGAGAAGGTAGCGATAATCGACAGGCCGCGGCGTACTGGATTCCCCGCCTTCGCGGGGAATGACAGTGTTGGTTGGGATTAGAGTGTACCCAAGCAACGCGCAAAGGGACTACGGCGCAAAATCCTCCGCCTTCAGCTCGATCGGCTTGCCGTGCGGGGTGCGATCGGCCGCGTGGTCCCAGGCGTCGCGGTAGCGATGCAAGGTCTCCGCAGACGCAACGCCCTTGCGCGCGACCAGCCCCTCAAGCGTGGCGAGCCAATGGAGATAGTAGGTCTCGCCCGTATCGGGATCGCCGGCCGCCTGCGCGCGCTTGATCTCGGAGGCCAGGGCTGCCGCCCATTCGGGCCAGGTGAACACGCCGCGCTCGTGCAGCGTCAGCGCCATCGCGAAGGCGTGCGCCTCCCAGGGCGCGCGGAACACCGGGCCGTCATCATCGCGCGGAATGCTCGGGATCGCTGCCGTCGCGGCAGCAGCAGCCGTGCTGCTCATCACGCCGGGTCCAGATACGGCTCGAACGCATCGATCGAGACTTTCGAGGTCGGATCGCCGTCCGCACCCCAGAGATCGCGGCCCTCGAACACGACGGTGTAGAGCCATTGCGGATTTTCGCCAAGCTCCATCGCCGCCGAGTCCGGAAACACGTGGCAGCCATGGTTCAGCTCGACGATTCCGACATGACCGCGCACGTAGCGCGGCAGGCGGGTGTGGGTCGCCGGGTGAATGTTCTTCGCGCGGACCTTGTCACCGATCTTGAATTTCGCCGGCGCCGGGGCGGGGCGGGCGAACTTGCCGCGCACCATGATGCGCTCGACCTGGCCGAGATCGAACCTGCCGTGCTTGAGCGCCTTGGCCGGCTGCATCGCGTGGCCGGCGGCGACTTCCTCCCGGGTGAGATAGCCTTTCTCGATCAGCATCTCCTCGAGCCCGAGAAACCATTTCTTGTAATAGGAGCTCGAGAGATAGACATGCGGCGGAATCGTCTCGCGATAGAAGCGCGAGGTGTCGATGTTGAAGGCGCCGGCGGCGCCCATCGCGCGCACCATGGCGAGAACACGCGATTCCCATTCCTCGTGGAACACCGGCTCGTTCAGCTCCGGCTCGACCTTGCCGAAGCCGTCCATGCCGCCCATGTCGTGCACGCCGTTCATGACGGCGCCCCCGGCGCCTTGGGAAAGCCGGTGCCGATCATGGAATCGCGCGTGACCAGCTCGGCGAGCTGCTCCTCGCTCCAGCCTTCGGTCCCCGCGGGGCGCATCGGCAGCACCAGAAAGCGCGTTTCGGCGGTCGAATCCCATACCCGGATTTCAACGTCCTTGGCGACTTGCACGCCGAAATCGGCGAGCACGCCGCGCGGGTCCTTCACCGCGCGGGAGCGATAGGGCGCGGCCTTGTACCAGACCGGCGGCAGCCCCAGCATTTCCCAGGGGTAGCAGGAGCACAGGGTGCACACGACCATGTTGTGACGTTGCGGCGTGTTCTCGACCACGACGAGGTGGTCGCCGACGCGGCTGACATGGCCGAGCGTGCCGATCGCCTTCGAGCCGTCCTCCAGCAGCGCCGTCTTGAACGCCGGATCGCTCCAGGCCTTGGCGACAACGCGCGCGCCGTTATGGGGGCCGATCCGGGTCTCATAGGCCTGGATGATGGCGTCGAGCGCGGCCGGCTCGACATAGCCTTTTTCGGTCAGGATCGTCTCGAGCGCGCGCACGCGCAGCTCGGTCTCCGACAGCTCGGAATGGTCGTGATCGTGGTGATGATGGTCGCTCATGGGGCGAAGATAGTCCCAGAATCCGGGCGTTGTCGAGGCGAAGACTCTGCTAACATCGCACCATGGGCTGGGCTGCAAGAACCGGAATAACCGTCGCAATCGCGGCTCTTGGCGCATTCGCGGCGCAGGATGCGCGCGCCGCGAATGGCGCCTATGCGGTCGATGCCGCCGACATTTCCGATGTGGGCTCCTGCAAGGTGGAAAGTTGGCTGTCGGCGGCTTCCAACACGGATTTTTCGGCGGTCGCCAATCCCTCGTGTGTCGTCGATCTCTTCAGGCCGATCGAGCTGAGCCTGCAGACCATCCGGGCCCGGAGCGGCGGCGACTGGAGCACGACAATCGCGCCAAAAGCCAAGACGAATTTCGTCCCGACCGGAATCGGCCGGTGGGGATTGTCGGCCTATGGCGGAGGATCGTTCGACGCGGCGACCGGCGAGGCGCTATCCGCCTTTGCCGTCATCCCCGCGACCTTCCGCCTGTCGGAGACCATGCGCATCAACGTCAACGGCGGCTGGCTCTGGGATCGGACGGTGGATCGCCATTACCTGACCTACGGCATCGGCTTCGATTGGAAATTCACCGACACGCTGCAATGGACGATCGAGGCGTACGGGCAGGCCGGCGCCGCCGAGGTCGCAAGCATCGTGCAGCCGCGTTTCCAGACCGGTGTCCGCTACCGACCGAACGAGATATTCTCCGTCGATCTGATCTACGGCCGCAACATCACCGGCGAAAATGCCAACTGGATCACCATCGGGACCACGATCCGGTTTCCGGTCCATGGAAGCGAACCCGAACATCGGCGCACCGGGCATCTGTGAGCGCCAGGAAGACCAAGACCAGGGGAGTTTGCGTTGCCTGACTATGTCAAGATCGAGAAGGGCCTCGGGCCGGAGGGACGGATTGCGGTGGTGCGGTTCGACCGCGGCGACGGCATCAATGCGCTATCGCCAGAGGCTTTACGCCAGCTCACCGCGGCCGCGCGCAGTTTTGAGGATGACGCCGCAACCTCTGCCGTGGTGCTGACAGGCAGCGCGGCTGCGTTCAGCGCCGGCTTCGACCTCAAGGATGCCGAAGGCCGCGCGCGCAAGGACATGGACCTCGGCACGCTGCGGCGGCATCTCAAGCTCGGACCGCGCCTGACCCACGCCTGGCAGGAGATGGAGCAGATCACGATCGCCGCCATCGAGGGGTTTTGCGTCGGCGGCGGCGTGGCGCTGGCCGTCGCGCTCGACTTCCGCGTCATGGGACGCGATGCCCATCTGCGCGTGCCCGAGATCGGCCTCGGCATGAACATGAGCTGGCAGAGCATTCCGCGCATGCTGCATCTGATCGGCCCGGCGCGCACCAAGCAGGCGGTGGTCCTGGCCGATCAGCGCATCAGCGCGGATGAGGCCTATGAGTGGGGCCTGGTCGAGCAGGTGGTCGATCCCGGCCATGCGTTCGATGCCGCGATGGAGCTTGCGCGCAAGGTGGCAGCGCAGCCGCCGCTCTCCGTTGCCATGACGAAACTCACGGTCAACCGGCTGGCGCATGCGCTGGATAATCTCGCCAGCCACATGGACGTCGACCAGTTCGCCCTGGCAAGCCTTAGCGAGGACCATAAGGAGGGCGTCGAGGCGTTCCTGACGCGACGCAAACCGAAGTTCAGAGGGCGGTAGAAGCCGGCCCGGCCATTGATTGCGCCGCGGACAATCCGTATACGCCGCGTGGGACAAAAACAATACGTCCGATCAACGGGCCGGCAGACGACAATGACGATCGAGGGGGAGGGCCCATGACCACTGGCACGCAGGCACCCGAGGCGAAAGGGTTTCGCTGGAAGCTGATCGCGCCGCTCGCGGTATGGCTGCTGATCTATCTGTGGCCGGTGCCCGCAGGGCTCAACGCCAATCAGTGGCACTATTTTGCGATCTTCGCGGCCGTCATCACCGGGCTCATCCTGGAATCGATGCCGGTGGGCGCGGTCGGCCTGATCGGGCTGACGGTTGCCGGCGTCGGCGGTTATATCGATCCCGATCCGACCAAGTCGCTGCGCTGGATGCTGGCGGGCTTTGCCGAGAGCACGGTGTGGCTGATCGTCGGCGCCTTCGTGTTCTCGATCGGGTACCGCAAGAGCCAGCTGGGCCGGCGTATTGCGCTCGTGCTGGTGCAAAAGCTCGGCACCAACACGCTCGGTCTCGGCTATGCCGTGGCGATGTCGGACTTCTTGCTGGCGCCGGCGACACCGTCCAACACCGCGCGCAGCGGCGGCATCGTCTATCCCATCATCAGCAACATCCCGCGCATCTACGGCTCCGAGCCAGGACCGACCGCCGGCAAGATCGGCACCTACGTGATGTGGACCGCGTTCGCGTCGACCGCCGTCACCAGCTCATTGTTCTTCACCGCGCTGGCGCCCAATGCGGCGGCGCTGGCCATCGCCAAGAAGACCGTCGGAATCGACGTCAGCTGGGCGCAGTGGTTCATCGGCTTTGCGCCGCTCGGCCTGCTCCTGATGGTGCTGGTCCCGCTGCTCAGCTACGCGGTCTGCCGCCCCGAGGTGAAGAGCAGCCCGGAAATTTCCGAATGGGCATCGAGGGAGCTCGCGGAGATGGGCCCGATGTCGCGCAATGAATGGATCATGCTGGCGCTGATCTTGCTCGCGATGTTCCTGTGGATCGCGGGCTCGAGCCCGGACATCCGCGTGCCGCTTCTGGGCTCGAATTTCGTCAACGCCACCACCGTCGTGTTCATCGTGATCTCGCTGATGCTGGTGACGGGCGTGATCGAGTTTGCCGACATCGTCGCCGAGAAGGGCGCCTGGGAGGTGTTCTTCTATTTCACCTCGCTGCTGACGCTGGCCTCGGGCCTCAACGAGATCGGCTTCATCAAATGGTTCGCCACCGAATACGCAAAGCCGCTCGCCGGGCTGTCGCCGTCCACCGCGATGCTCCTGCTGGTCGCGCTGTTCTTCTGGATTCACTATTTCTTCTCCAGCATCACCTCGCATGCCGCCGCCGTGCTGCCCGTGGTGCTCGCGGTCGGATCCGGCATTCCCGACCTGCCAGTCACGACGCTCGCCATGCTCTGCATGTATTCGCTCGGTCTGATGGGCGTGATCTCGCCTTATGCGACGGGGCCGGCGCCGATGTATTTCGGCAGCGGCTATATCGGCAAGGGTCAGTTCTGGGGTTTTGGGCTGATTTTCGGGGTGCTCTATTTCGCGGGGCTGCTGCTGATCGTATGGCCCTGGTTGCGGGTCCACTGAGCCGGCGGAGGCCCATACGGCGGCAGATGAATTTTCTTCAGCGGGGAGACATTTGGAAAACTTCGTCCAACTCCCCGCAAATATCTGACATTGCCAGAGCGACCCGAAAGGGCGATTGTGCGTGCTGCGGTGCAGCGCGCTCCAGCCGAGTCCTCATCGCGGTTTCACTCTCCGTCGCTTGATGCGACCGTTCCCGGATGCCCAGGGGCAAGGGAACTATTGTGCATGAAGGCCGCCTCCATGAACGTCCACCCGTCGCTCGCGATCGGACAGCCGATCGAAAAGTTTGACGCGATCTCAGCTCACGCGATCTCACCTGCCGCGACTGCGCCCGACGCGATGGTCCGCTTCGAAGGCATCTCGAAAACCTATCCGGCCTATCGCGGCAAGCCCGGCGTCAATGCCCTGCAAAACATCGACTTCGCCATCCCGCGCGGTTCGATCACCGGAATCATCGGCCGCTCCGGCGCCGGCAAATCGAGCCTGGTCCGGCTCATCAACGGCCTGGAGAGGCCGACCACGGGCCGCGTCGTCGTCGATAACAGAGATATCTCAGCACTCTCGGGCTGCGACTTGCGGCTGGCGCAGCGCTCGATCGGTATGATCTTCCAGCACTTCAATCTACTGTCCTCCCGCACCGCTGCCGCCAACATCGCGCTGCCGCTGGAGATCGCCGGCTGGGCCAAGGCCGATATCCGCGCGCGCGTGGCCGAGCTGCTTGCGCTGGTGGGCATCGCAGACAAGCACGATCGCTATCCGTCAGAACTCTCCGGCGGCCAGAAGCAGCGCGTCGGCATTGCCCGTGCGCTCGCGACGCGGCCGAGCGTGCTGCTGTCGGATGAGGCGACCTCGGCGCTCGATCCGCAGACCACGCGGGCGATCCTCGATCTGCTCGCGAACATCAACCGCGAGCTGGGCGTGACCATCGTACTGATCACCCATGAGATGTCCGTGGTGCGCCAGCTCGCGAGAGACGTCGTGGTGCTCGATGCCGGCCACGTCGTCGAGAGCGGCCATGTCGCCGACATCTTCACCCACCCAAAGCATCCGATCACGCAATCCTTTCTGGCCGAAGTGATCGGAGACAGCCTGCCGGTGTCGCTGGCGAGCCGTATCGTTTCGGAGCTGCCTGCGGATGGACAGGCCGTGATCCGCGTCCAGGTGCGCGGGGCAGGGGCCGGCGACACGATGGTGGCGCGGCTGGCGCGCGAGCTCGGCCTCGACGTGTCGCTGCTGTCGGCCCGCATCGACGAGATCGGCGGCCAGCATGTGGGCTCGCTGACGCTTGGTATCCCTCTCGGCATGTCCGGCGGCGAGGACGCGCCGGCGCGCACGCTGGCCTGGCTTTCACAACATCAATTCCCCGCGGAGGGTCTCGGCTATGTCGCCTGAACTCATCAACCTGATCGTCCAGGCGACTGGCGAGAGCCTGTACATGGTCGGGCTCGCGGCGCTGATCGGCACCGTCTTCGGCCTGCCGCTCGGCGTCTTTCTCGCGACCAGCCGGAAAGGCGAGCTGTTCGCGGCGCCCGTCGTCAACCGCGTGCTCGGCATCGTCGTCAACGCGACGCGGTCCACGCCTTTCATCATCCTGGTCGTCGCCATTATCCCGTTCACGCGGTTGGTGGCCGGCACCTCGATCGGATCGACGGCCGCGATCGTACCGTTGACGATCGCATCGGCGCCGTTCATCGCGCGCCTGGTCGAGGCCGCGATCCGCGAGGTCGATGGCGGCCTGATCGAGACGGCGTCCTCGTTCGGGGCCTCGCCGATGCAGATCGTGCTCAAGGTGCTGATCCCCGAAGCGCTGCCGGGTCTTCTGCTGGCGCTGACGCTCGCGGTTGTCAGCCTGCTCGGCTATTCCGCCATGGTCGGCGCCGTCGGAGGCGGAGGCCTGGGCGATCTCGGCATCCGCTACGGCTATCAGCGCTTCATGCCGGAGATGATGCTGGCCGTCGTCGTGGTGCTGATCGCGCTGGTGCAGCTCGTGCAGAGCGCCGGCGATTATCTAGCGCGCCGGGTCAATCGCCGGCTGCGACATCGCTGACGCCGTTTTAGACATTTCGAACAAGCAGGTTCTTGTCGGTCTGGAAGCGTTCCAAACTTCGAGACACGACTGAGTGCATTCGTCGCACGCGTTGCGCACGCGTCTGGAGAAATTCTAACGCAGTTCCTATCGCACTCCGAAATCGCCTGCGTTAGGGCGAGGCATCAAAAACGATACCGGCGAAGCCGGCAGTGCGTGGGGCCTCGACAAACGTGACCGATTTCCAACTTGCTTCGCGTGCCGACACGCGTCGTCGGCAGATACAGACTCTCTTCCTCGGAGCGGCCAGCACATTTGCTCTCGTCGTTCCCTTCGGTGCGGTGGAGGCGCAGACGCAGATCCCCGCCGTCACCGTCGAAGCCCCGGCTCAGCGCGCCCGGCCTGCAGCGGTCGCCTCAACGCGACAGTCAGCGGCGACACGCACCGCGCGCGCCAATCGTCGCTCTCCATCGCAGCAAGCTGCGCCAACCCAGTCGCCATCATCGAACGACGCCACCGGTGAACGCTCCAATGGTCCGGTGCGCGGTTTCGTTGCGACGCGCAGCGGCACCGCGACCAAGACGGATACGCCGCTGATCGAAACCCCGCAGTCCGTCTCCGTCGTCACGACCGACCAGGTCAGGAACCAGGGCGCGGTCTCGATCGGCGAGGCGTTGCGCTACACCGCCGGCGTCAGCGGCGACGTCAACGGCGGCTCGGACACGCGCTTCGGCGCCCTCCAGATCCGCGGCTTCGACACCACCATGTCGGGCCTCTATGTCGACGGTTTGCGGATTCCCTCCAGCAATTACGTGCACTTCAACGGCCTCGATCCCTACGGCGCCGAGCGTCTCGAGGTTCTCAAGGGCCCATCCTCGGCGATGTATGGCGGCAGCGGCACCGGCGGCATCCTCAACTACGTGACCAAGCTGCCGACGGCCCAGCAGTTCGGCGAGGTCTCGATCTCGGGCGGCAGCTTCAACCGCTATCAGGGCCAGTTCGACATGGGCGGTCCCGCCAACAAGGAGGGCACCGTGCTGTGGCGCCTGACCGGCGTGGTGCGCGACGGCGAAACCCAGGTCGACTTCACCAAGGACAACCGCGTCTTCATCGCGCCCGCCGTCACGTTCAAGCCGAACGATGACACCACCATCACGATCCTCGCCAACTACCAGCGCGACCGGGCAGGGTGGGGCCTCCAGTTCTTGCCGGCCTCGGGCACGGTGTGGCCAAACAACGGCCGCACCATCCCGGTCTCGTTCTTCGCGGGCGTGCCGAGCTTCAACGCGTTCAACACCGAGATCGCGACCGCCGGCTACCAGCTCTCGCACAATTTCACCGACAACATCACATTCCGGCAGAATTTGCGCTACGCCTACCAGCACAACGAGGAGAAGGTGTTTTTCGGCGGAGGCTATACCGACGAGGCCGCGGGACAGCTCGCCCGTTTCGGCAGCTACAGCAACTCCTACATCGACTCCTTCGCCGTGGACAACCAGCTCCAGGGCAAATTCACCACCGGCTTCCTCAGCCACACCACGCTGGTCGGGATCGACTATCGCAACACCAGATTCCGCGACACCGCCTTTGGCGTCACGACGTCGGCACCCGAGATCAACGTCTTCAATCCGGTCTACAATTACGACTGGACCATGGGCGCCATGAGCGACGACACCGGGGTCAAGCAGTCGCAAGTCGGCCTCTACGCGCAGGACCAGATCAAGCTCGGCCGGCTCTCGTTCCAGCTCGGTGGCCGCCAGGATTTTGTAACGACGCAGGTCGACAGCGGCATCTTCAATACGTCGGTCGCGAAGGATGCGTCGGCCTTCACCGGCCGCGCCGCAATGATGTACAATTTCGACAACGGCATCGCGCCCTATTTCAGCTACTCGGAATCGTTCCTGCCGGTGCTCGCGACCGGCCCGAGCGGAAAGCTGCTCAATCCCGAGACCGGCGTGCAGTACGAGGTGGGCGTCAAGTACCAGCCGCTCGGATGGAACGCGCTGTTCACCTTCGCCGCCTTCGACCTGACGCGCGACAACGTCGTCACCTTTGCGCCTCCGCTCAACATTGCCGAGCAGACCGGTCAAGTGAAATCGCGCGGCCTCGAGCTCGAAGGCACGATGTCGCTCGCCGGCGGCTGGAACTTGCGCGCGGCCTATGCCTATGTCGACGCAACAGTCACGCAGGATCCGGTGAATGTCGGCAAGGCGCCGGTCACCGTGCCGCTCAACCGCGCCTCGCTGTGGAACGACTACACGCTTCAGACCGGGCCGCTCGCGGGCCTGCAGTTCGGCGGCGGCGTCCGCTATGTCGGCGCGACCTGGGGCGATGACGCCAATACATTCAAGGTCGGATCCGCGACCGTGCTGGACGCGCTGCTCGCCTACACCAGGGACAATTGGCGCCTGTCGCTGAACGTCACCAATCTCGCCGACACCCGCTATGTCGCCGCCTGCTACAGCCTGTCGGGCTGCTTCTACGCGGAGGGACGCAAGGCTATCGGCAAGCTGACGTATCGGTGGTGAGGTCTAGAACGGTCCGGCAATGGCGGCCGGGCCCGCTTGATGAGAGAAGACGATGAGAGCGATATTCGGCAAGCTGCATCGCTGGGCGGGACTGCTCACGGCCGGATTCCTGTTCTTCTCCGGCATCACCGGGGCGATCATCTCCTGGGATCACGAGATCGACGAGGTCCTGAACAGCCATCTGTTCGACGTCAGCAGCAAGGGCCCGGCGATTCCCTCGATCGATCTCGCGAAGATGATCGAGCAGCGTGATCCCCGTGCGCGCGTTGTCTACCTCTTCATGACGCCGGAGAAGGGCCACTCGCTGTGGTTCTTCGTCATGCCGCGGATTGATCCCGCGACCGGCAAGCGCTCCGCGCTCGACTACAATCAGATCTTTCTCGACCCCAATACTGGCGCCGAGCTCGGCCGGCGCTATTGGGGCGCGGTGTGGCCGGTGACGCGCGAAAACTTCGTCTCGTTCCTGTACAAGCTGCACTACACCATGCACATCCCGGAATTCTGGGGCAGCGACCGCTGGGGCATGCGCCTGCTCGGCGTGATCGCCATCATCTGGACCATCGATTGCTTCGTCGGCTTCTACCTGACGCTGCCCTCGCGCCGGCGCGCCCGGGCGGCGCGGGCACCCCAGGTGACGCGCCAGCTCGAACGCGGCTTCTGGGCGCGCTGGGCGCCGGCGTGGACCATCAAGACGTCGGGCAGCGCCTACCGGATCAATTTCGATATCCACCGCGCTTTCAGCCTGTGGACCTGGGGCGTGCTCTTCATCATCGCCTTCACGGCGTTCTCGCTGAACCTCTATTTCGAGGTGTTCTCGCCGCTGATGAAAATGGTGTCGAACTACACGCCGACGCCCTATGAGCAGCGGCCGTATCGCGATCTCGACGACCCCATCGAGCCCAAGGTCAGCTTCGCCGACATCGCCGCGCGCGCGGCGGTCGACGGCAAGGGGCGAGGGTGGACCATCCCGGTCGGCTCGGTCAATCACGGCCCGGCCCACGGCGTCTATGCCGCGGCCTTCTTCCACCCCGGCGACGATCACGGCGCCGGCGGCGTCGGCCCGGCGCAGCTCTATTACGACAGCGAGGACGGTCGTCCGATCGGCGAACGGCTGCCCTGGGTCGGCACCGCCGCCGACATCTTCGTACAGGCGCAATTCCCGCTGCATTCGGGCCGCATCGTCGGGCTGTTCGGCCGCATTCTGATCTCGGTCATGGGGCTGGTGGTGGCGGCGCTCTCGGTCACCGGAATCGTGATCTGGTGGCGCAAGCGCCGCGCCCGCGTGCGCGTGCGGGCGACGGCGGCGATGCGCCCGAGCCGGCAGCAGCTGACACCGGCGGAGTAGGGCGTTCGTCCGGCGCGGATGAACCTTCCCGCCCGGCACCGGCACAAAGACTGGAGATCCCCCCGTCTTGCCGGAAATCGCATGAGATCGCTTGCCTTGCTCTGCCTGCTCGTCTTCGCTACGCCCGCCGATGCGGCCACGCCCGAGCAGCATTATCTCGACCTGCGCGATCGCTACATCGCAAAGTTCTCGAAAGCTGCGGAAAACGACGAGACCTATAAGCAGCACGATGCGGCGCTCAACGAGTTGACGGGCGTCCTGCGCAGCCTGGTGGGTCCCGTCGCAATCAAGGGACTGCCGGCCGACGGCAAGACGAATGCGGACACGCTCTTCAAGGGCGACTCCGGCTTTGGCCATCTCGACGGGCTCGGCTTCGCCTCCGAAGGCGACAAGATGCAAGCGGTGGCGACCACGACCGGCTTGCTCAGGCACTGGCTTCGCGAGCACCGCGAGGACGGCATGCCGCAGGAGATCGGCGCGGCGTTCAAATCGGACCGCTTCTACTATCAGGCGATCCAGGACTCCGCCTTCGCCAAATATGCCGAGCTGCCGATCACGAAGCCCGCGGCAGCGAGCGCTGCGGTCGCCGTACTGGGCGTGCGCGGCAATGGCGATTTGAAGGGACCGCCGCATGAAATCGACGTCGTCGCGATCCAGGGCGACAAGGTCTTCTTTCTCGCCGCAAGCGACGCGGTGAAGACGGCTGAGATCCCGGCCTGCGAAAAGGTCTGGAAGCAGATGATGGCCAAACCCATCGACAAGAAAGACCCGCGCGGCGACATCACCCGCGAAGACAACGCGATGACCGCGTACACGGCGTGCTTCGCCAAGGAGGCACCAAGCCAGAGCTGGTATGCGACGGCGGTCAAGAAAGCGCAGAGCCAGCTGGAGTTGCTGCTCGTGCGCTAGAGCGATCATCCAGTTACCTTCGGGGCTACAACGTTGCGCGCCGCCCTGGCTCAAGAATGCGCAATCGGAAATTGCAGCTTGTCCTGCAGGCGCAACCAAGGCCAAGCAGCGCGAAATCGCCCAAGCCCGCTCGACGAGGTCGTCGGCCACACTCCGCCCGGATTCGGCGACGTCCGTGGAACTCGGTCGCGACGAGGGGGTTGCACTGCGGTTGGAACCGAACGGGTAGCACAGTTGAATCGCCGGCAATTCCTGGAAGCCTCGGCATTGACGCCATTGGCGACATTACTACCTGGCGCAGTCTCTGCGGCATCGGCGGCGGAGTTGCCGTTTGGTCCCTCTTATGTCCGCGACCTTGCCCGCAATTTGGCGAGTAAGCCCTTTGCGCCACCAGAGGAAAAGGTCCCGGACGCGCTCAAGGATCTCACCTACGATCAGTACCGGTCAATTCGCTTTCTGCCGGAGCGCGCGGCTTGGCGGAGCGAGAAGCTGCCCTTCGAGGTCCAGTTTTTCCACCGCGGCTTTTTCTATAAGAACAGGGTCGACATTTACGAGGTCGCCGGCGGACGAGCCGTACCGATCAGGTACCGGCGCGACGATTTTGCATTCGGCGACAATATCGGCCAGGTACCGGACGCCGATCTCGGGTTTGCCGGGTTTCGCATTCACGCCCCGATCAATCGCCCCGACTATTACGACGAGGTTTGCGCGTTTCTCGGCGCCAGCTACTTCCGTGCCGTTGCCAAAGGCGAGACCTATGGCCTGTCCGCGCGCGGTCTGTCGATCGATACCGGCGAGAGCAAGGGGGAGGAATTTCCCTTCTTCAAGGCGTTCTGGCTGGAGAAGCCCGCGCCGGGTGCCACATCTGTCGTGGTCCATGCGCTGCTTGACAGCAAGAGCGCTACGGCAAGCTATCGCTTCACGATCAGGCCGGGCGCTCCGACGGTCTTCGACGTGGAGATGTCGCTCTATCCGCGGATCGAGCTGCAGCATGCCGGCCTGGCGCCCATGACAAGCATGTTCTTTTTCGGTCCGAACGACCGACACGATGTCGACGATTTCCGCCCTGCCGTGCACGACTCCGATGGGCTCGCCGTGTTCAACGGAAAGGGCGAGCAACTCTGGCGTCCTCTCAACAATCCGCGCGATCTGCAAGCCAGCACATTCAATGATCTCAATCCTCGCGGCTTCGGCCTGATGCAGCGGGAACGAAACTTCTTTGCCTACGAGGACATCGAATCGCGCTTTGAGCGTCGCCCAAGCCTCTGGGTCGAACCGATCGGAGATTGGGGAGAGGGCAGTGTGGTCCTCTTTGAGATCCCGACCAAGGAGGAAGTTCACGACAACATCGCCGCCTTCTGGCGCCCGAAAACAGCTCTCCAGGCCAAGAGCGAAAACAACTACACCTACCGTCTGCACTGGGGTCCGGACGCGCCGAAGCCCAATTCGCTGGCTCGGTTCACCCGCACAGGCGTTGGCGCGCGGGGCGACGACAGCAAATTGTTCGTGCTCGAAATCGTCGGGGACGGACTGAAGGCGGTCGATCCCAACAAGGTAAGGGGTGCCGTCAGCGCCGACAAATCCGAGATCAAGAACGTCGTCACACAGCCAAACCCGGAAACCGGTGGCTGGCGCCTGAGTTTCCAGTGCGCCGTGAAGGACGCGCCGATCGAGTTGAGGGCGATCTTGATGCAGGGCGAACAGCCGATCTCTGAAGTCTGGGTTTACCGATGGGCGCCCTGACGACCTCGCCCGCGCTCTCGCTTGAGCTTGGCACTCGGTATCTTCCCGACGAAACGCCTCTCCCCATGCAGCCTTGCCGATTGGACCGGACTAACCGTGCCGATCCGGGGCGACTGCGGACCGCCCCTGCCGTTGCAGCGCGACGCCTGTTCATTCTTGGCGGAACGGTCGCGATTACCGCTGCGGGCGCTGTTGAGATGTACGATGTTCTCAAGGTTGGTGGCGTCACGGTCCTCGAAGGCATGGTGTTCGGGCTGTTTCTCGTGCTGCTCGCCTGGATCGCGTTTTCGTTCGTGTCTTCAGTCGCCGGTTTTTTTGTGCTCCTGCGGGGGCGACCGGATGTGCTGCCAATGGACAGCCAGGGTCCGCTGCCCACGATCACCGGCCGAACGGCGATGCTGTTGCCGACCTATAACGAGGATCAGCACCATCTCATGGCGCGACTCCGCGCCATGTACGAGTCGGTCGGCGAAACCGGACAGGACCCGTTGTTCGATTGGTTTCTGCTCAGTGACACGACAGATCCGGACATCTGGATTGCCGAGGAGCTTGCGTTTCTGGAACTGCAGCGCAACTGCGGTTCGGGCCATCTCTACTACCGTCACCGATCCGACAACACCGCCCGAAAGTCCGGCAACATCGCCGAATGGGTGAGGCGGTTCGGTGGCGCCTACGACTACATGATCATTCTCGACGCGGACAGTCTGATGAGCGGAGAGACCATCGTGCGGCTGGCGGGCGCGATGGAATCGAACTCGCAAGCCGCGCTGATTCAAACGCTTCCGATCGTCGTCAATGCGCGAACCCTGATTAGCCGGCTTCAGCAGTTCTCGGGTCGTTTGTACGGCCCGCTGATCGCGGCCGGGAACACCTGGTGGCACGCCTCAGAGGGCAACTACTGGGGACATAACGCCATCATCCGGGTGCAGGCTTTTGCGCAAGAGGCGGGCCTGCCCGAGTTGCGCGGGAGGAAGCCTTTCGGCGGCCATATCCTCAGCCACGATTTTGTCGAAGCCGCACTAATGCGACGAGCGGGATGGGGAATTTTCATGGCTCCAGGTCTCGGCGGGAGTTTCGAGGAGGTGCCCCCGTCGCTTCTGGATTTCGCGGCGCGCGACCGCCGCTGGTGTCAGGGCAATCTCCAGCATCTTGCCGTTCTACCGGCTCGAGGCCTGCACTGGGTCTCCAGGCTTCACCTGTTGACCGGGATCGGATCCTACCTCACCGCGCCGCTGTGGCTGCTGTTTCTATTGCTCGGAATCCTGACCTCCTTGCAGGCCTATTTCGTCAAGCCGGAGTACTTTCCCAAGGGCTTCTCGTTGTTTCCAACGTGGCCCGCACAGGATCCCGTGCTCGCCGCCTGGGTCTTTGCCGCGACAATGGGGCTGCTCATCGTGCCCAAATTGCTGGCCTACCTCGTTTTGCTCACCAAGCGTGCGGAACGGCAGGCATTCGGCGGCGGATTTCGCGTGCTGCTGGCGGTGGTCGCCGAGAGCCTGCTTGCCGCCTTGATCGCCCCCTCCATGATGATCTTTCAATCCACCGCCGTGGCGGAGAT
The DNA here is from genome assembly GCF_042666195.1 of Bradyrhizobium sp. GCM10028915. NCBI lineage: Bacteria > Pseudomonadati > Pseudomonadota > Alphaproteobacteria > Hyphomicrobiales > Nitrobacteraceae > Bradyrhizobium > Bradyrhizobium sp. GCM10028915. The sequence continues at coordinate 831,635 of NZ_JBHTFN010000044.1, forward strand.
CCTGCTGGGCCGTGACGCGGGCTGGCAAGTGCAACGGCGAAGCGATGGCAGGATCACGCGCGACGAAGTCTATCGCAAGTTCACGGTGCCGACCCTATGCGGTCTGGCCATGGCGGCAAGCGCCTACGCCGTGTCGCTCCCGCTGCTGCTCTGGATGTCACCGGTGATCATCGGCCTGGTTTGCGCCATTCCGATCGGTCTCGTCACCTCGACGGCACCGCGAATGGCGCGCCTGTTTGCAACCCCGGAGGACAATCGCGTGCCGGCGCTGCTGCAGAGGGCGAGAGAGCTTGCCAGCCTGGATCGAATCGAGCCACACGGGGCCCTGATCGAACTTAGACAGAATCCCGCGTTGCTGGGACCGCACATGCAGTCCCTCGAAACGCCGCCGCGCAAATCGGGCCAAATCGACATAGATCTCGCGATCGGCCGGGCCAAGATTGAGCAGAGCGACGATTTCGAGGAAGTCGTCAGCAGCCTCAGCGCACGCGAGACGCTTGCCGTGCTGAAGCACCCACACGCCCTCGAGCAGGTCATGCGCATGCCGCGAGCTACCGCTTCCGCGGAAGTCTAGGTCATGGCGGTGTAGGACAGGGGTTGACGACCCGGCTGGGCTTGGGCCGAGAGCGAGATGTCTGCTGTGCGCGCGGTCCCAGCCTACAGCGAACTGCCACCCAAATTCCAGCCGCGACCACCCTCGCCAAAGATCTCGTAACCCGTCGCCGTCACCGCAACCGTGTCCTCGAGCTTGATGAACCCGCGCTTCGGATGCTTCATCGTGGTCTCGATCGACACCACCATGCCAGTTTCGAGCGGCAGCCGCGCATCCGTGTCGTCGTAGGGGATCGGACCTTTGGCCGTCAGGCGAGGGGCCTCGTGGCTGACGAGGCCCATGCCGTGGGCCAAAAACTCCGTGCAGTCGCGCTGGGTGATCTTCGCGAGCTGCCGCTCGGCCGCGACGTAGATGTCGCCGCCCATGGCGCCCGGCCTGACCGCCGCGAAGGCGGCGCGCTGGACCGCCTCGATCTCGGCCAGACAGTCCTTCAGCTCGACATCGGGATCGCCGAGCACGGCCATGCGCGCGAGGTCGCCGATATAGCCGTGATAATTGCCGCCGGAATCGAGCGACAGCACGTCACCTTGCTCCCAGCGCTGCGCCGAGGGCGCCCGGTTGTGGCTGTTGCCGCAGGCGAGCAAGCAGTATTCGAAGGTCAGCCCGCGATTGGCTTCGGCGAGCCGCAAGGCGTCCGACAATTGCTGCTTGGTCGTGCCCGGCCCGTGCCCGGCGATCACCGCCAGCATCGAGGCGATCACCAGTTCGGACGCCGTCTTGAGCTTCGCAAGCTCGTCCGCCGACTTCACCGCCCGCAGCCGCTCCAGCACCAGCAGCGCGTCCTTGAGCTCGGCGCCGGGCAGGGCGTCACTGAGCGCCCGGCCCGCATCCATCGGCAGGAACGCCATCTCGACCCCGACCCGCTTCAGGGGCACGCCGGCATCGCGGATCAGGCTTACGGCCCGCGTAATCGCATCGACCGAGCCGTTGGACTCGGTCCGCACCTGCGCCACCCATGGCGGCGCCACGGCGCGCTGATGGGTTTCCAGACGGTGGCCGACATAAACCGCCTTGTCGGGTGCGCCCTTGGGATAGACCAGCACCGGCAGATAGCGGCTGACGCCGAGCGCATCCATGTAGTCGAAGAAGATCGCGCGCTCGGCACCCAGCAGGTACTGCACATTGTGCTTGGAGGTCGCGACCAGGACGTCGAGCCCGGCAGCCTCCATCAGGCGGTCGAGCTTGGCGGCGTCGAATGGAATGGCGCGCGAGCGGTCTGCGCGGGCGACGTTCTCCTGCATGACGAACCTCCCAATGCTGCCGTGGCGACAACCGCTGCGTCGGTTTGCCCGGGGATTTGTTGGCACAAGTTTGATCCGAAAGAGGGGTTCTGGGTAGCTGCGGAATGATCTGGCCTGACCTGCACAGCCATATCCACGATTCGCATAAGGTATATTATGGAATATCATTATATCAAATCAGATCAGTTATTTAGCTAGAATTCCTCTCATCGCACCTTCGTTCCCGGTCCTTTTCCAGGCTGGCCGTCGGACCTGGTCCCGACTTTGACGGCTACTGTGCATGGGGTTGTTTTTCGGTTTTTGAATCGGGCCGATGCCGCCGAAAGCCGATATTGCCGTGAGGATGTCCGGCTGCAATAAGCGAGGCTTCGCGAGATCGCAGATGACCTTCTGACCTTCCGTCCGTATAGGTTTGCATCTCAGAACAACAACAAACTTTCCGAGGAAGCAGACCCATGAGCTTTTCCCGCCGCACGCTTCTCAAGGCCTCCGCCGCGACCGCGGTCCTGGGCGGCCTCAGTGCGCCCCATGTGGCCCGCGCCCAGAGCGCCGAGTTCACCTACAAATACGCCAATAACCTGCCGGACACGCATCCGCTGAACGTGCGCGCCAAGGAGATGGCCGCGGCGATCAAGGCCGAGACAGGCGGCAAGTTCGACCTCCAGATCTTCCCGAACAACCAGCTCGGGTCTGACACCGACATGCTGAGCCAGATCCGGTCCGGCGGCGTCGAGTTCTTCACGCTGTCGGGGCTGATCCTGTCGACCCTGGTACCGGCGGCGTCTATCAACGGCATCGGCTTCGCGTTCCCGGACTACGGCACGGTCTGGAAGGCGATGGACGGCGATCTCGGCGCCTTTGTCCGCGGCGAGATCAAGAAGGCCGGGCTCGAAGTCATGGACAAGATTTGGGACAACGGCTTCCGCCAGACCACGTCGTCGAGCAAGCCGATCACCCATCCGGACGATCTCAAGGGCTTCAAGATCCGCGTGCCGGTGTCGCCGCTATGGACCTCAATGTTCAAGGCATTCGATGCGGCGCCCGCCTCGATCAATTTCGCCGAGGTCTATTCCGCGCTGCAGACCAGGATCGTCGAGGGCCAGGAGAACCCGCTGGCGATCATCTCGACCGCCAAGCTCTACGAGGTGCAGAAATACTGCTCGCTAACCAACCACATGTGGGACGGCTTCTGGTTCCTGGCCAATCGCAAGGCGTGGAGCAGCCTGCCCGAGGATGTGCGCACCATCGTCGCCAAGAACATCAATGCCGCAGCGCTCAAGGAGCGTGAGGATACCGCCAAGCTCAATGCCAATCTGCAGCAGGAGCTCGCGGGCAAGGGCCTGACCTTCAATCAGCCCGCGGTCGCGCCGTTCCGCGACAAGCTGCGCTCCGCCGGCTTCTATGCCGAGTGGAAAGGCAAATATGGCGACCAGGCCTGGGACCTGCTGGAAAAAGCCGTCGGCAAGCTGTCGTAACGCGTTGGAGCCGTCATGGCTCATCTTGAGGTCGAAGTGAGCGGAGTGGCGGGCGAGGCGGCTGTTCGGTCCCCTCGCCGGCCTTCCTTGCTGGCCTCGACGGAGCGCGCACTCGGTCTCCTCGTCGAAATTCCGGCGGCCATTTTGGTGGTCGCCGAGATTGCGATCCTGTTTGCCGGCGTGGTCGCGCGCTACGGCCTGCACCGGCCGCTGATCTGGTCGGACGAGCTGGCCTCGATCCTGTTCCTGTGGCTCGCCATGCTGGGCGCGGCGGTGGCGTTCCGCCGTTCCGAGCACATGCGCATGACCGCGGTCGTCGCCAGCGCCAGGCCGGCCACGCGGGCCTGGCTCGATCTGGTCGCGACCTGCGCGGCGCTGGCCTTCCTGGCGCTGATCGTCTGGCCGTCCTGGGACTACGCCTACGAGGAAAGCTTCATCACCACGCCGGCGCTGCAGATCTCCAATATGTGGCGCGCCGCGGCATTGCCGGCCGGCATCTGCCTGATGGCGGCGTTCGCGCTGTTGCGGCTGCTGCGCGCAGTCGATTACCGCATGGTGCTGACGGCCGCGGTCGCCGTTGCCGTCGTCGTCGGCTTGTTCTGGCTGGCGCAGCCATATCTGCGGCCGCTCGGCAATCTCAACCTCGTCATCTTCTTCGTCGGCGTCGCCGGCTTCTGCGTCTTTGCCGGCGTTCCCATCGCGTTCGGCTTCGGGCTCGCGATCTTCGGCTATCTGGCACTGACCACGCGCACGCCGGTCATCGTACTGATCGGGCGGATGGACGAGGGCATGAGCCACCTCATTTTGCTCTCGGTGCCGCTGTTCGTATTTTTGGGGCTCCTGATTGAAATGACCGGCATGGCACGGGCCATGGTGGCGTTCCTGGCCAGCCTGCTCGGCCATGTCCGCGGTGGGCTGCATTACGTGCTTGTCGGCGCGATGTACCTGGTCTCCGGCATCTCAGGTGCCAAGGCCGCGGACATGGCCGCGGTCGCGCCCGTGCTGTTCCCGGAGATGAAGCAGCGCGGCGCCAAGCCCGGCGATCTCGTCGCGCTTCTTGCGGCCACCGGCGCGCAGACCGAAACCATTCCGCCGAGTCTCGTGCTGATCACGATCGGATCGGTCACGGGCGTCTCGATCGCCGCTTTGTTCACCGGCGGCCTGCTGCCCGGGGTGGTGCTGGCGATCACGCTGTGCATGCTGGTGTGGTGGCGCTACCGCCACGAGGACATGAGCCATGTCCGTCGCGCCACAGGCGGCGAGATCGGCAAGACCTTCGTCATCGCCCTGCCCGCGCTCGCGCTGCCCTTCGTGATCCGCTACGCCGTGGTCGAAGGCATCGCGACCGCCACCGAAGTCTCCACCATCGGCATCGTCTATGGCGCCCTGGTCGGCCTCCTGGTCTACCGCCGCTTCGACTGGCGGCGGCTGTTTCCGATGCTGGTCGAAACCGCGGCGCTGTCGGGCGCGATCTTGCTGATCATCGGCACGGCGACCGGCATGGCCTGGGGCCTGACGCAATCAGGGTTCTCGCGCTCGCTGGCGTCGGCCATGACCGGACTGCCGGGCGGCGCGGCGACCTTCATCGCCGTCTCGATCCTGGCCTTCACCATCCTCGGCAGCGTGCTCGAGGGCATCCCGGCGATCGTGCTGTTCGGGCCGCTGTTGTTTCCGATTGCGCGTGCGGTCGGCGTGCACGAGGTGCACTATGCCATGGTGATCATTCTCGCCATGGGTATCGGGCTATTCGCCCCGCCCTTCGGGGTCGGTTATTATGCCGCCTGCGCCATCGGACGCGTCGATCCGGCCGAAGGCATCAGGCCGATCTGGGGCTATCTGCTGGCGCTGCTGGTAGGATTGATCGTGGTCGCCGTCTTTCCGTGGATCTCCATCGGATTCCTGTAGGCCGGCGCGTAAGGGAGGTGTCGATGAGCGAGCGGCAGAACCAGTACAATATCGGCCTCGACAAGACGCCCGCCAACTACGTGCCGCTGAGCCCGTTGAGCTTTCTCACACGCAGCGCCGCGGTCTATCCCGATCACGTCAGCACGGTCTACGAGGGGCGCAGCTTCACCTGGCGCGAGACGCATGAGCGTTGCAAGCGCTTTGCTTCGTACCTTGCCGGCAAGGGCATCGGCGTCGGCGACACCGTCGCGGCGATGCTGCCGAACATTCCGGCGATGAACGAGGTGCATTTCGCCGTCCCCATGACGGGTGCGGTGCTCAATGCGCTGAACATCCGGCTGGATGCACCTTCGATCGCATTTCAGCTCGACCATGGCGGCGCCAGGATCATTCTGGTCGACCCCGAATTTTCCGGCGTGATCACCGATGCGCTGTCACAGATGAGTGGCCCAAAACCGTTCGTGATCGACGTCGACGACGCCGCCTTCAAAGGCGGCGGGCGCATCGGCGAGATCGAGTACGAGGCCGCGCTCGCGCAAGGCGATCCTGACTTCGCGGCGATCCTGCCGGGCGATGAATGGGATGCGATCGCGCTGAGCTACACCTCGGGCACCACGGGAAATCCCAAGGGGGTCGTCACCCATCACCGCGGCGCCTATCTGAACGCCGTCAGCAATATTCTCGCGGGCCAACTCGGCCAGCATCCGGTGTACCTCTGGACGCTGCCGATGTTCCACTGCAACGGCTGGTGCTTCCCCTGGACCATCGCAGCCGCCGCCGGCATCAACGTCTGCCTGCGCAAGGTCGAGCCGACGAAAATCTTCGAGCTGATCAAGCAGCACGGCGTCACCCATATGTGCGGCGCGCCGATCGTCTACAACACGCTGATCAACGCGCCCGATGCACCGAAGGGCGATGCCGCGCGCCGCGTCGTCGGCCTGATCGCCGGTGCCGCGCCGCCGGTCGCGGTGCTCGAGGGCGCCGAGAGCATCGGCATCAAGCTGACGCACGTCTATGGCCTGACCGAGGTCTACGGCCCCGCTTCCGTCTGCGCCGAGCAGCCTGGCTGGGATGATCTGCCCGCAGCCGAGCGCGCCAGCCTGAAGCGGCGGCAGGGCGTGCCCTACCCGCTCGAGGAAGCCGTCACCGTCATCGATCCGCAGACCATGAGGCAAGTACCGCGCGACGGCGAGACCATCGGCGAGGTCATGTTCCGCGGCAACATCGTGATGAAGGGCTACCTCAAGAACGACAAGGCGACGCAGGAAGCCTTCGAGGGCGGCTGGTTTCACACCGGCGATCTCGGCGTGCTCGACGCGCACGGCTACGTCATCATCAAGGATCGCTCGAAGGACATCATCATCTCCGGCGGCGAGAACATTTCCTCGGTCGAGGTCGAGGACATTCTCTACAAGCACCCGGCCGTGCTGTTCGCCGCCGTGGTCGCAAAGCCCGATCCGAAATGGGGCGAAGTGCCCTGCGCCTTCGTCGAGCTGAAGGACGGCGCAAGCGCGAGCGAAGCCGATATCATCGCCTTCTGCCGCTCGCATATGAGCGGCTTCAAGACGCCGAAGGCCGTGGTGTTCGGGCCTATCCCGAAAACGTCGACGGGAAAGATCCAGAAATTCCTGCTGCGCAACGAAGCGGGATCGGCGAAGGCAATCTCGAACTGAGCTTGTCTCGACCTCCGCGGCGGTTGGGTGTCGCCGCGAAATCATTGCGTAGTTTCGACTAGTCGGCTTCGCCGAGGCCCCGTCGTCCTCACATCTTCTTGTAGGCGTCAACCAGCGCCTGGCCGTCGGCTCCCGCCTTCTTGAGCCAGTCGGCAGTGAGCTGCTCGCCAATCTTCTGGAAGCCGGCCTTCAGGGCCGGGCTCGGCGGCTCGACCGTCATGCCCTTTGCCTTGAGCTGATCGATGTACCAGGTGCTCTTGTCCTGCCAGGCCTTCCAGCCGCGGGTTTCCGCGATCGCGGCGGCCTTGAGGATGGCCTCCTGGGTCGGCTTGTCGAGCGCCTCGAACGCAGCCTTGTTGACGAAGGTGTAGTCCTTCGGGATCCAGGCTTGCACGTCATAGAAGTACTTCAGCGACTCCCATGCCTTCGCATCGTAGCCCGTGCCGCCTGACGACATGAAGGAGTTCACGACGCCGGTCGCAAGTGCCTGCGGCAGCTCGGCGGCTTGAATGGTGACCGACTGCGCGCCAACCAGCTCGCCGATGCGCGCGGTCCCAACGTTGTAGGCCCGCCATTTCAGGCCCTTCATGTCTTCGATGGTCGCAAGCGGCTTGCTGACATAGACGCCCTGCGGCGCCCACGGCACGACGAACAGGAGCTTCAGACCCTGCGCATCGAGCTTCTTGGTAATCAGCGGCTTCGACGCCTGGTACAGCTTCATGGCATCCGGGAAGCTGGTCGCCAGAAACGGCACGACGTCGACGCCGAATACCGGATCCTCGTTCTCGTGGATCGACAGCAAGACTTCGCCCATCTGCGCCTGCCCGGTCATCACCGCGCGCTTGATGTCGGGCGCCTTGAACAGTGAGGCGCCCGGATGAACCGTGATCTGGAGCTTGCCGGACGTGCCGGCTTCGACGTCCTTGGCGAACGCGACGAGATTCTCGGAGTGCGGATTGTCGGCCGGATATGCCGCCGGCAGATTCCATTTGGTCTGAGCCAAAGCGGGTGTCGCAGCCAGCACGGCGCTGGCGATCAAGGATGCGCGGAATAAACGAGACATCATCGGGCTTCTCCTCACAGTCAATTTCAAAACCGGTACGCTCAGTCTGGGAAAGCAAGCTTGGGCAGGAACATCACGATCTGCGGATATTCCGTGATGATGAACACGGCGGCGAGCAACAGGACGAAGAACGGGAACGCCGCCCGCGCGACGGTCAAGGTATCACGCCCGCTCATGTTCTGGAGCACGAACAGATTGAAACCGACCGGCGGCGTGATCTGCGCCATCTCCACGTGGATGATGAGATAGACGCCGAACCAGACCAGGTCGAGACCGGCCTGCTTGACCATCGGCAGCACGATCACGGCGGTCAGAACGATCATCGAGATGCCGTCGATCAGGCATCCCAGGATGATGTACATGATGCTCAGATACAGCGCGAGCATGCCCGGCGTCAGCTGCTGGCCCTGGACCCAGGTGGCGAGCGCCGCCGGAATGCCCGTATAGGCCATCGCTGCGGTCGTGTAGGCAGCGCCTGCCAGGATCAGCATGATCATGCAGGTCAGGCGCGTCGCGCTCATGATGCTCTCGAGGAAGTTCTTGCGCGTGAGCGTGCGGCTCCACCACGCCAGCAGCAAAGCGCCGCTGACACCCCAGGCCGCACACTCGGTCGCGGTCGCAAACCCCAGCACGAGCGAGAGGAAGACGGCCAGGATCAGCAGCAGGCACGGAACGAGCTTGGCCGACTCCTGGAGCTTCCGCCGAAACGACATCGGAGGGTCACGCGGCGGAATCTTGCTGGGGTTCAGCAGCGACCAGACGATGATGTAGCCGGAATAGAGCACCATCACGAGCACGCCGGGCAGGAAGCCGCCGAGGAACACCTGAAGCACGGAGACATTCGCCGTGACCGCATAGACCACCATCGGGATCGACGGCGGGATCAGCAGGCCGAGCGTGCCGGAGCCCGCGAGCGAGCCTAGACTCAAGCCCTTATCGTAACCACGCTTGTCCAGTTCGGGCAGCGCGATCTTGCCGATGGTCGCACAGGTCGCCGCCGACGAACCCGACACTGCCGCGAAGATGCCGCAGCCGATCACGTTGACATGGGTCAGACGCCCCGGCAGCCACTGCACCCAGGGCGACAGGCCCCGGAACATTTCCTCGGATAATTTGGTGCGGAAGAGGATCTCGCCCATCCAGATGAACAACGGCAGCGCAGCCAGCGTCCATGACGAGCTTGCGCTCCATGTCGTGGTCGCAAGCACGGAGCCGAGCGGCAGGCTCGTGGTCAGCGCCATGGCCACGAAGCCGACGAGCCCCAGCGAAACCGCGATCCAGATGCCACTTCCCAGCAGCACGATCATGACGCCGAGCAGAATGAACGATAGTTCGAGCATGCCGAGATGGGCCATCGTCAACCTCCGCCGCCCTGCGATATCCGCTCGATGAATTCGTCCGGAGTCTCGTCCGGCGAGCCCTTCTCGTAGCTCGGCCGGTTGCCGCTGATGACACTGACCATTTCATCAATGAGCGCGATCGAGAGGATCACGAGTCCGCCGGAAAACCCGAGCTGCGGAATCCAGAGCGGAAGCGCGACGACGCCCTGCGCCACGTCGTTGAAGCGCCAGGAATCGTAGGTCATCTGCACGGCATGCCGGGTGAAATAGAGGATGAAAGCGGCGGCAATACCAAGGGCCACGACCTCCGCCACCTGTTTGGAGCGCCCATCCAGACGCTCCAGCAACAGGCCGACCCGGATCATCTCTCCGCGCTTGAAGGTGTGAGCGAGGCCGAGGAATGCCATCGCGGCCATGCACCATGAGGCGAAATCATCGCCGGCGGGAATGTTGACCGCAAACTGGCGCCCGATCGACATGATCATCATGATTGCAAAGATCGCAACCATGAAGGCGCCGGCGGCGTAGCCCGCACCGAGATAAAGGAGATCTAGCGCGCGTCGCACCGGCCCCCGGCTCGTGACATCGTCCCCTGCCAACGCGATCCCCATCCTCATACGAAGCGATTCAGAAGGTCCCGGCGATCGCACGTCGCGCGCCGGTCCTGCATGAATATCGCCCCTGCCCAGCGCCTGTCTTTCAGGACGTTAGATCAACATGATGGGGCTAGCGCAAGCAAGGAGTATGCCGGCTCTCGCCGGAATTTCCCCCGCAGGTTCAGCGGGTCTCCAGCCGCAGCCCGTCATACGCGGGCACCACTCCCGCCGGCAGCGACTGCCGGATCACCTCATAATCGACGTCGGCCGTCATGTTGGTGATGACGGCGCGCTTCGGCTTGAAGCGCTCGATCCAGGACAACGCGTCGTTGATGCTGAAATGGCTGACATGGCTGGTGTAGCGCAGGCCATCGACGATCCAGAGATCCAGATTTTCCAGCGCGCTCCAGCTCTCGCGTGGGATGTCGTTGAGATCGGGCGTGTAGGCGGCATCGCCGATGCGATAGCCCAGCGCGGGAATGTTGCCGTGCTGCACCAGGAAGGCCGTCATCGTCACCGGGCCGCCCTTCCCCTGGATGGTCTGGCTGTCACCGGCCTCGATCGACTGCGCCGTCAGGATCGGCGGATAGTCGCTGCCCGCCGGTGAGACGAAGCAATAGGAGAACCGCGACATGATGTCGTTCGCAGTCGTCTGATTGAGATAGGTCGGAATCCGCCGGCGCATGTGCATCACGACCGAACGCAGGTCGTCCATGCCGTGGGTCTGATCGGCGTGCTCGTGGGTCAGGAACACGGCATCGATGTGGTCGACATTGGTCGAGAGCAATTGCTCGCGCAGGTCAGGCGAGGTGTCGATCACGATACGCGTGGTGCCCTCGCCCGATGTCTGCTCGACCAGCAGCGAACAGCGGCGACGGCGGTTCTTGGGATTGTTGGGATCGCAGGCACCCCAGCCGAGTGCCGGACGCGGCACGCCGGCGGAGGAGCCGCAGCCCAGGATCGTCAGCGTCAGCGTCATGCGGCTCCCAGTTCTAAGGTTTCACCCTGGAGAACAGGCGAAAGAAGTTTTCGCTTGTCTGGCGCGAGATCTCGTCAAACGACACGCCGCGTGTTTCGGCGAGCACTTTTGCGACCTCGACCACATAGGCCGGTTCGTTGCGCTTGCCCCGGAACTTGCCCGGCGCAAGGTAGGGCGAGTCTGTTTCAACCAGAATACGGTCGGACGGCAGTTCGGCCGCAAGCGCGCGCAAGGCCTCGGACTTCTTGAAGGTCAGGATGCCCGTGAAGCCGATATAGAGCCCGAGCGAGACCGCCTTCAGCGCCAGCTCGCGCCCGCCGGTGTAACAATGCAACACCGCGCGAAACGATCCCTTTGCCGTCTCCTCTTCAAGGATACGGCCGCAATCCTGGTCAGCCTCGCGGGTGTGGATCACCAGCGGCAGGCCGGTGGCGCGGGCGGCGGCGATGTGGGCACGAAAGCCCCTCGCCTGCGCCTCCGGCGAGCCGTTGTCGTAGAAATAGTCGAGCCCGGCTTCGCCGAGCGCGACGACCTTGGGATGCTGCGTCAAAGCGATCAGCTCGTCCGGCGCGATGCCGTCTTCTTCATCAGCGTTATGCGGATGGGTGCCGACCGAGCAATAGACGTCGTCATAGCGCTCGGAGATGGCCAAAAGCTGGTTCAGTTTCCTCACCCGCGTCGAGATCGTGACCATGCGGCCGATGCCGGCCGCTCGCGCCCGCGACACGATCCCGTCGAGATCCTCCGCAAAATCCGGAAAATCCAAATGGCAGTGGCTGTCGACCAGCATGGTGCGAACGCCTTTAGGCTGCCGGCTCGATATAGCGGGGGAAGGCCGGCGTCGGCGCGGGCAGCGTCGTACCGGGCGCGATGCGCGTTGCGCCACCAAGCGCGGCGAAGTTGCGCTCCGCTTCGGGGATACCGAGGCTGTTCAGCAGCAATCCCGAGGCCGTCGGCATCGCCGGCTGGGCCAGGATTGCGATCTGGCGCACGACTTCGGCGGTGACGTAGAGCACCGTCCTCTGCCTGACAGGATCGGTCTTGGCGAGCGCCCACGGCGCTTCGCCCGCGAAATAGCGGTTGGCTTCCGCGACCACGGCCCACACGGCATTGAGCCAGTGATGGATTTGCTGCGTCGCCATCGCTTCGCGGGACGCCGCGAGCATGTCGTCAGCCTGTGACAGGATCGCCTTGTCGTTATCGCTGAATTCGCCGGGCTCCGGGAGCACGCCGCCGAGCTGCTTCGCGATCATCGACAGCGAGCGCTGCGCGAGATTGCCGAGATCGTTGGCGAGATCGGCATTGATGCGCGCGACGATGGCCTCGTGATTGTAGTTGCCGTCCTGGCCGAACGGCACCTCGCGCAGAAAGAAATAGCGCATCTGGTCGACGCCGTACTGGTCGGCGAGGTTAAAGGGATCGACCACGTTGCCGACCGACTTCGACATCTTCTCGCCCCTGCTGAACAGGAAGCCATGGGCATAGACCCGCTTCGGGAGGGGGATCCCGGCCGACAGCAGGAAAGCCGGCCAGTACACCGCATGGAAGCGGATGATGTCCTTGCCGATGATGTGCACGTCGGCAGGCCAATAACGCCAGTTGTTGTCGCTCTCGTCGGGGAAGCCGACGCCGGTGATGTAGTTGGTGAGCGCGTCGACCCAGACATACATCACGTGATCCTCGTCGCCGGGCACCTTGACACCCCAGTCGAACGTCGTGCGCGAGATCGAGAGGTCGCGCAGGCCACCCTTGACGAAGCTCACCACCTCGTTCTTGCGAGAGTCGGGCCCAATGAAATTGGGCTGCGTCTCGTACAGCTTGAGCAGCTTGTCCTGATAGGCCGACAGGCGGAAGAAGTAGCTCTTCTCCTCGACCCATTCGACCGGCGTGCCCTGCGGCCCTAGCCTCACGCCGTCCTCGTTCAGGCGCGTCTCGTCCTCCGCGTAATAGGCTTCGTCGCGCACGGAATACCAGCCGGCATAGATGTCGGCATAGATATCCCCGTTCGCTTCCATGCGCCGCCAGATCTCCTGGCTGGAGCGGTGATGCTGCTCCTCGGTGGTGCGGATGAAGCGGTCGAACGACACGTTCAGGCGCTCGTCCATTTGCTTGAAACGGCCGGCATTGCGGGCGGCGAGCTCCGAGACGGACATTTTTTCGCCGGCCGCGGTCTGAACCATCTTCTGGCCGTGCTCGTCGGTGCCGGTCAGGAAGAACACATCCTTGCCGTCGAGTCGCGCGAAGCGCGCCAACGTATCGGTCGCGATCGCCTCATAGGCGTGGCCGATATGCGGGCTGCCATTGGGATAGGCGATCGCAGTCGTGATGTAGAAGACGTTGTCGCGCGCGGGGACGGCCACGGGCGTGTTGGCGTGCGGCGCTGCGATGGACTTCGGCGCGCGCGGGGCCTTGGGTTTCGATACATCGGGCTTCGCAGTCTTCGGCGGCGTCGCGACAGGAGCTGGTGCGGCGGTCACTGCGGGCGCAGCCACCCTCGCCGTCTTGGCTATCTTCTTCGCCGGGGCCTTGTTTTTCGCCGAGGCCTTGTTCTTCGCCGAAGCCTTGGCTGGCTTTTTGGTTCCTGTCTTCACCGTCTTCTTGGCGACGACCTGCTTCTTCGCTGCCTTCTTTGCCGTCTTCGCGGCGCTCTTCTTCCCGGTTTTTTTGGCGGCCGTCTTTTTGGTCTTCGTGGCTTTCTTGACGTTCTTAGCAGCTTTGCGCGCGCGCGCGTTCACGGCCTTCTTCGCGCCTTTCTTGACGACCTTGGTGGCAGCCTTCTTCTTGCTGCTCTTGCCCTTAGCGATTTTCTTAGCTCGCGCTGCCACGACGAATTCCTTTACCGGCTTCTCGAAATTGGGAAACGAACCTGCGTTAGTTTATTGTCTTGAGCACGATCCTATCGGAAAAACCGCTGCACACTTTTCCGGATCATGCTCTAGCGCGTTGCGTCCGCCAGCCAGCCGAACACCGAGAAGACCAAGGGCTTTCGCTCCAGATTATAGGTTTCGGTGTCGCGCGCGGCGCGGACGATCTTTTCCCATACCTCAGCTAGGCGCGCAAGGCGCGGCAGGTTCTGGTTGGCATTGGCCTCGTCGGCGTGCAGGCGTTCCGCGATCCAGCGATCGATGCCGTCGATGAAGGCGGCAAGCGCAACGCGGTCGCTGGTGCCCAGCGAATCGCCGAGCGTATGCAATTCGCGCGGATCGACCTGCGGCAGTCGCGCCAGCAGCGCGGCCGTGCGCTGCTGAAGCTTCAGGGCGTCACCGCCGAGCAGCGTCAGCGCCCGCGCGACGCTGCCCTCGGACGCCTCCGCCGCCTCGCGCAACGCCGGATCGTTCGGGTCGAGATCGGCAGCGGTTGCGGCTGCAGCAATCACGTCGTCGGTTGCGAGCGCGCGGAGACGCAGCTTGCGGCAGCGCGATTGGATCGTGGCGAGCACGCGCGCCGGCGCGTGGCTCACCAGCAGGAACAGCGATTGCTGCGGCGGCTCCTCGAGAATTTTCAGCAGCGCGTTGGCGGCATTCGGATTGAGCTCGTCGACGGTGTCGACGATGCAGACGCGCCAGCCTTCGGCTGTCGCGGTCGAGCCGAAGAAACCGATCGTCTCGCGCGTTTCGTCCACGGTGATCACGGTGCGCATTACGCCGCGGTCGTTGGCGGTGCGCTCCAGCGTCAGCAGGCCACCGTGCGAACTCGCAGCAACCTGCCGTGCCACGGCGTGATCGGGATTGATGGCGAGGTCTTCGGCGCGCTGCACGGAAGGCGCCAGCGGCTGGCCGTGAGCGAGCACGAAGCGCGCCATCCGATACGCCAGCGTCGCCTTGCCGATGCCTTGCGGCCCGCCGATCAGCCAGGCGTGCGGGATGCGCCCGCTGCCATAGGCGGCGAGCAGCGCGGTCTCGGCCTCGCGATGGCCGAACAGAACGCTCGTCTCGCGCGGATGAGACATGGCAGTTTCGCGCTCGGTCTGACGCGGGCTCATATGGACACCACCGTTGCCGGCGTCGGGAGCAGGCGATCACGCATCGCGATCCAGATGCGTCCGGCAACCGTGTCGGGATCGGAATTGGCGTCGATCAGCACGCAGCGCGCGGGATCGTCCGACGCGATCTTGCGATAGGCTTCGCGCAGGCCCTGATGGAAACCGAGCTTCTCGGCCTCGAACCTGTCCGGCGTGCCGCTGCCGCGGCGCGCGGCCGCGCGCTGCAGGCCGATCTCGACCGGCAGGTCGAGGATGATGGTGAGGTCCGGCTTGAGATCGCCGATCGTGACCCGCTCCATCGCGTTGATCAGCGCGGCCGGCACGCGGCCGAGGCTGCCCTGATAGGCCCGCGTCGAGTCGGCGAAGCGGTCGCACAGCACCCACGTGCCCTGGTTGAGCGCTGGCTGGATCACGGTGTGGACATGATCGTCGCGGGCGGCCGCGAACAGCAGCGTCTCGGCTTCGGGTCCGAGCAGCTTGCCCATGCCTGACAGCACCAGATGGCGCATGATCTCGGCGCCCGGCGAGCCGCCCGGCTCGCGCGTGACGAGGATACGCATCCTGGCGGCCTTGAGACGGTCGGCGAGCTTCTTGATCTGGGTCGACTTGCCCGTCCCCTCGCCGCCTTCAAAGGTGACGAAACGCCCGCGTCCGGACGGCCACTTTACCGCGCTTTCACTCATGATCAGAGCTTCTCGGCGCCCGCACGGAACATGCCGATCACCAGCTCGCTGGCGCCGTCGATCGCGCGGCGCACGGTCGAGCCGGTGCCGATCGCGTCAGCGGCATAGACCGGCGTCTCCACTGCGATGTTGCCGCTGCGCCAGACCCTGACCAGCCCGACCTTCTGCCCGGCCTCGACCGGCGCGCGCACCGGGCCGTTATAGACGACGCGCGCGATCAGCTTGTCGCTGCCGTTCTTGTGCACCATCACCTTCACGGGCGTCTTGGCGACCAGTTTGACCGAGCGGCTCTCGCCGCCGAACACCTTGGCGTAGCCGACCGGCTGATCGGCCGCGATCAGGGTGCGGGTCTCGAAATTGCGAAAACCCCATTCAAGCATCTTCTTGGCTTCGGTCGCGCGATCGTCGGGGTCTTCCAGCCCGTTAATGACGACGATCAGCCGCGTGCCGTTCTGCACCGCCGAGCCGACCATGCCGTAGCCGCCTTCCTTGGTGTAGCCGGTCTTCAGACCGTCGGCGCCTTCCATCGAATTGAGCAGCGGATTGCGGTTGGGCTGGCGGATCTTGTTCCAGGTGTATTCCTTCTCGCCGAACAGTTTGTAGAATTCGGGGAAGTCGAGAATGATGTGCCGGGCGAGAATGCCGAGCTCGCGCACCGTCATCTTGTTGGCGGGGTCCGGCAGGCCGTTGGAATTGCCGAAGGTCGATTTCGTGAGGCCAAGCTCGCGAGCTCGCTTGGTCATGAAGTCGGCGGCGAAAATCCGCTCGCTGCCCGCCATGGCCTCGGCCAGCGCAATGCAGGCGTCGTTGCCGCTCTGGATGATCGCCCCGTGCAGGAGATCGTCGACCGTGACCTTGCTGTTGATGGCGGCGAACATGGTCGAGCCGCCGGAGGGTGCGCCGCCCTTGCGCCAGGCGTTCTCGCTGATCCGGTATTCGTCGGTCAGCTTGATGTCGCCCTTCTTGATGGCGTTGAAGACGACCTCGGCGGTCATCAGCTTCATCATGCTCGAGGGCGCGCGGAGCTCGTCGGCGTTCTTCTCGAACAGCACACTGCCGCTGGAGGCCTCGATCAGGATCGCGGTCGGGGCGTCGCCGTCGAAGCCGGAATCATCTGTTTTCTTGGCGCCCTGGACGCTCTGGTTGGCGGCGTAGAGCGCCCCGCTCCAGCCAATGGCCGCCACCAGAGCCGTCGCGATCAGCCCGCGCGCCAGCGCTCCGGCGGTAAACCGGGTGCGCCTAAACGAGGAAAGATGAAATTCCATGGCCAAGCCCTGAGAGCGGCGTTCTAACAGTTGGAGCCGGTGCAAACAACACGGGGTGGCCGCTTGTCCCGAGATTGCACGATTCTCGTCCCGCCCCTATCGTGGCACCTCAGATTTTCTGACCAAACCCCTGAAACAAGGCGGAAAAGCGATGTCATCCACCCGCGTGATCAAGGCCAACGGGATCGACCTGTTCATCCGCGAAGCCGGTCAGGGGCCGCTGGTGGTGCTGTGCCACGGCTGGCCGGAACTCTCCTACTCCTGGCGCCACCAGATCCCGGCGCTGGCGCAGGCCGGGTTTCGCGTCGTCGCCCCCGACATGCGCGGCTATGGCCAGAGCTCAGCGCCGCCCGAGGCGACGGCCTATTCGATCTTCGACACGGTCGGCGATATCGTCGGCCTCGTGCAGGCGCTTGGCGAGAGCAAGGCCATGGTGGTCGGCCACGACTGGGGTGCACCGGTGGCTTGGCACGCGGCGCTGTTCCGGCCCGACATCTTCACGGCGGTCGCCGGGCTAAGCGTGCCGCCGCCGTTCCGCGGCCGCGGCAAGCCGCTCGATCTCCTGCGCCAGGGCGGCATCACCAATTTCTATTGGCAGTACTTCCAGGCGCCGGGCGTTGCCGAAGCCGAATTCCAGCGTGACGTCGCGCGCACCATGCGCATCGTGCTCGGCGGGCGCGGCCTTGCCGATCCCTCCGCGGCCATGTTCGTGCTGGAGGGCAAGGGATTCCTCGGCCACGGCAACCCGGAGGAGCCTCTGCCGGCCTGGCTCACCGAGACTGACCTTGCCTATTTCACCGAAACCTTCCGCAAGTCCGGCTTCCGCGGCGGGCTGAACTGGTATCGCAACCTCGATCGCAATTGGGAGCTGACGGCGCCCTGGCAGGACGCGCAAATCCATCAGCCGTCGCTCTTCATTGCCGGTTCGAAAGACGCCGTCATCACCGGCCTGATCGGAGCCAAGCGCGTCAACGAACTCGAGCGCGTGCTGCCCAATCTGAAGCGAAAGCTGATCATCGAGGGCGCCGGCCATTGGGTCCAGCAGGAGCGGCCCGACGAGGTGAATGCGGCGCTGATGAGTTTCCTGAAGGAAAGCGCGGCTCAGTAGAGGCCGCGGCCGCTCAGGATGCCGCGGGCCTCGGCAGCGCCGTCCGAGGCGTAGGCGCCGGACGGAGCGCTCTCGGTCGCATAGCGGCCGTCCCCGTCATAGGACACGGCGCGCGCGTTCTGGAGCGCCCGGCCCCGGTTGCGGCTCGAGGCCGACATTTCCGAGGTCGCACTGAGTGAAGCCATGTCGGCGGAGGTGTTGCCGAGATTGTAGGGCCGTCCCTCCGGCGTCGGAACTTCGCCGCGCATGGCGCCGCGGTTCGACGATGGCAGCTCCGGCACGAAGGGTCTCGCGGAGGCGACCCGGACCATCGACGGCGATGGCGCCGGGGTCCCGGTGCGCAAGGTGGCCATCAGCTGGCGGTCGTCGGAGCCTTCCAGCGGCGCCCGGCCAACATACTCGACACGGACCTTGGCGATCCCATTGCCTTTGAATTCAAGCAGTTCGGCGGCCTTGTTCGAGACGTCGATGAGCCGGTTGCCGTGATAGGGCCCGCGGTCATTGACGCGGACGATCAGCGACTTGCCGTTCGAGACGTTGGTGACCCGCGCATAGGACGGCATCGGCAGGGTCGGATGCGCCGCGGTCAGCGAGCCCATGTCGAACACCTCGCCATTGGCGGTCAGGCGGCCGTGGAAATCGTCGCCGTACCAGGACGCCATGCCCTCGGCGCGGTAGTTGACGTCCTCTTCGGGCACATAGGTCCGGCCACCCACCACATAGGGCTTGCCGACGCGATAGGCGCCGCCGCCCTTCGGGACCGGATCGCCCAAAGCCACGACCCGGGGGCTCGAGGACACGCCGTATTTCGGATCGACCCGGCTGGCGAATTTGTTGGAGGAGGCGCAATTGGCGAGCGCAAGGCAGGTCGCGGCCATCGCAGCAGCGCGCGCGGCCCGCAAAACCGAATCTGACCGTCGGATCCCCATTCGCCCCAAATACCACTTTGCCGGAGGCGTACCTAACCCGCTTTGGCTACGGATAGCGCTGTCCGGTCCTTTGCTCCGAGGCGGCCCACCACCGCGTCGGAAGTGGTAACGATAACGCAACCCGAACACGGCGGAAATGGGGAGCGCACGGCGTTCACGCCGGGATGGTAAACAGGGGGTATGCGCTCGCCCCGTTGAACTACGGGGCGCCGGTGCCCTGCTCTGTGCCACGCCTGGACATTCTGTTGCGCCAAATCCTCACTCCACCCCCATTGTCGCGCCGCTCACTGGAATTCTTTTGACTGTGCAAGGCCGCCCGCGTTTTCTCGCGTGCAGGGCGGAATGGAATGAGACGATGATCGAGACGGTTTCGGCACTGATGGGTTTGGTAAGCGCGGGGATCTTCCTGGCCCATGCGTTTGAAGGTTACCGCACGAGGGCCTGAGGCACTCGCGCGGACGGCAAGCATCACCCTTTCAAGACGGCGCGTTCGGACATTTTTAATCGATCCGATCGAGCATCGCAGACGAGAGCGGCAGGTGTCCCATGCGCAACCATGACCTCGTATCCGATGGCTTCCTGGCATTGACCGCCGGTGGTCTGGTCCTGCTGTGCTCCAGCCTCGTGGCATTGGCCTTCGCCTGAGCACCCAGCACTTCCCGAACAATACGCTTACCGCAGTCCAAGCAGCGAACGCCGATAGAGACTGTCACGGGCTTCGCTCAGGCAGACGAAGCTGCCGTCAAAACCCTGGCCGTACCGCTTCTGGCCTTTGCCGTAATAGACACCTTTGCTGAAATCGAGCCAGACAACCCGGTCGTGCGGGCAGTGACGCTGCGCCTGCGCCTCGTAGCGAAATGGCGTCAGCGGCGTGGCCGATACCTCAGCGCCGCAGCAGCCGACCAGGATCGTAGCAGCGAGTGCGATCGCGCTGGCCCATTTGCGGAAGCTGCTCCAAGATACTCCGCAAGATATTCCGCAAGACACCACCCGCCTCCCGATCCCAGCCGTCGAGGGCCGGCCTGCTTTCACTTGTCCGCTTCGAGTTGCTGCAACGCCTGGTGCATGCATTCCTGAAGCCTGGCTGCGACCTGTTCGCGCGCGACGCCTTTGGCGGCAAGATCGCCTGCCACCTTGTCGAGGATCTCGTCCATCGAGTGGTTCTCCAGATGGTCCGTCACCAACGCCGTCGCATAGCCGGCCGCGGCATCGCCGCTGAGGCCGAGCTGGGTTGCGGCCCAGAGCCCGAGCAGCTTGTTGGACCGCGCCGTGGCCTTGAACATGAGCTCCTCGTCGTGGACGAATTTGGCCTCAAAGCCCTGCTCGCGCTTGTCGAACGTGGTCATGGTCAGCTCCATTTCGTTTTTCGCTGATCGGGATCGGACTGGCTGGAAGCGAACGTCTCCGTGGTTCAAATCAGGGTCGTTGGAAGCTTCCGGCGGAAGCCAAACGCCGTCAAGCCCGCTGGGCGTGCCCAAGGCACCCACCAGCTCTACGCCAGCCAACCTGGCTAGGCAGAGATGTTTACTGTTCATTAAGCAGACTCAGCGCCGCATGGCCGGGGACATCGAGAGCTGACGCATGAACAAAGAACTGCGGGAGTTTCGACGGCTTGAACGGGTCTGCCTGGAGCAGGCAGCCCTCTCCACCATGGACCTCGCGCGAAGCGGGTTGCTCAAGGTCGCTGACGATTGTCGCGTCGCAGCGGAAGCGATCGAGGCGCAATCGCCTCGCAGACCTTTCGCAAGTGCCGTTCAGGCGCTGAAGCAGGCGTTGAGCGTGACCCGCATCCCTCACCGGCACTGAGACCGGCGCTCGCGGGCAAGGACATCCTTGACGGGGCGACCGCGTACGGTCAGCCCTTCGCCTCCGTCTGTTCACGTGCCAACCGTTCGGCCCTCAGCCGTTCCTTGTTGGCATAAAACGCCTTCTGCGCAGCTTCATGATCGCGCATGGCTTTTTCGGCTTCGACACGGCGTGTCGCATCGCGCGCCTGCCGCTGCTCGGGAGTCAAGGGCTTGCGCCGGTAGGAAATGTCTTCCGTCATGGCCAGATAATGCTGAGGTGAGGAAAGAGTTCCTCGTGGTCCCGCTGAGCGGCACTGCGGGCCGACTGCATAATGTGCGAAAACAACCCCATGCACAGTAGCCAAGTCCTTCTGCAGACAGCACTTTTTTTATCGCACTTTCGATGCGTTTGACCCCGCAGGGATCTCGATATCTGCAATAACAGGCAAATGGTCTGAATAGGCCCTCGCGCCTTCGTCGGTCCAAACCTTCCCGATCGGGCTGTCGGACGTCGCATAGATCCGGTCAAGCCGCAGCAGGGGCAAATGCGACGGGAAAGTTCGCAGCCGCGTACGGTTTGGGCAGACCTGCGCGAGCACGCGCCGCACCGATTTGATCCAGAACCAGTCGTTGAAATCCCCGAGGACGACGGTCCTTCCAGGTTTCACCAGGCTCACCAGCGCCTGAGCCTGCGCGTGGCGCTCGTGGATGCTCAGGCCGAGATGCGTGGCCACCACGCGAACATCGCCAACCGGTGTCAGCAGTCCCGCGGCGATCGCTCGGCGCGGCTCCCGCTCACGATACGACACGTCGACGATCTCGGGCGGGCCGGAGAATGGAAAGCGGCTCAGGAGCGTCTGGCCGTAGTCGCCATCGGCCGTGACGATCGACTTGGCGTGAACACCGTGATCGCCGACGACGCTCGCCAGCTTCGCAAACGGATCGTCCGATCGCGATCGCGAATCCACCTCCTGAAGCGCGACGACATCGGGAGCCCATTTGCGAATGATGGAACAGATCCCTTCCAGATCGAACTTCGGATTGAGATTGAAGGTGCCATGCACATTCCACGTCATGAAGCGCATCAGCGCCTCCCGGCGAGCCACGTCGCGACGAATTGCGCGCCGGCGCAGATCGCGAGCCAGCCCAGGAACGCCAGTGCGAGCAGCAACATGTTGACCCAGGACGCGTTCCTGGCGAGATCAGCGATCTGAGCCCCCAAAACTGCCATGGCGAGAATGCCGGGCGTCATGCCGAGCAGCGTTCCGACCAGGAAGTCACGCAGAGGCAGCGTGCTCGCGCCAGCCACGACATTCACCACTGAGAACGGCGCGATCGGGATCATCCGGATGACGACGACAGCCAGAATCCCCTTGCCGACAACACGTTCCTGGATGCGCGCGGTACGTCGTCCGAGCAAACGCTGGAGGCGTTCGCGCCCGAGTGCCCGTCCGATCGCAAACAGGATAAAGGCGCTGAGCACGACCCCCGTCATGGCGGTGACGAAGCCTAGCCATGGTCCCAGTGCGGCAGCAGTCGCCGCAATGAGCACGAGAACCGGAAACACGACCAACCCGCCGACGACGAAAGCTGCAATCGCGAATGGCGGACCCCAAACGGACTGCGAATAGGCAGACAGAAGCGTCGACATCCGGCCCGCGTCGGCGAAATCGCTCAACGACGTGTAGGACCAGGCCATCGCCAGTCCAAAAAGCGCCACGGCGATCGAGACCATCCCGATGATCGTCTTCGTGCTCCACATCCGCGATGCCGCCCGCTCCAGATGAAGAGGCGCCTCAGGGTCCGCCACCGGCTGAACCATCGTGGCCAGAGCGCTGGTCAGGACCGAGGATTCAACGTCCCGCAGCGCCTTCGTCCCGCTTGCGACGTCGTCCAGGAGCGCAAAAAGACGATCTTCGTTTTGCGCGACGGTCTGTTCATCGAGACCGCAGAAATGGGCGATCAGGCGACGGCGGACCGAGGCGATGAACTCCCGATGCTCGTCTGATGCGGCTTCGAAGATCAGGTCACATTCGCTATCGGCACCCATCGATCGATTGTTCAAATTGGCCGAACCGATCCTCAAGATCCGATCGTCGACGATCATGAGCTTGCTGTGCACCATCACGGCCGCTTCCGTATCCCCGTTCCCCGAGACCGGGTAGACGAAGCGGATGCGATCGGCGACGCCGGCCGAACTGAAGCAATCGATGAAAGCGCCCCGGCCGTTCTGCATCGCTTGGGATTCCAGCCATGAGGAGTGCAGTTTTGGGGTGACGATCAGAACCCGAAGCGAAGGCACGCGCAGCATCTGCTCCGCCAATTCGCGCGCGATCTTGGTGGCGCTGGTGAACTGGTTCTCGATGTACACGAATTTCGTCGCGGACCGCATCGCTGCAATCAGCGAGCGTTCGACCTCCCGGAGCGTCGAACCTGCCGGACAAACCACCTCGGTCCTGGCGATACCCACCGGAATATGTTCAGCCTCGACCGGCACAATCGCCGGCCAGCGCAAGCTTTTCAGCGGGCGCCGATCATCAATTTGTTGGCCCGCCGCGCGCCAGCGTTGCTCCACGAGGTCGAACAACTGCGCCGCCGCATCCCCATCGACCACGCATTGAACATCATGAAACGGCAGGTATGGCTTGCCCTGGGGATCACAGCGCGATGCGTGATCGGCGCGATGATCACTGGTGTCCCAACGCCTGATCGTCAGATCGAGCCCGCCGACGAACGCCAGTGAACCATCGACACAGACGATCTTCTGGTGTTGGGCCGACCCAAAGGGAAGCGTGGCATCCAGGTGAAACCGGACGCGGCCATCTGTGTCGGCGGTAAATTTGGCCGCGGAATTCCATTCCCTCTCGGAGGCGTAGAACGAGACGAAGTCCCAGACGAGAATGTTGATGTGCAAGCTGGGACGGCGGTGGACCAGCGCGCGCAAGAATGGGCCGAGTTGCTCCGGCAAGCCATCATCCGCTCGCCCGGACTCGCCGACCAGCCTGGTCTCACTATGGATATCCCACCCGACGATATAGACGAGGTCCTGCGCCTGCAGCAGGGTCTGCCGCAGGGCCGCGAAATAAGCGGCAGCATCGTTCAGAACCGCCACACGCCGCGCCTCGCACCGCCGCCAGACGGTGTCGCCGGGGATCAGGGTCGATGAGCTCTGAAGCAGGGAGACCTCGCAATCTGCGTTCGCGTTGAAACGCACTGACCGCGCAAGGGGTTCCCCGACTCAGAACCAGAGTGGCCGTTCCAGCGTGCGCGGATTCCGGCGCCACAGTCGCCCATTGCCGCTACTTGGTTCGGACAGTCTTCGCACCTGCGCCTTTCAAGGCGTCCGCGATCTTCTCAGGCGCATCGCCGTGAAAATCCACGGAGACCTCGATCCGGCCTTCCAGCTTCTGGTGTCCCTCCGGCGCAGGCGCGGCCTTGGCGTCAGGACCGGCCGGGCGTGTCCCCGACGTGTTCGCGCCACCGACGGGCTGGACGAAGACGTCGCTTCGCGGCACGCCGCATTCCTGCACGACATGCTCAACCGCAAGCTCGGCGCCGCGGCGCGTGTCGAATTCTCCGATGATCGTACTTTCCAAGGGCGCCCTCCATGGCTGGACGAGAGTGCCAACAACGGGTCAGCGAGGGCCAGGTTCCTGAACCCGCGGGCGGTTAGAACCGAACGATCCCGAACAGAACAAGCAGCGCGAGAGTGATCAACCCGGAGACCAGCAGCGAGCCGAGACATCCCAGCCGGTTCGAGAAAAAGAAGAACATACCTCGCCCATCCCATAGCTTCGTGACGAGCTAAATTCTCCCATTCGACAGCGTTCCTGGAGGCGCTTTGGGGCGCGCGAACGAGGACCAATCCAAGAACCAATCGTTTCGCGGGACGTTGAGTCCGCGATGTCAGACGCTTTTGATTATTTCCGAGCGCACGCGGTCCGAGCCCTTTGCAAGGCCCGGGCGATGCCGCGCGGACGAATGAAACATCTGCAAATCGTCGTGGCCCGGATCTACCACCTGCTGACCAAGGAGGCTGCGTATGGGCCCAACCTGCAGCACATGGACGACTTCCGGGCAGCCCAGAAGCTCGAGAAGTCGATCGACTGAACTGCAATGACGGTGACGCTGCACGCCCTCCCCCGACGCGCTCAGCTCCCTTTGGGAGCGGTCCTTGACTGCGACCCTGCAAGCCCGGGATTGATGGCCAGCGACGCGCCGGCGGCGCCGCCGGCTTCATAGGCCGTCATCGACACCATCCGGCTGCTGCTGCGCTGGGTCCGCATCTTCAGGTCGAGCTTGTCGAACTCCGCATCGACCACCGACGTCTTGAGAACCACCAGCCCGCGGCCGGTGCTTTCGTTGATCTGATCGCGACTGGCCTTGATCGCCACCAGCCTGTCCGCGATGGACCCCACCATCCCGAGCGCGAAGGAGGCATTGGCCAGATGCCGCTCCTGGTGCCGGAACCTGCTGTAGTCGACCGAGGTCTTGAAGCGGCCGAGCTCGGCGCGGACGGCGCCGTCGATCAATTCGGCCAGATAATGCGCGACCTCGATGTCCGCGCCGAGGCCGAAGAACACATAGCTGCTCTCGCCGGCCGTGTTCTTCTCGCGCCAGACCCGACAATCGCAGAAACGAGCGATCGCCCCGATGCAGTCGTCCAGGGGAATTCGCTTCTTGCGAAAAGTCTCGTAGACCTTCCGCTCGCACGGCGACGCCCGCAGTTCGACGTCGGACAGCGACAAATCGTGGCGATCCAGCAGTTCGGCGACCTTGGCGGCCGCAGACA
Organism: Bradyrhizobium sp. GCM10028915; assembly: GCF_042666195.1. Classification (NCBI taxonomy): domain Bacteria; kingdom Pseudomonadati; phylum Pseudomonadota; class Alphaproteobacteria; order Hyphomicrobiales; family Nitrobacteraceae; genus Bradyrhizobium; species Bradyrhizobium sp. GCM10028915. The sequence goes on from NZ_JBHTFN010000044.1 coordinate 857,066, forward strand.
GCGCCTCGTCCTCAGTGCAGCCATTGGCGATGGTCTTGGAACGCAACGCCTGAATGCGGAGCTTCAGCTTGTCGAGTGCAGCTGGATTGGATGTCTGATTCACCGATCACCTGTCCGGGTAAACCCGACGGATAGAACCCGGTCGGATAGACCGGCGGAAGGGGTCTCTTGTCAACTGTATTGATCTTCGACTTTTTTCGAACGGACCTCACTCCTTCTACGTGCGGTGCACGACCTCGCGGCACTGACCATAGAATGCAGAGACGAGGCTTCACTACAATCGCGCACTCGCTCGATTTCCACCGCAACTGACAAATCACTGTCGGGAGCAGACCACCACAAGCCGAACGGGGTTGCGTGAGCGCCTTGGCTTTGGCGGCGGCGTCGTGTTCACAGTATTTCGAGCTTGCAGCCAGCCGGCTTTGATCCCTGCGCTTGTTGAGGTTAGCCGCAGCAGAGTGGTGGATTGAAGGACGCACTGATCAAGGCCGTCGATCGGTTTTGTGCCGCGACACATAGGGACTGGACCCGCTGTTAAGGTTTAGCGGTCAGGTTAACCCCAGCGAACGTTTGGCTGAGAGCGTCGAACTCGATATGACCTCGAATAGAGGAATACTCGAATGTCCAATAGAACCGCATTTCAAACTGCAGATGCAGACGAGCCCCACAACTTTTTTGATCTCGTCATTCCCCTCACCTTCAGCGCTGTAGCCCTCCTGGCCACAGCTGTTTCGCTGGAGGCGATTGGGTTCATCGCTTGGCAGCCATCCACCTTTCTGGTTGCCTATATCTTTGACTGCCGCGATTGGCTGGCATGAGCGAATTCGAAGGCCTCTCTGACCACTTCATTCTGCGGATGCACGAGTTCATTCGCCAAGAGGTGCAAGCAGATAGGCTAGCCGGCGCGCGTTTTGTCGGATTGCCAGCGAGGCTGCGCGCGGAAGCTCTTGCACGGGAAATCGAGCGACGCGGCTTGTTCTGCACGGCAATTGACTGGCCTCAGCATCTTGAGCCTGGAGCGGACAAATACGCACTGACCATTGGACACCGGAAGACGATCTAAAGCTCATCGTGCTCACGGCGCGACGCGTCCCGATGACCGGATTGCTCGCCTGCCAGACCGCAATCGCAAATGTCGATCCGCGATCGACTGCGACTCCTGCGGACCTGCATCGTGAACAAGAGAATGCCAAAGCTCCCGCGTAGCGGCCTCGGTCTAACCAGTCCCCGGCCCCTCCAACCCGGGGCCGTCTCTCCATCAGCCTACCGCCGCGTTGCGCCTCGCGCAGCTAACTCCCGATCCAGATCTTTCAAGCGCTCAAGCAGGTTCTCGACGATCTCTATGCAATCGGAAGGTCCCAACGATTGCACGCCGCGCGCCGCTAGCTCGCGCTCCAACATGGCGGCTATAATGATTTGAATGCTCACGAATTCTCCGCCGACTTCGCCTCCGAGACGGTACGGCTCAACTTAGAAATGGGTTTCGCTAAAGCGAAAGGCCGCAGGGTGGTTCCAGCCCCCACTGCGGCCATCCCGGTCAAATTACAAACTGGTACTTAAATCTCGCCGGTGTTCTCACAGTAGAACACCGTGTTCCGAAAAAGGATTCCGTAAGACTACCGGAATTCGAGGTGGCCGGATGGTTCACTCGGGTGTGGAAATGGCACCGCTTCCTTACCAGCCCCCATGCTCATTGCGGATCAGAGCGCCGGGAGCGACGCTGGGCTGGTACGTAGACTTCCCAGATTCCGGAGGTCGCTACCGCCACAGCCGGCGCGTGACGTTGAACAACGCCGCAAGCGGGACGCCCACCAACACACCCAGCATGCCGTACGATGTGACCAGCAGCGCAGCGCTAAGCGGCCCTGCGCTTTTCGCAAATCCGTAAGCTGCGCCTAAGCCTCCCAGCGTCACGGCAAAGACGACCATGTTGCGGTCGTTGCGCGCCTCGATGTTATAGATCGGGGGCCTTTTGCGGTGAAGAATGGGAGGACCGAACGGCACCTTCGAGCCGCAATTTGGACAGGCCGACGCACTCGGTGAAACCGGGTGGTCACAGTCGTGGCAATCGATCAGCTTTTTGGTCTGTCCCATGCCGCAAATCGTAGCGGCGGAGCGGCCAGTCCACAAGTTCGGCAGCTACTCCCAGCACACCGTCCTGCATGACCACAGCAGGGCCGCTCTGATCCTCCAGCATTCTCCGCGCTTGACGGCTTGAAAACCTGCGCGCCGCGCGGAAGGTTGACCAGCTCGGGACCTTTCTCGCCCACCATGGCGAGTACACCCGGGGCCGAACTGGTGCCGCTTGCGAACATGGGAATGGAGAGGCCGCCCGCTCCGGCGCCGAGAGCGGCACCAGACCACGTGGGCACGCTGCTGGAGCCCGCGCTGCCACCAAGCCCAAGCAACGAACCCAACCGTTTTAGATCAAGCGCTTCTTCGAAACAGAAAGACGGATTGGGCACTATTGGACTAGGAGGTGGCGGAAGGGGTGCCCGCTCAACCTCGCTGAATCGCTCGTCTTTTCCACCTGCGCCGAGAACAATCTACGGTCCTATCCCCGGTTAGTCTCGCAACCTCACGGCCGAAGTTTTCGGCCATCTTAAGCAGCGCGCCGGCCTCGCCTGTCACCCTGCTCTCCTCCACCAGGTCGCGGCACAGTCGCTCCATTGCCGGGAGTTCGTCGGTGTCGTGCTGATCTCGCCCCATGCGGGCGATCAATCATGAACGTATTCGTCGGCGCAGCAGCAGCCTCCGTAGCCAGCATGCCTCTAGAAGCGCTGGCCTCGCCGCTTCCAGCCAGCGTGCCAAAGCTTGCCTTCGATGGCTCCCAATGCGGCGACGCAATGCGCGAGGCCTATTACAAGCTCGATGAAGCGAACGAGGCCTTGAAGCTGACGGCTGCGGACTTCCAAAGGGTATGGAAGGCTTGCGGCGAATGGCAAAAAGCCAATCCGCAGCCGGGCGCCCACCGCGCTCACAAGAAGTATTGCCGGCGCTACGATAAGCACATGGACGAGATCAACTATGATGCGGTCTTCGATGCGCATCAGAAGGCGCGCGACGCCTTCAAGGCCGCACAACTTGCCTTGGCGAACGTCAAGGTCCGCGACCTTGCCGAATTGTGCCTCAAAGCTTGCATGATCTATGTCTTTGAGGACGTCAGGCAGCCGCACCTACGCCATGTCGATCCGGTGATTTCAGTTTCCGTCGCGATGGATCTGGCCGCAATGGCTGCCCCGACGAAGGGCGAAGCCTGAGCCTCCAGGCCCGCCGGTTCACGGCGGGCCCGTTGTTCTCCGGGCGAGAACAGATTGCGCTAATAATAAATCTTCGTTTGTTCCTTGCGCGTGTATTTATAAGCGGAACACGTAGAAGTACGTTGCCTTAGTTGGCGGCCGTATGCGCCGGTTCACGCTGGCGGGCCTTTGCGAACCCATCGTTACGTTGGCTTTCGCAAGCTCGTGGAGCTCAGCCATTGCTGAATATGCAGCGCGTTCTCACTGAGCTGCGCGGCCTTCAAAAGAGCTTCCCGCTTTGGCCCCGGAGGCGTTGCTTCGGCCCGGGTTCGAGCGGCGCTCGCCATTTGAGTTAGGCGTTCAGTGAGAGAAGGGATGAGCTTGACCATAGATGGCTCCGCGTATTTGGCGGGAGCACGTGGCTCTCAGTCACCGATATATGCCGTGATGGGCCGGTGATGGAATTACTAAGCGCCGGTTCCGCAAGAATAGATAGTCAATTCGCCGTAGGGTCTCGGCCCTTCAGAGGACCCCTGTTGCCTCACCTGGCGGCCCTTCGCGCCGCCTCAACATGGCGGGGCTTTCCTGTAGTTGCCGGCGATCTCCAGCAGCGCCGCGCGCTCTACCGGATCGTCAGTCTGGGCCGCCAACGTGCGGCAGATTGACTCAATGTCGGGCTCGCGATAGCGCGCGCTGATTGTACGTTCGATTGTGCGCTGGAGCCAATCTACAAGTCTTTGCTGGTGTTTTGGCGGAAGGGGTGGGATTCGAACCCACGGTACCCTTGCGGGCACGCCGGTTTTCAAGACCGGTGCCTTAAACCACTCGGCCACCCTTCCAAGTTCGGAATTGCTGTCGCTTAACGCAGTCGACGGCGCATGGCAACGCGAAGTTGGCGCCCGCCCCTTCCCCGACGTCGGATCTGTCAGGCGAGCGTCAGCCTGTTCCCTTACCCTATGCCCTCTCGGCGATCCCGGACACTGGCGACATCTCCCAGGGCGTCGCCGGTTGCGAGGCCCGGTTTGGAGTCGCCTCCGTTTCCGGGCCTCGTTTGCTGGCTGCAAAGAAAAGCGGCGCCCCCGTTGGGAGCGCCGCTTGAATTCTTCGTAAGCTAGCTTGGCTCAGTACCCGCAGGAGGCACAGTTCATCTGCACCGGGGCGTAATAGGAATAGCCCGGCTGGACCATCTCGACGCGCTGGCGCGTGGCGTATTGCGGCGGGATGCGCTCGTACTGGACGCTCGGCGGCGCCACCATCACGGTCTGCGGCACCATCACGGTGCGGTACTGCGCCGGTGCGCGGTGCGCCACGACGGAGCCGGGCGACACCATCACGGTCTCGTCGACGGTGCGGTATTGCGGCTGCACGTATTGCTGCTGGTAGCAGGTCGTGCACGGCGGCGGCGTGTAGCAATTGTAGCAGCCGGCGGAAGCCGCGCCGGTCATTGAAATCGCAGCGACGACTGTTGAGAAAACGACAGCGAGAGTGCGAGACATTATTGTGGTGCCCCAATTGCCCGAAACGGATTTGCGAAGATCGATGGCAGTATACGCCGCAAAATTCTGAGCTGCCGAAGTTCATCGGGGCATCCTTAATGCAAACGGCCGGCTCGCGCCCGCCGTTCAGAACTTGTTGACCATGCGCGATGCGTGATGCTTGCGATCACACCCGCACGTGACGCACTTACTTCGGGCGCCGCTTCACCTCGCGCACCGCGCCGCGCGCGGCGCTGGTGGTGAGCGCGGCGTAGGCCTGAAGCGCGGTCGAGACGTTGCGCTTGCGGCCGATCGCCTGCCATGCGGCATCGCCCTTCGCCTCTTCCACGGCGCGGCGCCTGGCGAGCTCCTCGTCGGAGACCTCCAGCGTGATGCTGCGGTTCGGGATGTCGATGGCGATGCGATCGCCGGTCCTGACCAGACCGATGTTGCCGCCTTCGGCCGCTTCCGGCGACAGATGGCCGATCGACAGGCCCGACGAGCCGCCCGAGAAGCGTCCGTCGGTGACGAGCGCGCAGGCTTTGCCGAGGCCCATCGATTTCAGATAGCTGGTCGGATACAGCATCTCCTGCATGCCGGGACCGCCGCGCGGGCCTTCATAGATGATCACCACGACCTCGCCGGCAACGACCTTGCCGCCCAGAATGCCTTCCACGGCGGCGTCCTGGCTTTCGAATACGCGGGCGGGGCCGGAGAATTTCAGGATCGAGGCGTCGACGCCGGCGGTCTTCACAATGCAGCCGTCCTGCGCGAGATTGCCGTAGAGCACGGCGAGGCCGCCGTCCTTGCTGAAGGCGTGCTCGAGGTTGCGGACCACGCCCTTCTCGCGGTCGGTATCGAGCTCGTCGTAGCGGCGCTCCTGGCTGAAGGCGACCTGGGTCGGGATGCCGCCGGGCGACGCCCGGAAGAAGGTGCGGACAGACTCGCTCCTGGAGCGCTTGATGTCCCAGCGCTCCAGCGCGTCGCTCATGGTCGGCGCGTGCACGGTCGAGACCGACGTGTCGATCAGGCCGGCGCGGTCGAGCTCGCCCAGGATGCCCATGATGCCGCCGGCACGATGCACGTCCTCGACATGCACGTCGGCAACCGACGGCGCGACCTTGCAAAGGACAGGCACGCGGCGCGACAGCCGGTCGATATCCTGCATGGTGAACTTGACCTCGCCTTCATGGGCGGCGGCGAGAAGATGCAGCACCGTGTTGGTCGAACCGCCCATCGCGATGTCGAGCGTCATCGCGTTCTCGAACGCCTTGAAGTTCGCGACATTGCGCGGCAGCACGCTAGCGTCGTCCTGCTCGTACTGGCGGCGCACGATATCGACGATGGTGTGGCCGGCCTCGACGAACAGGCGTTTGCGATCGGCGTGGGTCGCGACCACCGTGCCGTTGCCGGGGAGCGCAAGGCCAAGGGCTTCCGTGAGGCAGTTCATCGAATTGGCCGTGAACATGCCCGAGCACGAGCCGCAGGTCGGGCACGCCGAGCGCTCGATCACCTTGACGTCCTCGTCGCTGACCTTGGAATCGGCGGCTGCGACCATGGCATCGATCAGGTCGACCGCCTTGGTCTTGCCCTGCAGGGTGACCTTGCCGGCCTCCATCGGTCCGCCCGAGACGAACACGGCAGGGATGTTGAGCCGCAGCGCCGCCATCAGCATGCCGGGGGTGATCTTGTCGCAGTTGGAGATGCAGACCATGCCGTCGGCGCAATGGGCATTGACCATGTACTCGACGCTGTCGGCGATCAGCTCGCGCGACGGCAGGCTGTAGAGCATGCCGTCATGGCCCATGGCGATGCCGTCGTCGACCGCGATGGTGTTGAACTCTTTCGCCACGCCGCCGGCCTGCTCGATCTCGCGGGCGACGAGCTGGCCGAGGTCCTTGAGATGGACGTGGCCGGGCACGAACTGGGTGAAGGAGTTGACGACCGCGATGATCGGCTTGCCGAAATCGCCGTCCTTCATGCCGGTCGCGCGCCAGAGGCCGCGGGCGCCCGCCATGTTGCGGCCGTGGGTGGTGGTGCGGGAGCGATAGGCTGGCATGGCGGTTTCCGTCCTCGGTTTGGCTGGCAGGGCGGGGCAAATTTTCGAAGCCGCCTCAGGCCTTTCCGGCCGGATAGCGCACGGGGGGAACGCGCGCAACGGGAACTTGGGCCGGACAGGGCTCCCCTGCTCCCGGCGCGTGGGCACCGGCGGTCTCAGCCGTCATGCCCGGGCTTGTCCCGGGCATCCACGTTCTTGATGCGGAAAGGTCGTGGATGGCCGGGACAAGCCCGGCCATGACGGAATTATTGCAGTTCGGGATCGAGCCAGTCGCCGATCACGGAGACCGGCAGCGTGGTCACGACGATGGTGGTCGCCGGTGCCGGCATGATCAGGGCCACATGCGCTCGCGCGCTTGCATTGGTTTCGGGCAATCGCGCGTGCAGGCGCATGCGCCGCGAAAATTCAAGCGCGATGAAATCCGTAGTGATCCGGAATGGAATCCTATTCCGATGTCGCGTACATCGCGGGACATCGATCGGCGGCCTTCCAAGGGCATCACCCTCTGATCGCGCACCACGGGGTTGGGGGACCACATGGGGCGGGGGATCAAAGGCTGGGGCAAGGTTACGAGGTCCGGACTCCTAGGCACTCCGGACCTCGGGACTTTCTAGTTTGAACGTGATTTCGCGCCGCCGGCTTGATCAGCCGTGCGGCGCGAAGTCGTTTTGGCGTCGTTATGCCGACACGGCGCTAGCGTGTCTGCGGCTCGATCGTCACCGTGCAGTCGCCCTGCCCTTGCGTCGCGACCACGATGTTGCCCGCGGGAGCGCCGAGGGCGATCGGCGCGGATGAGCCGCCGCCGGGCATCTGGACAGTCACGCTCAGGGAGTCCGCTCGCGCGGTCGAGCCTACGGTCGAGGGTTCTGCCTGGGCCACATTACCCGAGGCGTCACGCCGCATGATCTGGCAGTTCAGATTGCCGCCCCCGGCGGCCGCCATGCTCGATGAGGTGCCGCCACTCATCTGGGCGCGGGCTCGTGAGGGATCGCGGGGCAGCTGGCTGACGATGCGATGCGTCCGCGGCTCCACGATGACGACGTCGTCGCCGGTCGCGAAATATTCGTAATCTCGATACTCGGGCTCGATCGCGACGATCTCGGGCGGAAGCCTGTGGAGGCGCACGCGCGAGGGAATGGTTTCACCGACCCGGATCGAGATGTTCAGATTACGCTCCGGCTCCGCCAGGCGTGCGCGGCTCACCGTTTCGGAGATCCGCACCTGCTTCTCGGACGTCACCTGGGTCTGCTGATTGGCCTGCGTGTTGGTCTGGGGCGTCTGATTGGCTTGATTGGTCTGCGTGCCTGAAGTGGCAGGCGCGGTCTGCGCATTGTTGGTCGGGGCCGTCCGGTTCGTGTCGGTCGCTGTGGCCGGTCGGTTGTTCTGTTGCGCCGGCTGCTGCTGCTCGGCCGCGTTGCGCGGCGGCTGGGTCTGGTTGCGCTCGTTCTGGTTGGCCGCAGCTCCCGTGCGCTCGTTCTGCTGGCCAGACGTGCCGGACTTGGACTTCTCGGACTCGGCCGTTGATTTCTGCGGCGCGGACTTGTCCTGCTTCGTCTCGGCGCTGTTCTTGCCGTCGCGTCCCGGTTTCGGGCTCTCCGCCTCACGGTTGCGATCGCGCGAAGGCTCACGAGATTCCTGGGCCTGATCCTTCGACTTCGGCTGGTTGCGCTCGGCAGAACTGGCCGGCTGGCGCTTGTCGTCACTCGCGTCCTGCTTGGCAGCGCCGCCCTTCTCCTCGCGGCCCGCACCCTGCAATCGCTCCTGGGCGCCCAGCGCGCGCTCTTGAACCCGTTCTTGGGCGCCGCCGCGTTGCGGCCCGGCACCTTTCGCCGGCTCCTCGGTCCGTCTCGGCTCGTCCCTTCGCTCACCGGGCGCCTGGGCGTAGGCGAAGCCGGAAGCAAGCATCAGTCCGATAGCCGCGGTCGATAACATCAAGTGCTTGCGCATGGTCCCTCTCCTGGAAAATTCGCAACAACAGACGCGAACGTTCTGTTGGTGCGAAGGTTCCTGATCAGGAACGAGGGCTGATCACGCGGGTCTCACATCGGGTCCTTCAGCGTGAGCCGCGCCGTGAATGTCACGCTGGTCTTGCCAACCAGCGCCATGCCTTCGACTTCGGCGCCGTCGGCGGAATAGTCGCCGGAAAAGCCGCAGGTCACTTCCCTGCCGCCGAACGCGAGCGGCTTGCCGACGGCCTCGGTGTGCTGATTGACGGTCATGTCGCCACGCCATTTCCCGTTCCGGAAGGTGTAGCTGCCGGTGTAGTAGAAATAGCTGTCGCCGCCCATGATGCGGCCATCGCAGAGCACGACGACGCCTTTGGCCTGGCCGCGCTTGCCGTCGCGCATCTCGATCTCAAAGATGTAGAGGCCGTTGAGGACCTTCTGTGGGTTGCCGCCCTGCTCGAGCCCATCGCCGGCCGACATCGCTCATCTCCCGTTCAAACCGGCACATTCCGCTCGAGATCTTCAAGCCACGCCGCAGCGCTCGAATCCGACGGCGCACGCCAGTCGCCGCGCGGCGACAACGAGCCGCCGGCCGAAACCTTGGGTCCGTTCGGCATCGCCGAGCGCTTGAACTGGCTGAAAGCGAAGAAGCGGCGCAAGAACACCTCCAGCCAGCGGCGTATTTCCTTGAGATCGTAGGCCTTGCGCTTGTCGGTCGGAAATGCCGGCGGCCACTCGCCCTGGGCAACGTCTTTCCAGGCCTGCAGCGCCATAAAGGCGATCTTGGACGGCCGCATGCCGAACCGCAGCGTGTAGAACAGGTTGAAATCCTGGAGCTCGTAGGGGCCGACCGAAGCTTCCGTGCTCTGCGGCTTCTCGCCGGGCTCAGCCGGAACCAGCTCCGGCGAGATTTCGGCCGACAGGATCGATCCAAGCGTTTGGTTGACGTCGTCGGTGAACTGCTTGGAGGCAATCACCCAGCGGATCAGATGCTGGATCAGCGTCTTCGGCACCCCGGCGTTGACGTTATAGTGCGCCATCTGATCGCCGACGCCATAGGTGCACCAGCCCAGCGCGAGTTCGGAGAGATCGCCGGTGCCAATCACGAGGCCGCCATGATGGTTGGCGAGCCGGAACAGATAGTCCGTGCGCAGACCCGCCTGCACATTCTCGAATGTGACGTCATAGACCTTCTCGCCCTTGCCGAAGGGATGGCCGATGTCCTTCAACATCTGCGTCGCCGTGGTGCGAATGTCGAGCTCCTGCCAACTCGTCTGCAACGCCTTCATCAGCGCCAGCGCATTGGTCTTGCTGTCGCTGCCGGTGGCAAAGCCCGGCATGGTGTAGGCGAGAATGTTCTCTCGCGGCAGGCCAAGAAGGTCGACGGCCTTGGCGGCGACGATCAAAGCATGGGTGGAATCGAGTCCGCCCGAGACGCCGATAACGACGCGCTTGGTACCGGTCGCACGCATGCGCTGGACGAGGCCCGCGACCTGAATGTTGTAGGCCTCATAGCAGTCCTGCTCGAGCAGGCTCTCGTCGCTCGGCACGAACGGAAAGCGCTCGACCTTGCGCAGGAAGCCGATATCGGCGGCCGGCGCCTTCAGGGCGAAGCCGACTTTTCGGAAGAAGGCTTCGCGCTGCCGGCGATTGTCGTCGAACGTACCCATCAGCGCGCGTTCCTGCCTGAGCAGGTCGAGATCGACGTCGGCCAGCGTGATCTGGCCGCCCTGGCGGAACCGCTCGCCCTCGGCCAGCAGCACGCCGTTCTCGTAGATCGAGGTCTGGCCGTCCCAGGCCAAATCCGTGGTCGATTCTCCTGCCCCGGCCGCGGAATAGACGTAAGCCGCGAGGCAGCGGGCCGACGTCGATTGGCACAAGAGCGCGCGCGAGCGGGCGCGGCCGATCGTGATCGGGCTGCCCGAGAGATTGATCAGCACGCTCGTGCCCGCAAGCGCGAGCTCGGAGGCCGGCGTTACCGGGATCCACATGTCCTCGCAGATCTCGACGCCGATGGTCAGGCCCGGAACGTCCTCGGCTGCGAACAGGAGGTCGACGCCGAACGGGGCATGCAGCCCGCCAAAGGCGACCATCTCTCCGACGATGCCGGCGCCGGAGGCGAAATGCCGCCCCTCGTAGAATTCGCGATAGGTCGGCAGGTAGCTCTTGGGCACCACGCCGAGGATCTTGCCGCGATGGATGACGACCGCGCAATTGTAGATCCGATTGCCAAAGCGCAGCGGCGCGCCAACGATCAGGACGGTCATCAGGGACGAGGATGCCTCGACGATGGCCACAAGCCCGCGCTCGACCGCATCGAGCAGCGGATCCTGCTTCACGAGATCTTCGATTGCATAGCCGGACAGGCAGAGCTCGGGGAACACGGCAACCGCCACCGACTGCGCGTGGCAGTCCTTCGCCGCCGCCAGAACCGCAGCTGCGTTGGCCGTGGGATCAGCCACATGAGAGGTGGTGACGCAGGCCGCCACGCGCGCAAATCCGTGGGCATAGATCGAGTGGAAACTCATCGAGCACAGTCCCTTTGTCTCGTCGCGACCGGCCTCCGCCGGCTCTGGACTCCATTTAACCCATCGACATGGCCCCGTGCAGGCCATTCAACGGCATGCATAACGGATTTGCAGCTTCGCTGCCCGGCCGTGCCCTTGAGGCAGTCTCAGGCTCTGCGCGCCAGCATGCCGGGCAGATCGTCGCGCAGCCACTCGGCGATCCGGGGCCAGGCATGGGCGTGGGTCCGCGCGCCCATGAACAGGCCAAGATGGTTGCTGGGCTGGGAGGCCGCCGCAATGAACGCCGGCGGTGTGCCGAGCAAGCCGGCGGTGGCGAGCGCCTGCGCAGCCGGCACGACGTCGTCATCGAGTCCGGCCAAAAGGAAGACCGGCGCCTTGACGTCCTTCAGATCAATCCCGCGGCCGAGTGCCGTGAACTGGCCGCGCGCGATCCGGTTCTCCCGGAAAATCCAGTTGACGATCTCGAGATAATAGGTGCCGGGCAGATTGAGGGGCTCGGCATTCCAGCGCTCGAAGCGTGCCAGCAGCGCCGCACCGTCCTCGCCGGAGAGGTCGCTCTGCAGCGCCGTCGCGATGTCGTCGCGGCCCGGTGCCTTCGACCAGAGCCGCAGCATCTCTTCGCCGCTGACATTGCCGCCGCCGCGGGCGACGAGCTGGTCGTAGACCATCTCCGGCGCGTTGCGGGCGAGCTGCGACAGCCTGGAGTCAATGGAGAGGTCGACGGGCGCGCCAGCCAGTACCAGCCGCCGCACCTTGGCGGGAAAGCGCGCCGCATAGAGCAGCGAGAGCCAGCCACCCTGGCACAGGCCGACGAGATCGACCGGCGCGCCGATTTCGTCGATGGCGACGTTGAGATCACCGAGATAGCTGTCGATCGAGAGATAGCGCATGTCGGGTGCGGCCGAGCGCCAGTCGGTGAGATAGACCCGGTCGATGCCGCCATTTTGCAGGGACTGCACAACGCTGTGGCCGGGCGCGAAGTCGGCGATCAGGGCCCGGTGCAGCGCATAGGGCGCGCAGACCAGTGCCGGCTGGCCGGCCCCCGTCCGCGCGCAATTACGCAGGCGCATGGTCGCAAGCTCCAGCGCGACGGAGTTGGGCGTGGTCCAAGGCAGGCTGCTGTCGGCCAGCTCCGACGGGCCGCGCTCGAGCCATCCAAAGCAGGCGTCCATGGCAATCCGCGCCGCAGCGAACGGCCACAGCAGCGGGTCATCCGGGACCGGCTCCGGTGCGCGCAGCTGTTTGCCGGTCTTCTCCGCCATGGCTATCCCACGGTCCTCACAGGAAGGCCTCGAAGCTGACGAGCGAAATACCGCGCTCGCGAAAACTCTGATGGGTCGCGGCCACCGAGCCGTCGAGATCGATGCCGCGGCAGGCGTCCTCGATGACGGCGACCTCGAACCCGGCCTTGCGGGCATCGTCCGCCGAGAAGCGAACGCAGAAGTCGAACGCGAGGCCGGCGACGAAGACGGTGTTCAACTCGCGTTCGCGCAAATATCCGAGCAGGCCGGTCGGCGTTGTCCTGTCGTTCTCGAACAGCGCCGAATAGGAATCGATGCCGCGCCGAAATCCCTTCCGCACCACCAGATTTGCGCGGGTGACGTCGAGATCGCGATGAAATTCGGCGCCTGCGGTGCCCTGCACGCAATGGCTCGGCCACAGCACCTGGACGCCGTAGTCGAGCACGATGGTCTGGAACGGCTGTTTGCCCGCATGGTTCGGCGCAAAGGAGACATGATCGCGGGGATGCCAGTCCTGGGTCAGCACCACATTGGCGAATTTTTGGGCGATCCGATTGATGGCGGGGACGACCTTCTCGCCGCCGGGCACGGCGAGCGCCCCGCCCGTGCAAAAATCGTTCTGCACGTCGATGACCAGCAGCACGTCGCGGTCGGAAATCTTCATCGCAAGGTCCATTCCAGGCCATCCGCGCGAGCGGCGCCGAAGGCACGTCTGCAGTGTCGATCTTCCCGGGCTGCTTCGCAACCAACGAGAAGGTGCGGCGATCTGCGCGAATGCGCCCCGTCGGTCCCGGGATGCAACGGTTTGGGCTGATGCGTGTTGACTAGATCCACCCGGGGACGGATTCTGACAGCCGTTCGCGTCTTGCGATCGGATAGAGCGGAGGAAGCGGTTCCCGCAGCCGGAAAGGCTGCGGCAGCCATACGCACATGACCATCGGCAAGACAGGACAGATTCTTCTCGCCGATATCGGCGGCACCAATGCGCGCTTCGCGCTCAGTCAGGGCGATCAGACCGGACCGATCGACTACGTCAAAGTGGCAGACTTCCCGACCGTCCGGGAAGCCATTGCCGATGTTCTCGCGCGTCGCTGCCACGGCCAACCGCCCCCAAGGGCCGTGCTGGCCGTCGCAGGACCGGTGACCAACAACCGCTGCGTCATGACCAACAGCCCATGGGTCATCGACGGCAACGAGCTTCAGCCGGCCCTCGGCTTCGACAGCGTCCATGTTCTTAACGATTTCGAGGTGGTGGCCTGGTCCCTGCCCGCCCTGCAGCCCGCCGACCTGATCCCGCTCGGCGGACAGGATGGCCTTCCCGGAGAGCCGTTGCTGGTGGTTGGACCCGGAACCGGCTTTGGCGTGTCCTCCCTGGTCGAGCGCCACGGCTCACGGCTGGCCGTCGTCACCGAGGCAGGCCACGCGACCCTGCCGGCGGAGGACGAGCGCGAGGAACGCGTGATCGCGTGCATGCGCCGACGCCTCGGCCATGTCTCCATCGAGCGTGGCGCGTTGTCCGGTTCGGGCCTGCAAAGCCTGTACGAGGCGCTGGCCGAGGTGGAAGGCGCTCAGGTGCCGCATCGCGATGCTGCCGCCATCACGAAGGCCGCCCTGGAAGGCAGTTGCGAGCTCAGCCGCAAGACGCTGGAGATGTTTTGCGCCATCCTCGGCTCGGTCGCGGGCAATCTCGCGGTGACCTTCGGCGCACGCGGCGGCGTTTATATCGCCGGCGGAATCGTGCCGCGCTTTCCTGACTTCCTCGCAGCCTCCGCATTCCGGGCGCGCTTCGAAGCCAAGGGACGCTTCCAGGACTATCTGCGCGACATCCCGACCAGACTGGTCACGAAACCTGATGCGAGTTTCCTCGGCCTGACGATGTTCGCGGAGCACAACCAGCCTTAAACGGCGCGCGCCTCCGTCCGCGGGTTCCAGTCATGCACAGCTGATTGCGCGGCACGCGCGCGCGACGCGGGATCGTGCTTGCGCGCACGTCCCGGATGAGAAACAATCCTAGCTTGTGCGTGGCGTAGTTGCGGGGGCGTGACATGCGTAAGCAGGATCTGGGTTTCGACTATCACCGCTATCACCGCCTGCTGCTCGAGGCGGACGACGAGGGCAAGCGGCTGGCCCTGATCGAGCTCTTGATCGAGGAAAAGGCGCGTGACCGCCTCGCAGCCCAGCGCGCTTCGGACCGCGCCGCCATGACGGCCCACACCATCGCCACGGTGCTGAAGAACGGGCGCCACTGAAACGCGTGATCGCACTCCAGTGCCCGAAAATGCGGTATCGATTGCGATTTCGTTAACGATCCCTCGAAAGCTCGCGTCAAACTTTTTGCTCTAGGAGTTCCCCACCTGATCCAATTCAGGGGCAACAAAGGGGGGAATGAACATGAGCATGATTTCGATCGCCGCGATGCCGGCCACCAGCGAAACGCGTTTGGCCGATTCTTCGTTTTCTTCGTTCAAGACCATCTTGCTGTTTTGCTGCACGGGCCTGGTCGCCTCGTTCGGCCTGATGGCGCGCGGCATCGATCTCGGCGCCGGCCTGATGTGAAGCCGCGACGAATTCCGTCGCGAAATGGCCGCCCCTGATGGGCGGCCATTTTCATTTTGGTCTCAGTTCGGCGTCTTCGCTGCCGCTTCCGGAAACATCGAATCGATCATCGCCTTGAGCTGATCGATCGAAATCGGCTTGCGCAGGATCGGCCGGCGCCTGAGCAAGGACGGCAGCAGCTCCGGACCGTAGCCCGTGGCGAACAAAAACGGCTTCCCGCGACGCTCGATCAGATCGGCGACCGGATCGACGTAGAGGCCCTTGAGATTGATGTCGAGGATCGCAAGATCGTACTGCGCGGTCATGGCGAAAGCGCTGGCGTCCCGAACATTATCCGCTTCCGCGATGACGTGGTGGCCGAGTTCCTCCACCATGTCCGTCATCATCATCCGGATCAACGTCTCGTCTTCGACCAGGAAAACGGAGAGTCCGTCCGCCATATCAACCCCGCCCATCAGCTTCCCAAGCTAATCATAACCGAATCGCGAAGAGGATTCACGAATTCGTGGCGGGGTCCGTTAATTCGACCCGCCCGATCCGATTCCACTTGATCAATCCAATCCTCGTTCGTGGCTGAGCCGCACCATCTCCTCCACGAACACCTGCTTTTGTTTGTCATCGAGGCTCGAATAGAGGGGCTCGGCGGCGTCGGCGACATTGCGCTGGTCGGCAGCGCGGTCGATCAGGAATTGGGCCTCGTTGCGCATCTGCTCGACGATGTCGTCGGGAGGATCCCGCTTGGCGCGCGCAACCCGCAGGTTGAGCCGCTCGGCACCGTTATGCCCGAGGTAGTGCATGGCGCTCGAGAAACCGTACCAGTGCTTCTCCTGCTCGGGCGTGAGGTTCAGCTCGGTCTTGATCCGCTCGATATAGGAGTCGCTGTTGGTGACGATCTGGTCGGCGGTCAATTGCGGCGCGCCGGTCTGGGTGAGGACCGTGACATCCTTGTCCTGCGGCGCGTTCTTCGCCTCCTTGCTCGCCTTGGCGCCCTTGCCCGCCTTGGCGCTCTTGGCATCTTTGTCCTTGCCGGCGCCCTGCTTGGCGTCCTTGGCCGCATCCTTGCTTGCATCCTTGCTCGGATCTCTGGCGGCAGGCGCCTGATTGCCATTATTGCCAACGCCGAGCACGCCGGTGAAAACACCGACCACGCCGCCGATCGCGCCGCCAAGCACGCCGCCGACCGGACCCGCCGCCTTGTTCCCGGCCGCCGCTCCTTCCTGAACCCCTTTGACCAGGCCTTGAGCGTTCGCCACCGCGGCTGCGCCGAGCAGCAACACGAAAACGGACCCCAGCGCGAACCATCGTCGCAGGTAAAGCCGCGCGGGCGGCGCCGGGTTGATCATTCTGGTCTCCATCTCGATCTGATTAGGCTCTTGGGGATGAGAACCACCCGCCAGCTGCAACTCTATCGTTTTCACCGCTTCGAGGTCTAGGCGCCGACAAATGCTATCCACGCCCGAAAAGTGTTTGCCGCGAGGTGCTTACGCAGGCTCCTTGGAAACTGCGGCGTAATTGCGCACATGTCGGTCGGGCGCGCCAGCGCCAAGTGTGCGTCGCAAAACAACCGGCCGTGGTTCATGGTCCGCGCATGAGGTCGAGGGCGCTGCCGCGTTCCCGGACACAACGTTAGTTCTAGGCGCAAGCCGTTCGGTTTTCTCGACAGACGCAATCAATCATGATCTGATCGCGCTACCAATTTGCCTTCGAAGCCGACGGCATCAACAAGAAACGTCGAACAAGAAACTTTCGAAAAGAAAATCAAAAGCAGAACTCGGAAGAGTTCAGAGGAACGCCAGAACAATAAAACACCCAAGCGAGGAAACGAGATGTCACGCAAGACACTGACGCGACGTCAATTTGTGGCTGCCACTGCAATGTCCTCCGCGGCGCTGATCACGGCGCCCTATGTCCGAGGCGCTTACGCCGCCGGCAAGCTCTCGATCGGCTTCTGGGACCACTGGGTGCCCGGCGCCAACGATGCCTCCACCGCGCTCGTCAAGGAATGGGGCGAGAAGGAGAAGGTCGAAGTCTCGATCGACTACATCACCAGCAACAACAAGAAGATCGAGCTGACGGCAGCGGCCGAAGCCCAGGCCAAGTCCGGTCACGACATTCTCCAGATGCCGAGCTGGTGGCCGCACGCCTATTCCGAGAATCTCGAACCGCTCAACGACGTCATGGAGCCGCTCATCAAGCAGAACGGCGAGGTGAACGACACCGTCAAATATCTCGGGCGGTCGGGCGGCAAATGGCTCGCAGTGCCCGCGACGCCGGGAAGCCAGATCAAGGGCCCCTGCTCCCGCATAGATCTCATGAAGAAACACGCCGGCATCGACGTGCAGGAGATGTATCCAGTCGGCGCTCCGCCGAAAGCAGACAACTGGACCATGGAGACGTTCCTGAAGGCGGCCGAGGCCTGCCACAAGGCCGGCTTCCCCTTCGGCATCGGTCTCGGCGAGACCACCGACAGCGTCGACACCGCCGGCGCGATCTTCCAGTCGTTCGGCGCCGAGCTCGTCAACGCCAAGGGCGATATCACCGTCAAGACCGATGCAGTGCGGCAGGCGCTCGAATTCTACAAGAAGCTGATCGCCGTCCTGCCCACCGACGCGCCGTCCTGGGACGATGCCTCCAACAACAAATGGCTGATCTCGGGCCGCGGGGCGATGATCCTGAATCCGCCGAGTGCCTGGGCGGTCGCCAAGCGCGACGCACCGCAAGTCGCCGAACAGTGCTGGACGCACGGCTTCCCGTCCGGTCCGAAGGGACGTTTTGCGCCCTTCCTGCCGTACTTCTGGGGCGTCTGGGCCTTTGGCAAAAACAAGGAAGCGGCCAAGAGCTTGCTTGTTCACCTGTCCTCGCCGGCGGCGATCGAGAAGTTCGTCGCGGCGAGCGGCGGGTACGATCTGCCGGCCTACGCGAACATGACGAAGTTCAAGACCTGGGCCGAGGAAGGGCCGCCGAAGGGCACGCTCTTCCACTATCCGGATCCCTACAAGCAGCAGACGATGTCGATCGCCGCGTCTCCGGCGCCGCCGAAGATCGCCCAGCAGATCTACTTCCAGGCGACGCTGACCAAGATGGCGCTGCGCTTTGCGCAAGGAGAGAAGTTGGAAACCGCGCTCGCCTGGGCCGAAGGCGAGTGCGAAGGCTTCATGCGAACCTGAGCCGGGTATGTGCCATGGCGGTTCACGCTTCGCGCGTGAGCCGCCGAGGCACACTCGCTCGATCCGCTTGCCGAATGAAGCCGACGGCTGCGCCGGCTTCGCCGTCCTACATGTCCTGCTACGTGTCCTGCAAAAGAGGCTAACGTCATGGCCGATGTCGTCGTTGAGCAAGGCCGTCCCGCTCGAGCTGCGAGCCCGCGCAAACGGGCGAGCCTGCGCAATGCAATGGGACGGAAATCGACCGTCGCGTTCTTCCTGACGCTGCCGCTGATCCTCCTGATCGCCCTGCTCGTGCTCTATCCCGCCTTCTATTCGGTCTACCTGGCGACGCTGAACAAGGCGATGACGAAGTTCGTCGGTCTCAGCAACTTCACCTTCCTGTTCAAGCGCGAAACGTTCTGGATGGTGGTGAGACAGTCCTGCATTTTTGCGATTACCGCCGTGGTCTTCAAGGCGCTGATCGGCTTCATCGTCGCGCATTTCGTCCACAATATTCCCGGCAAGAAGCAACGTAAATGGCGCGGCATGCTGCTGGTGCCTTGGGTGATCCCACCGGCGATGAGCACGCTGGCATGGCTGTGGCTGTTCGATCCCTCCTACAGCGCCTTCAACTATACGCTGTCGTTCTTCGGCATCGGTCCGATCCCGTGGCTCGGTGACACCTTCTGGGCGCGTTTCTCCGTCATCCTCGTCAACGTCTGGTACGGCGCGCCGTTCTTCCTGATCATGTACCTGGCCGCCTTGAAATCCGTACCCGACCAGCTCTACGAAGCCGCAGCGATCGACGGCGCCAATTGGTGGCAGAAGATCTGGCACATCACCCTGCCGATGATGCGCAACATCATCGCCATCACCACGCTGTTCTCGCTGATCGTCACTTTCGCTAATTTCGACATCGTGCGCATCCTCACCTCCGGCGGTCCGCTGGACCGGACGCATTTGTTCGCCACCTGGGCGTTCCAGGTCGGCATCCAGAGCAGCGACATTCCGCTCGGCGCCTGCGTCTCGCTGTTCATGGTGCCGATCCTCGCCGTCGCAGCGGTCTTCATCCTGCGCGATGTCAACAAACGTGGGAACGAAGCCTGATGAGCACGCTCGCAATCGACAAGGCCGGACCGACACGCAAGGTCAAGCTTCGAAGCATGAGCCGCGACCGCACCTGGGCGCTGCGCTGGTCCTACTTTTTCCTGGTGCTGTTTGCGATCTTCTTCCTGATCCCGCCGATCTACATGCTGATCACCTCGCTCAAGAGCAGCGCGGAGATCTCGGCCGCCACCAATCCGTGGTGGGTATTTCATCCGACGCTGTCGAACTATGTGGAGCTATTGACCTCGAACCAGTTCCTGCGATTCTTCTGGAATTCGTCGATGATCTCGATCGTGGTCGTGATCGTGACGATGCTGATCAGCATTCCGGCGGCGTTTGCATTGGCGCGGATGAAGTTCTGGGGCTCGGCGACGCTCGCGACCGGGGTCTTTCTCACCTATCTGATCCCGGACAGCCTCCTGTTCATTCCGTTGTTCAAGATGCTCGCGGTGGTCCAGGACGTCACCGGCATCACCCTTCTCAACCGCTGGTACGTGCTGGTGTTCATCTATCCGACGCTGACCGTGCCGTTCTGCACCTGGATCATGATCGGTTATTTCGCCTCGATCCCGAAGGAGCTGGACGAGGCGGCTCTCATCGACGGCGCCTCCTGGCTCCAGACCCTGACGCGGATTTTCATTCCGGTTGCCCTCCCTGGCCTGATCGCAGCGACCATCTTCGCCTTCACCGTGTCCTGGGCGCAGTTCCTCTATCCGCTGGTGTTCACGACATCCATCGACCAGCTCGTGCTGCCGGTCGGCATCACCACCACGCTGATCAAGGGCGACGTCTTCAACTGGGGGCAGATCATGACCGGCGCGCTGCTTGGCGCTGCCCCGCCGCTGGTCATCTACGCCTTCCTGATGGACTATTACATTGCCGGCCTGACCGCCGGCGCCACAAAGGGTTGATGTCTTATGGCTGAGGTTGCGTTGCGGAAGGTGGTCAAGCGTTACGACGACGTCGAGGCGGTGCGCGGCATCGATCTCGACATCTCTGACCATGAGTTCATCGTGCTCGTCGGCCCCTCCGGCTGCGGCAAGTCGACGACCTTGCGGATGATCGCGGGACTCGAGGACATCACCGACGGCGACATCATGATCGGCGGGGACGTCGTCAACGACGTGCCGCCGAAGGACCGCGACATCGCGATGGTGTTTCAGAACTACGCGCTCTACCCGCACATGACGGTCGCGGAGAACATGTCGTTCGGGCTGCGGCTCAAGCACTATCCCAAGGCCGAGATCAAGGCGCGGGTGACGGAAGCCGCCCGCCTCCTCGACATCACCGACCTGATCGACCGCAAGCCGAAGCAGCTCTCCGGCGGCCAGCGCCAGCGCGTCGCCATGGGGCGGGCCATCGTGCGCAACCCAAAGGTCTTCCTGTTCGACGAACCGCTGTCCAATCTCGACGCCAAGCTGCGCGTGCAGATGCGGATCGAGATCAAGAAGGTGCACCAGAAAGTGCGCACCACGACGGTCTACGTCACCCACGACCAGGTCGAGGCGATGACGCTGGCTGATCGCGTCGTGGTGATGAACAAGGGTCGGATCGAGCAGATCGGCACCCCGAACGAGCTCTACCACAAGCCGGCGACGCGCTTCGTCGCGGGCTTCATTGGCTCGCCGGCGATGAACTTCATTCCGTGCCGTCTCGAGGACGTCGGCGGCAAGCTCAACGTCCGCCTGACGGATCGCATCTCATTCCCGTTGCCGCCGGCCCGCGCCGCCCGTTACAGCGCGCTGCCCCGATCTGAAAACCTGTTGCTCGGCATCCGTCCCGAACATCTCACGGAATCGCATGCGCATCTCGAGCCGGGTGTCGAGACCTTCGACACCGTGCTTGATGTCACCGAGCCGATGGGAATGGAGACGCTGGTCTATTTCGGACTGGAAGGCACGCCCGTCTGCGGCCGTGTCGATCCCAATGCGGGCGCCAAGGACGGAGCACCCATACGTTTGGCGATGGACCTCAACAATATGCACCTGCTAAACGAGGCGACCGGCGCCGTCTTGTGACGGCCGGCCAAGAAACTCGCGCAGGTAGGGACGATGTCGACCAACAAGAAGAAAATCTTTGTCACGCAAACTTTGTCGCAAGGGGCGCGCGCCCTCCTCACCCAGCGAGATGATATCGAGCTCATCGAGTTTCCGAACCTGATCTCCGCCAGGGATTTCGAGGCCTTGCTGAAGAGCCACGCGCCGGTCCATGGCGTGGCGCTCGGCGCCACCGCTTTCGGCGAGACCGAGCTCGAAGCCTCGAAGGACATGAAGGTGGTGACCCGGATCGGCGTCGGTTACGACGCCGTCGACGTCCCCGCCCTCTCCCGCCGCAAGGTGCCGCTGATGGTCGCCGGCAGCGCGAACTCGCCCTCGGTCGCCGAACAGGCGCTGTTCATGATGCTGACACTGGCAAAACGCGCGCAGGAGATGCACGCCTGCGTGAAAGACGGCAAATGGGCGGACCGTCTCGGCATGCTGCCGTTCGATCTCTACGGCAAGACCGTCCTCATCATCGGCTTCGGCCGCATCGGCACCCGCACCGCCAAGCGCTGCCTGGCGATGGACATGAATGTGCAGGTCTATGATCCCTACAAGGCAGCCGCAGAGATCAAGGCAGCAGGCTGCGAGCCGGTCGCCGACCTCGATGCCGCGCTGCCTCACGCCGATTTCGTCACCATCCACTGCCCGAAGACGCCGGAGACCGTCGGTCTGTTCGACGCGGCGCGGATCGGCCGGATGAAGCCGAAATCCTACCTCATCAACACCGCACGCGGCGGCATCGTGAAGGAGGCGGCGCTGTACGACGCGCTGGTCTCGGGCAAGCTCGCCGGTGCCGGCATCGACGTGTTCGAGGCGGAGCCGCCACCGGTCAGCAACGCGCTGTTCGCGCTGCCCAACGTCATCATGGCGCCGCACGTCGCCGGCGTGACGGTCGAGGCGGTGAGCCGGATGAGCGAGCAGACCGCGCGCAACATCCTGAGTGTGCTGGACGGCGATCCTATCCGGCAGAACATCATCAATCAGGATGTCCTGGGCTGAGCGCATCTCCGGGCTAGGCGGTTCTCTTGGGCGGGCGATCAACCCGCCGCCTTCGGAACGCCAGAATGAGTCCCATTTTGGTGCAGATCGAGCCCTCACTCAGCCTTAATCAAACCCGCGTAATAGGTCCGGCCGCGGCGGCAGTGGGACAGACTTGCCGGCCGCGTCGAGCTGGAGGATGGACCCTTGTCAGAGATCGACCCGACCGACCACGCGTTGGCGACCATCGCCAGCATCCTGGAGCATCCTGAACCCGTCCTCGTCCTGCGCGAGACCGAGACTGCGCGCGAGACCGAGACTGTCACCGTGACTGAAATGGTGGTTGCTGGTGAGCATGGGGTCGCGGACGAGCACCCGATGGTCGACGAGCATCCGGTGGTCGAGGAGCAGCCGCTGGTGCCGGAGCACGCCGACGCCGACGGCTACAGCAAGGTCGGCCCCGGGCCGATGGTGGCGATCCGTCTGAAATGGACGGTCCATCGCGGCGATGACGGCCAGTTCTACGTCCACGAGACCATCGGCGAGCAGTCCGTGCCCGTGGTCAGCGGCCCGATGACCGGCGAAGCCGCGGTGCATTTCGTCGACGCGCATGAGGACGAGGCGCATCGGCGCTTCGAAGAGCTGCGCAGCGAGATCGCCGGCCGCAGCTCGCTCGCCGATTACGAGCGCAAGGGCGAAGCCTAGCGCGCTCTCGCGCGAAGTGGATGCCGGTTCGGCTTATCGTCGTCCGAGATAATCCTTCTTCACGAGCTCGACGCCTGCGTGCCGCAACAGGTCGTAGGCGGTCGTGACGTGAAAGAAGAACTGCGGAACGCTGAAGGTCAGCAGCAGCGTCCGCCCGGTGAAGGGCAACTCGGTCCCGTTCTTCAGCCTGAAGAAGACATTCCGCTCCGCCGCAGCATTGATCTCTGCGCGCGGCAGGCTTTCGATGAACTCGATTGACGTCGCGATGCGGGCCTGGAGCCCGGCCATGTCGTGCTCCAGCACCGGCAGCGCCACCGGCTCGCGGTCGGCGAGCAAGGCCGCGGCGACCGTGGCGTGGCGACAGGCCTCGCCGATCTGTTGCGCCAGATCGTACATGTCGGGCGCCATGCGCATGCCGAGCAGGACGGCCGGGTTGAACTTCCGGGCCTCGGCATAGGCAACGCCCTTGTCGAGCAATGCGGAGAGGTTGCGCAGATACGGCACGAAGAGTCCGACCGAGGCGTCATACATTGAGATCGTCACTTCAAAATTCCCTTCAATTCCGCCTCGCCAGAGACGGGCATCTGGTCTAAATCCAGGCCTCAAGACAGGCCTTGAGAGCTGCACAATGACAGCTTGGACATGGGTGGAAAAGAGATGATCGTTCGAATGACCATTCGAATTCTGGCGACTTTGGCCGTGGTCCTGCTGGCAAACCTTTCGGCCCACGCACAGCAGACGGCGCCGTCCCGCCTCGACGAGATAGTCAAGCGCGGCACTTTGCGCGTCGGCATGACCGGCGACTACAAGCCCTTCACCTATCTCGACAAGACGACGCAGCAATTCAGTGGCTTCGATGTCGACATGGCGGAGGCACTCGGCAAGGCGCTCGGCGTCAAGGTCGAATTCGTGCCGACGGCCTGGCCGAAGCTGATGAAGGATTTCGAGGCCGATCAGTTCGACATCGCCATGGGCGGCGTCTCGGTCACGCTCGACCGGCAGAAGAAGGGCTTCTTCTCCACGCCGATCATGCGCGAGGGCAAGACGCCGATCGCGCGCTGTGCCGATGTCGGCAAATACCAGAGCATCACCGACATCGACAAGAAGGGCACCCGCGTGATCGTCAATCCCGGCGGCACCAACGAGCGCTTCGCGCGTGCCAACATCAAGGACGCCGACATCACCGTCTTCCCGGACAATACCGTGATCTTCGACGAGATCGCCAAGGGCAATGCCGACCTGATGATGACCGACGCCTCGGAGACGCGCTACCAGCAGAAGCAGCATCAAGGCGTGCTCTGCGCGGTGCATCCCGACAAGCCGTTCGATTTTTCCGAGAAGGCCTATTGGCTCCAGCGCGACATGGCGCTGAAGGCCTTCGTCGATCAATGGCTGCATATTTCGATGCAGGACGGCAGCTACAAGAAGATCTACGCCGCCTGGTTCGATTAGGGCCGCGTCCTCCTGTCGCTTGTGCCGGCCAAACTTTGGACCGGCTCCGGTGTTATTGAACCCGAAACGCAGAAGCCACGACTCATACGGTGACAGTGATCTAGATCACTTTTTGCGATCGAACCGGGGCGTAAGCGTCGGTGCGGGGACCACCTGTTTCAGGAGATGCGAAATGAGGAAGCTGTTGGCCACGGCCGCATTCCTTTTGGCGAGCACCGCTGCGCAGGCGCAGTACACCTTCGACTATGGCGGGCGCACCATCCGCATTGATCCCGACCGCGGCACGGTGCAAATCCCCGGCGTCTACGACAACACCGGCCAGGGCAAGGCGAAGAAAGCCAAGAACGATGCCAAGGGGGCTCCCAAAGCGGAC
This sequence comes from Bradyrhizobium sp. GCM10028915, assembly GCF_042666195.1. Taxonomy (NCBI): domain Bacteria; kingdom Pseudomonadati; phylum Pseudomonadota; class Alphaproteobacteria; order Hyphomicrobiales; family Nitrobacteraceae; genus Bradyrhizobium; species Bradyrhizobium sp. GCM10028915. Next base: position 881,913 of record NZ_JBHTFN010000044.1, read on the forward strand.
CCGCAGGCACCGCAACAGGCCAAGGCTGATCCGCAGCCGCCTGCCAATCCGGCGCCGGCCCCAACACCTGTCACGGCGCCGCCGGCGGCCGAGCAGGCCCCTGTCCAAGCTCCCGTCCAAGCCCCCGTGGCCGTGGCGCCTCCTGCCCCGCCAGCGCCTCCGGCCACCACGGCTAACAAGGCTCCGGCCGAAGAGGCGCTTGTGCCGCCGCCTCAGCCGGCCCCAAGTGCTGCCCCGACCGTGGCCGCAGTACCGCCCGCCCCGCCTCCACCGCCCGCCCCGATGGTCGCAGTCGCGCCGCCGGCTCCATCTCCGCCTCCCGTCCCGGCGCCTGCTCCCGTTCAGTCGGCCGCCGTCGCGCCGCCGGCTCCCGCAACCGCGGCCACGCGCGACCTCAATTCACCGCTCGGCGTCTGGCTCACCGAGGAGAAGGAAGGCAAGGTCCGCATCGAGCAATGCGGCAGCAATCTCTGCGGCTACTCGGTCGATTCGAAATCGAACCAGAATGGCGAGCAGGTTCTGATCAATATGAAGCCCGGCAAGGACCAGAACAAGGACCCAAAATGGTCCGGCCGGATCCTCGATCCGAACTCCGGCTCGACCTACGATTCAACCATCGCGCTGAAGGGCACCGATCGCCTGCGCGTGCAGGGCTGCGCCTTCGGCGGCATGTTCTGCGGCGGCCAGACCTGGACGCGGGTGAACTGACTTCCCGCGACACTCTGACCGAGACAAAGGGCCCGCAATGCGGGCCCTTTTGCTTTTGCCCCTCGATTTCCGGGATGTGCGCGACATCACAGAGCCCGTCGCGCGCGTGACAGCCCTCACATCGCCGGTTCCGCGTCCGTGACACGATCCCCGCATGATCAACCCTAGGGGCGTGTCATGAACGGATTTCGCAAGGCTCTCTTCGCCACAATCATAGTCATCGCGTTGCCGGCCGCGCAGGCCAGCGCCAGCACATTCGACGGCGCATGGAATGTCCGCATCTCGTCATCGAGCGAGACCTGCGGCAACGGCTCGACCGTCGCCATCGGCATCAACAACGGTCAGATCGCCTCGAGCAGCGCAATGGTGACGGCGTCGGGCCGCGTCGCGGATGCCGGCAGCATCAGTGTCACCTTGAGCACGGGCATCAAGCGCGCCGTCGGCTTCGGCCGCCTCAGCGGCACCTCCGGCTCCGGCACGTGGCGCGGCAGCATGTGCACGGGAACGTGGACCGCCGAGCGGATGTAAGGTGTCGTGCCCCGGACAAGCAGCGACGAGAAGCGTTGCTGCGCAGAGCCGGGACTCAGCAGTCCTGATGCCGTCAAAAGTTTTGGGCCCCGGATCGGCGACGCATCGCCGCGGGGCGATGCGTCTTGTCCGGGGCACGAGAGCTAGCCCAACGCGGCCCCATACTCCGCGTCGCTCACCGGCTCCAGCCACGTCGAGTAGACGCCGTCGAGCGCTTCTTGCATGGCGATATGGCACATGCCGTTGGTCGGCGATCCGCCGTGCCAGTGCACCTCACCCGGCGGAATCCAGACGGTGTCGCCGGGACGGATCTCCCTGACGGGCCCGCCTTTGGTCTGAACGCGGCCGACACCGGAGATGACGTAGAGGGTCTGCCCGAGCGGATGATGATGCCAGTTGGTGCGTGCGCCAGGCTCGAACGAGACACGCGAGCAGTTCAGCCGTGCCGGCGCGGGCGCCATGATCACCGGGTCCTGCCAGACGGTGCCGGTGAAATTTTCCTTGGGCGCGCGGCGGGTCAGCCGCGTGCCTGCAACAGTGATCTCCATTGGGATTACCTCGCTTCTTTCCCGATTACTTCTTGCTTGCTGCGTAGCGCGCCTTGGTCTCGGCGTTCATGGGATAGAGGCCCGGGAGCACCGCGCCATTGTTCACCTCGTTGACGATCCAAGCTTCCATCCGCTCCTGCTCGACACCCTCGTTGAGCACTTGTTCGAGCATCGCCTGCGGGATCAGCACGCAGCCGTCCTGGTCGGCAACAACGATGTCGTTCGGGAACACCGCAACGCCGCCGCAGCCGATCGGCTCGCCCCAGCCGACGAAGGTCAGACCGGCGACTGACGGCGGCGCGGCATAGCCGTCGCACCAGACCGGCAGGTTGGTGCCGAGCACGCCCTCGACGTCACGCACGACACCGTCGGTGACGAGTGCGGTGACGCCGCGCTTCATCATGCGCGCGCATAGGATGTCGCCAAAGATGCCGGCGTCGGTGATGCCCATGGCGTCGACCACGGCGATGCAGCCCTCCGGCATTGCCTCGATCGCGGTGCGGGTCGAGATCGGCGACGACCATGACTCCGGCGTCGCCAGATCCTCCCGCGCCGGCACGAAGCGCAGCGTGAAGGCCGGTCCCACCAGGCGCGGCAGACCCGGACGCAGCGGACGCGCGCCGCGCATCCAGATGTTGCGCAGGCCCTTCTTCAGCAGGACCGTGGTGATGGTGGCAGTGGTGATGCCGGCGAGGGTCTTGCGGGCTTCGGGGGACAGCGACATGGAAACAGACGAGCTCCGGATGGGCGGGAAAGAACGCGCGCATCTTGCGGGGTGCGGGCCTTGCGTCAAGGGCCAATAGGATACCAATCATGCAGGGCCGCAGCGCAGTTATGCGTCGCGATAACAAGGGTTTATCGCCTCCCCCTGCATTAATTTATTGGACTTGCGGGCGCATTTACGCGAAGCAGGGACAAGCGGAGCTCAAGGCCGAGCCCGCGTATCTCCAGAAGCCCGATTTCGACAGCCCATGTCCGCGACGCTTCCCCCGCCCCGCCTGCTGCCCAGTGGCGACAGCGCCGTCACGGTCGAGTTCAGCCGTACCATCGACGACGACGCCAACCAGCGCGTGCTGGCGCTCGACAAGGCGCTCGCTGCGAGTCCGATCGATGGCATCACCGAGTCCGTGCCGACCTATCGCTCGCTGCTGGTGCATTACGATCCCGGCAAGATCGGCTTTGATGAACTTGGCGAAAAGCTGCTCGCGCTCGCCAGCCAGCCGCTGCCGCCGGCCACCAAGGCCCGCCGATGGCGAATTCCCGTCGCCTATGGCGGCGAGCACGGCATCGACCTCGAGGACGTCGCGAAGGCGCTGAACACCACACCCGACGACATCGTCGCGCGCCACGTCGCCGGCGACTACAAGGTTGCCATGATCGGCTTCACGCCGGGCTGGTCCTATCTCAGCGGCCTCGACAAATCCCTGCAGATGTCGCGGCGGCAGAATCCACGGCTGCTGACGCCTGCCGGCACGATCTCGATCGGCGGCATCCAGGCCGGAATCCAGTGCCTGGCGGCCCCGAGCGGCTGGCACCTGCTCGGCCGCACGCCGGTGCGGACCTATCAGCTCCACCGCAATCCGACCTTCCTCACCGAACCCGGCGATCGCGTGACGTTTTTCGCGATCGACCACAAGACATTCGAGGAACAGGACCGCGCTGCCGAGGCCGGCGAGATCATTGCCGAGCAGGTGGTGGCATGAGCCGGCTCGTGATCGCCAGCATCGGGCCGGCAAGCTCGGTCCAGGACGGCGGACGCCATGGCGCGCAACGCTATGGCCTGACGGTCAGCGGAGCGATGGACCGCCTGTCGCTCGCGGCGGCGAACACGCTTGTCGGCAACGAACCGTTCGCAGCCGCTGTCGAGGTCGGCCCGTTCGGCGCCGCGTTCACCGCGCGCGACGGTGCCGTGCGCGTCGCGATCTCAGGCGCGCCGCGCAATGCGGACATCGCCGGCAGTCCGGTCGCCACGGACACATCGGTGACGTTGAAAGACGGCGAGACGCTGACGCTGGGTTTTGCTCGCGGCGGTGCGTTCACCTATCTGGCGATCGAAGGCGGGATCAAGGGCGAGCCGGTGTTCGGCAGTCTCGCAGTCAACGCCCGTGCCGGTCTCGGCAGCCCCTACCCGCGCCCGCTGCAGGCCGACGACGAATTCAGCGTCGATGCCGCAAGCGGTGCACCGGAACAGCGCATCGAACTCCCGAAGCCGTCGAGCGGTCCGATCCGCGTCCTGCTGGGTCCGCAGGACGACGAGTTCGACGACGCCAACAAGGCGCTGTTCCTCGACAGCGAGTGGAAGATCTCGGCGACCTCCGATCGCATGGGCTACCGGCTGGAAGGTCCCGCGATCAAGCATCTGCACGGCCACAACATCGTCTCCGACGGCACGGTCAACGGCAGCATCCAGGTGCCCGGCAACGGCGCGCCGATCGCGCTGATGATGGATCGCGGCACCTCCGGCGGCTACCCGAAGATCGCGACCGTGATCACGGCCGACGTCGGCCGTCTCGCGCAGACCTCAGCGGGAACGGCGTTCCGCTTCAAGGCGGTCAGCATGGCCGAGGCGCAGGACGAGGCGAAGAAATTTGCGCAGCTGATCCGCAACCTGCCCGATCGCCTGCGTTCTGCCGACACCGTGGCGCTCAACATCGAAGCGCTCAGCGATGCCAACGTCGCGGGCTATGCTGTCAGTGCCGTCGACGCCGGGACCTGGCAGGTCGCGGCCGAGCCGTAAACGACAAGACGACCAGAGACGGAGAGCAACCCATGAAGACGATCGATCTGAATTGCGATCTCGGCGAAGGTTTTGGCGCTTGGGAGATGGGCAATGATGCCGCCATGATCGAGCTGGCGAGCTCGGTCAACGTCGCCTGCGGCTTCCACGCGGGCGACCCCGACATCATGCGCCGAACGGTCGAGCTGGCGAAGGCGCGCGGCGTCTCGGTCGGCGCGCATCCTGGCTATCGCGACCTGCACGGCTTCGGCCGCCATCCGATCGCGGGCCTGAAGGCCTCCGAGATCGAGAACCTCGTCGCCTACCAGATCGGCGCGCTGCAGGCGATCGCGACCGCGGCCGGCCACAAGGTAACGCATGTGAAGGCGCATGGCGCGCTCTCCAACGTCGCCTGCGAGGACGACATGACGGCGAAGGCGATCGCCGCCGGCATCAAGGCGGTCGACCCGAGCCTGATTTTCGTCGTGCTCGCCAATTCCAAGCTGGTGAAGGCCGGCGAAGCCGCCAATCTGCCGATGGTGCACGAGGTGTTCGCCGACCGCGCCTATGAGGACGACGGCAATCTCGTCTCGCGCAAGAAGCCCGGTGCAGTGCTGCATGACGCCAAGGCCATCGCCGACCGCGTGGTGCGCATGGTGCAGGACGGCGCGGTGGTCTCGGTCACCGGCAAGGTCATCAAGATGCGCACCGACACGGTCTGCATCCACGGCGATACGCCGGGCGCCGTCGACATCGCGCGCGGTCTGCGGCAGGCTTTGAAGGATGCAGGGATCGAGGTCGCGCCGTTCAAGCGCGGAGCGTGATCAGAACGGGTGTACCGACAGCGTGCCGAACACGATCGCGGCGATGACGGCGAAGGCGCTGTACATTGCGGCATGATGCACGCTCGCACCGGTCCGCCGCGAGAGCGAGCGCGCGTAGAAGTGCAGCCTGGCTTCCGCCGATAGTTCGCGCATGGTCGATCTCCAACGCCCCATTCGGACGATTATGAAGGATCAACCGGGGTGGCGGGCAAGAGACCGGCGGAAATAGCGATGCGGGTTCTCTGAAAACCCCGCATCGCAGGAGCAAATTCTCCTCGCCCGCCACTTCCGAGAATCTTATTCGCTCAAATCCGAGCCAGTTGGAACCGGCTCGGATGACCGTGGGATGACATCTAGTAGACGTCAGCCTGGAAGCGGCCCGTCTTCTTGAGTTCTGCGACAAAACTGACGGCTTCGTCGGTCGAACGCGCCCCGAATTGGGCGACGATATCGACCAGTGCACGCTCGACGTCCTTGGCCATGCGTTTGGCATCGCCGCAGATGTAGAAATGCGCCCCCTCGGCGAGCCACGTCCACACCTCGCGGCCGACCTCGCGCATGCGGTCCTGCACATAGAACTTCTTCTCGCCGTCGCGCGACCAGGCCAGCGACATACGCGTGAGCAGGCCCGAGGTCTTCATCGCGTTGAGCTCCTCCTGGTAGAAGAAGTCGCAATCGCTGCGCTGATGGCCGAAGAACAGCCAGTTCTTGCCAGGCGCACCGGTCGCCTTGCGGTCGAACAGGAAGGCGCGGAACGGCGCAATGCCGGTGCCGGGGCCGATCATGATGATCGGCGTCTTCGGATCCTGCGGCAGGCCGAAATTGTGCGCCTTCTGCACATAGACCTTGAGCTTCTCGCCCTCAGCGATGCGCTCGCCGAGGAAGGTCGAGGCAACGCCGATGCGCTTGCGTTTGCCGATCACGTAGCGCACGGAATCGACCGTCAGCGACAGCTTTCCAGGCGTCGCATTGTGCGAGGACGAGATCGAATAGAGCCGCGGCTGCAGCGGCTCGAGCGCCTCCACGAAGGCTTCGGGATGCGGCCGCGTGCCCGAGAACTTCTGCAGCGCCGCCATGACGTCGAGCGTTGCGGCATCGCCATCGGGATCCTCGCCCTGTGCCAGCGCCCGCGCCTTCTCGCGCTGCGCGCCGCCGGTGATGAAGGAGAGCAGTTCGAATAGCGTGTCGGGCGCCGGCGACAACGAGACGTCGTCGATCAGCACCTCGCGCAGCGTCTTGCCGTTGACCTTCGTGGTGTGGGAGGCACCGAGCAACGCGATGACCTGGTCGACGAGGCCGAGCTCGTTCCGCGCGAACACGCCAAAACTGTCACCGACGACGTAGTCGAGTTTGCTCTCGGAGAGATCGAACTCGACGTGATAGGTTTCCTTCTCGGACTTTCCCTTGTTGAGAAGACGGCGCGACAGGAAGGTCGCCGCAACGGGGTTGTCCCGCGAGCGGCCGGGCTCGGCGATCGTCACGGTCACGGCGGGGGCCGCCACCGCGTCTTGCTTGTCAGCCGGCTTTGCCGCCGGCGCCTTGTCCAGCTCTTCGTGCAACGACTTCAGCATCCGTGCGGTTTCCTTGCCACCGGGGACGCAGAGGTTGAGGCGCGCTTCACTGCGGCTCGCGATCGCCTCCGAATAGTCGTGGCAATTGTAGCCGCACTGCCCGCAATCCTGCTGCGCCATCGCCGCCATCATCTTGCGCCGCACGGGACGGCCTTCGGCGAGCTTCATCCGATCGGCGATCGGCATGGTCTGGTCGTGCCACGGCGCTTCACCGTCGTCACCGTCACCAGCCTGCATGACCGCGGCGCCCTGCTCCGCCGACAGCGGCGTGGCCGCCTCAGGCGACAGCAGCCCGGCAAAGAAGCCGTTCAGCCAGGAGCGTTGCGCGTCGGAGAACGGGGCGCTCGTGGGAATAATGTCGAGTTTGGGTGGAGGGCTGATCTGGTTCATGAGGACACCTCGGCATCGGCAAGCTTGCGCAGCGTCTCGCCGTCGTGGCGGCGCGCAAAGGACAGGAAGGTTTCGTCAGGAGACGAGCGATGGGCGATATAGGCCTTGAGCAGCCCTTCGACCGTCTTCGGCGCGTCCTCGGCCTTGAGGTCGTGATAGACCTCCTGACCGACGTCGGCGTCAGGACCGAACCCGCCGCCGGTGAAGAGATGATAGCCCTCCACCGTGTCCTCCTCGTTGACAGGCACGCGCGCCCCGATCAGACCGATGTCGCTGATGTAGTGCTGGGCACAGGAATGGTGGCAGCCGGTGACGTGGATGTTGACCGGCTTGTCCATCTCGACGCGCGGCTCGCACCATTCGCCGATCTCGGCGGCGTGACGCTTGGTGTTGGAGGCGGCAAAGCGGCAACCGGCATTGCCGGTGCAGGCGATCAGGCCGGCGCGGATGTGCGAGGCCTCGGCCGCGAGCCCGATCTGCTTGATCGCCGCAACGGCAAGCTCGACATTCTCGTCACGCACCCCTGATATCAGCAGGTTCTGCCAGACGGTCAGACGGATCTCGCCGTCACCGAGGTCCAGCGCCACCTTGGCGAGACCCCGCATCTGATCGCAGCTGATCTTGCCGAGCGTCAGCGACACGCCGATCCAGTTCAAGCCGTCCTGCTTCTGCTTGTGCACGCCGATATGCGCCATGCGATCCGCGGCCGGCCGCGGCGCAAACGCCTCTTCCGTGACGCGCGTGAACGGCGTCTTCAGCCGCTCTTCGACCAGCTTGAGAAAGCCGTCATGGCCCATGGCGTCGAGCACGTATTTCAACCGCGCCTTGTTGCGGTTGGTGCGGTCGCCGTGCTCGATGAAGACGCGCACGATGGCGTCGGCAACGGCGGTAGCGTCTTCAGGCTTGACGACGATGCCGGAATATTTCGCAAAGTCCTTGTGGCCGGTGATGCCGCCGAGGCCGAGGCGGAACCAGATCCCGGGTTCGACGCCGAACCCATCCTTCACCTCATACGCCGTGAAGGCGATGTCGTTGGTCTCCTCGAGCACCGCGATCTTGCCGGCGCCGTCGAAGGCGACGTTGAACTTGCGCGGCAAGCCATACAACGAGCGATCGTTCAGGATGTGATAATGCCACTCACGCGCATAAGGCCGCGTGTCGATCAGCTCCTGCGGATCGATTCCCGCCGTCGGCGTTCCCGTCACGTTGCGGATGTTGTCGGCGCCGGAGCCGCGCGAGCACAGCCCGAGATCCTGTATGCCCTCGATCAGCTTCACGGCGTTCTTCGGCGGGATCTCGCGAAGCTGGAGATTGGCACGCGTCGTGACGTGGCTGTAGGGCCCGCAGGTTTCATCGGCGAGGTCGGCAAGGCCGGACAGTTGCCAGTGCTTCATGATGCCGTTCGGAATGCGCAGACGGCACATGTAGGAGTCCTGCGTCGGCGCGACGTAGAAGATGCCGTAATAGCGCCAGCGGAAATTGTCCGCCGGGCTTGGCGGCGTATTATCGAGCGCCTGCTGGCGGAGACGCGGATAGGCATCGAAGGGATGCTCGTCGCGCTTGACCTTCTCCTGGTCGGCGAGCTTCTTGCCCGCGGCGATCACCTTGTCCTGCGCCTTGATGTGCACGGCATCGGGACCGGTCGGCTCGGCGTTCGCCTTGCCGGCGCCGCCGCCGAGACCGCGACCGACGCGACTGATCTGCAGACCGGTCGTGAAGCCTTCAAGGTAGCGTTTCTGGTCGTCGGTAAAGTCGACTGAGACGGTGTCGAGTTTCATGGTCAGTAACGAAGCTCCTGCGGCCACCTGGGTGGTATCGACGGAAAGTGCACGACCCGCGAGGAGCTCGGCTGGCTCGAGAGCCGGCTGCGCACCCAGCGGTCCGAACAGCTTCGTTGCTGGGGACTGGCGCAGCAGGCATCTGTGACAGGCTGGCCGCACTGCAACATTCAAGTTGCGTGCCAGCTTCGATGAAATGAAAATGTGTGAGATATCAGGTAATTAAGAGCGCGCCGGGGAACTCTGGGCTCCGGAACTCTTATGAAATTCGAGCAGTCGGCCTAAAATTTAGACTCGGATCTCCAGCGCTCAAAAACGATGCAGACCCGAATCACACCTTCCAGCGGCCCACCTCGAAGGCCTCGAGATGCCCCCGAATATTGGCGGGATCGAAGGCGGGGCCGGCGAATGCGCCGAATGCCGCGGGGGCTTGGGCGGGTGGCCGGCGCCCGAGGGCGCCGTCGTAGAGATCGGGCCTGAACACGGCCATCGCCGTCTTGACGCCGTCGGGCGTCAGCGTCGTCTGCCCCCAGCGCACCATCTGCGCATAGAGCCAGGCGGCCTGGACCGGATCGGGGCGCCCTGCTTCCTCGCGTCCCACCAGGAGGTAGCTGCCGCTCTCGCGAAAGGTGCCGTCCGGCGAAATCTTGAGGCGCCCCGTGAGGGTGCGCTGGATGACTTCGGCATCGACGCCGATCCGCTCCGGCTGCGCCAGGATCTGCGCCGCTTCGGTCCGGTTTTCGGGATGCTCGATGAACTCGGCGGCTTTCACCGCCGCGCGCACCAGTCTGGCTACCACGTCGGGATTCTTGTCGGCCCAGACCTGGCGGAGCGCCAGCACCTTCTCCGCCGCATGGGCCAGGATGTCGGAGACGAAATGCAGGATGTAGCCGATCCCGAGATCGACCGCGATCGAATTCCAGGGCGCACCGACGCAGAACGCATCGACATGCCCATTGGCAAGACTGTCGACCATATAGGGCGGCGGCAGCACGACCAGCCGCACGTCCTCGTCGGGATCGACGCCGGCCGCCGCCATCCAGAACCGCAATTGATAATTGTGGGTCGAGAACGGGAAGGTCATGCCGAAGGTCAACGGATCGGCCCCAGCCTTGCGCCGCTTGGTGACCACGCGCGCCAACGCTTTTGCCGTGGCGAGCGGATCGAAGCGGTCGCCGTCGATCTCCTCCATCAGCGCGGTATGAAGCGCCGGCGAGACCGTGATCGCGTTGCCGTTGATGCCGAGATTGAAGGGCGCCGCGATCGGCACCTTGACGTGGCCGAGCCCGAGCGAGGACGCAATCGCGACGGGAGCGAGCAGATGCGCGGCGTCGAACAAGCCGATATTGAGCTTGTCGCGGACGTTGGACCAGGAGACCTCGCGGACCAGTTCGACCTGGAGCCCTTCAGCCGCGGCAAATCCCTTGTCGACGGCAACGATCAGCGCTGCGGCATCGACCAGCGGAATGAACCCGATGCGGAGGGGAGCGGTCATTTCAGCATCTCCGACGCGGTGATGATCGACTGGGCGATCTCGCCGATTTTCTTCTTCTCGCGCATCGCAGTGGAGCGCAGCAGCACATAGGCCTCGTCCTCGGTGAGGCCTTTCACCTTCATCAGGATGCCCTTGGCCTTCTCGATGACCTTGCGATCCTCGAGCTGCGACTTGGTACGCTCCAGTTCCTCCTGGAGTTTTGCGAAGGCATTGAAGCGCGACACGCAGAGGTCGAGGATCGGCTTGATGCGCTCCTTCCTCAGCCCGTCGACGATATAGGCGGAGACCCCCGCCTCGACCGAGGCCTGGATCGAGGATGAATCGCTCTGGTCGACGAACATCGCGATCGGCCGCTTCACGGCGCGGCTGACCTGGAACATCGCTTCCAGCACGTCGCGGCTGGGGTTTTCCAGATCGATCAGGATGATGTCGGGATCGACCGCATAAATACGGGCGAGCAGGCTCTGCATCTCGCGGATATGGACGATCTGCGTAAATCCGGCCTCCCGCAACCCTTCTTCGAGGATCGCAGCCCGGATCGGGCTTTCGTCGACGATCACGATTTTGGGCGACTGTTCGGCGCTCATTGCTCACTCACCACCAGTGATTCATCCATAGCATGCCCGCGAGCCATGCAAAGGGTTGTAATTATGGGCAATTGGGACTAGCTCAACCCTGTCAATCAGGCAGATTTGGATATGGATCAGACGGCTGCGCCGAAGGTCAGCTTCGTGTCGCTCGGGTGCCCCAAGGCTTTGGTGGATTCCGAGCGCATCATCACGCGTCTGCGCGCCGAGGGCTACGAGCTCGCCCGCAAGCATGACGGGGCCGACATCGTCATCGTCAACACCTGCGGCTTCCTCGACAGCGCCAAGCAGGAATCGCTCTCGGCGATCGGCGAGGCCATGGCCGAGAACGGCAAGGTGATCGTGACCGGTTGCATGGGGGCGGAACCCGAGCAGATCGAGCAGGCCTATCCCGGCGTGCTCTCCATCACCGGCCCGCAGCAATATGAGAGCGTGCTGGACGCCGTCCATCGCGCGCTGCCGCCCGCCCACAATCCGCATCTCGATCTGGTGCCGCCGCAAGGCATCAAGCTGACGCCGCGGCACTACGCCTATCTGAAAATCTCCGAGGGCTGCAACAACCGCTGCACCTTCTGCATCATCCCGAAGCTGCGCGGCGACCTGGTCTCGCGACCGGCCAACGACGTGCTGCGCGAGGCCGAGCGCCTGGTCGACGCCGGCGTGAAAGAGCTGCTGGTGATCTCGCAGGACACTTCGGCCTATGGCGTCGATCTGAAATACGCCGAGAGCCCGTGGAAGGATCGCCAGGTCCGCGCCAAATTCATCGACCTCGCGCGCGAGCTCGGCGAGCTCGGCGCCTGGGTCCGGCTGCAATATGTCTACCCCTACCCGCATGTCGACGAGGTCATCGCGCTGATGAACGAGGGCAAGGTGCTGCCCTATCTCGACATCCCGTTCCAGCATGCGAGCCCCGAAGTACTGAAGGCCATGAAGCGCCCGGCGGCGCAGGACAAGACGCTGGCGCGCATCAAGCGCTGGCGCGAGCAATGTCCTGATCTCGCTTTGCGCTCGACCTTCATCGTCGGCTTCCCCGGCGAGACCGATGCGGACTTTGCCTATCTCCTCGACTGGCTGGACGAAGCCGAGATCGATCGGCTCGGCTGCTTCAAGTACGAGCCGGTCGCCGGCGCCACGGCGAATGCGATCGAGAACCCCGTGCCGGAAGAGATCAAGCAGGAGCGCTACAATGCACTGATGGCGCGCCAGCAGAAAATCTCTGCGCGCAGGCTGAAGCGCAAGGTCGGCACGCGCCAGCAGATCATCATCGACGAGGTCGGCCCGACCGTCGCAAGGGGCCGCTCCAAGGCTGATGCGCCCGAGATCGACGGCGCCGTCTACCTGTCGAGCCGCCGCCCCTTGCGCGTCGGCGAGATCGTCACCGCCAAGATCGAGCGCGCGGACCAGTACGACCTCCACGGCAGCGTCGCGGGATTCTGAGATTCCGGTCGCGGCACGCCGGCAAGACCGGCGCGCCTTAGGCATTTTCCACCAGCCGGCGTTCAGGCTGGGCGTGCCCGAACTACGAGGTCATGTCGCTTCTCCCGACGCCTGCTGTTCGTCGCGTGCGGCGAACACTTCCTTGGCTGCGAACAGCCCGTTCAGCGCCGCCGGGAAGCCCGCATAGACGGCCATCTGCATCATGATCTCCACGATCTCGTCGCGAGACAGGCCGACGTTCAGACCCGCCTCGAGATGCACTTTGAGCTGAGGCGCGGCATTTCCGAGCGCCGTCAGCGCGGCGATCGTGGCGATCTCTCGATCGCGCAGGCCGAGGTCCGGGCGGCAGTAAATGTCGCCGAACGGAAACTCGATCACGTATCGTGCGAAATCCGGAGCTATGTCGGCGAGTGAGGCGACGACCTTTTCGCCGGCACTGCCGTCAATACGTGACAGGGCCCGCTGACCGCGATCGAAGCGGCTTTCGTCTTGTGTTTGGGCGTGCGTCATTTTCCTTCGTCCTCTGTTCGTCGCTGGCATAGCCGGCGATCTTGGTATCAAGGACGAGCAGGCATTCCTGGAGTTCGGCAATCTGCGTGCGTACCTGTTCCCGGTGGACTTCCAGAATCTGCCGCCGGCTTGTGCCGGTAGCGTCGCCTTCATCCCGAAGCGCCGCGTAACGCAACATGTCCCGGATCGGCATTCCCGTGGTCTTGAGCCGCCCAAGGAATGCGATCCATGTGAGGATCGATGCGTCAAAGTCGCGCTGGCCGGAGCGATCCCGGTCGGCGTATGGAAGCAGCCCGATGCGCTCATAATAGCGCAGCGTGTGCGTCGACAGGCCGGTCCGTTTTGCGAGGTCGCCGATCTTCATGTGTGCCCGTTCTCGTACTGACGCACGTACAGATACCCCTTCGAGCGCGCTCTAAGTCAAGGGGGATCGAAGGTGCAAAGATTTCGGCGCGCCGGCTGGGCGGCAGCGTCGCGGCACTCCGAGCTTCAAGATTCCGCCAGCCATTTCGGCACCCAGCGCTCCGGGCGCGGGGCGCGGGCAAGATCGGCTTGCGCCTCCGACAGCTTCGCGGGCTCGCCCTCGATGGTCGGGCGCACATCATATTCGAAGTTCGGCATGACGCGGCCGTCGGCATAGAGACCGAATTTCATGGCGTACCACAGCCCGAGCTCGGGCTGTGCGCGGCGCATCTCCTCACGCAGATCGCGCAGCAGGGATTCGATCGAGGCGGCTTCCTCGAACGGCTGCGGCCCGCGCGACAGGACGCGCGCCTCGTACTGCTTGCCGACGATCGCGACCTCGAAATGCGTCTTGTCCCAGGCGTTCTTGCCCTTGGGGAGATGCGCGGTCAGGCGCCAGCCGAGCTCGGCCATCAGGCGATGATTGGCCCAATAGTCTTCGCGCTCCCGGCTCCATCTTTCCATGAAGCCGCGAAAGTCGGGCAGCTCCGAGGGATGGTTATCGGCCGCCGCCGTCTCCCCGGTCGGCCGTCCTGTCAGCCACTGCGCGAGTTCGACCGTCTGGCATTCGACCTCGTCATGTGGCTTCAGATCGCTCCAAGCGTTGTCGAATTGCTGTGATGTCAGTTTTGCCAGCAGACCATCGAGGCTCGGCGCCAGCAGCTCGTGATCGCCCTCGGACCCAAGCCCCACGATCGGCGGATTGTCGCGGTCGAGACCCGCGCCATACCAGCCGCCAACAGCCGAGCCATCCGACAGCCGCATGAACAGCGAAAACCGGTCGCGCAAGGGACTGCCGTCAACAATAGGCGCCTGATCGGAAAACTGGCCCTGCAGCGAGAAGCAGCCGACGCTGCCCCAGGGCCGTCCCTTCAGCCAGCCGGCAAAGTCCAGCAACAGCGGCGGCGCCTCGATGCCCGGCGGAAACGCGCCGCGAATGCTGTCGAGGTCGATCGAATAAGGCGTGTCGGACAAGGCTTAAAACTATCTGGTTGGTCCCGCCCCTCTTGGTCCGAACCGTCATCCGTTCGGTTCGAGCCAATTCGCGTTCGCTGATCACAAACGCGCTAGAGACGTAATGGTTTCCAGCCGCCCATCTCTCTCCTGCCCCATGCACGCTGGGCGTGTGGTCTGCAAGGCGGCGCTTGACAAGCCCGGCCATTCGCGTGTATTGCCGCGCCCCATGATCAACGCTCGGACCCATCAGCGCACCGAAATGCTCCGCCGTCGCTTCCGCGACGATGAGAGGGTGCGCCATGTCCGACGACGCCGCTGAAGCACTGAATTCAGCGTAGGTTTTCGAGAAGGCCGTACCCGCAAGGTGCGGCCTTTTTGCTTTTCGCGCCCCCTTTTCCACCCGCCTCCAGAGGAGTTCGACATGACCACCGCCACCCATCCGTATGACGCGTTGATGGACATCGCCGCTCGGCCCAAGGCCGTGTTCGTCCGCGGCGCCGGCTCCTACCTCTGGGATGACAGCCGCAAGCGCTATCTCGATTTCGTACAGGGCTGGGCGGTCAACTGCCTCGGCCACTCCCCGCCCGCGATCGCCAACGCGCTTGCGGCGCAGGCCAAGCGGCTGCTGACGCCAAGCCCCGCCTTCTACAACGAGCCAAGCCTGAAGCTCGCGCAGGCGCTGGTTGCAAACAGCGCGTTCGACCAGGTGTTCTTTGCCAATTCCGGCGCGGAAGCCAACGAGGGCGCGATCAAGCTCGCGCGCAAATATGGCAGCCTGCATCGAGGTGGCGCGTTCGAGATCATCAGCTTCGAAGGCGGCTTTCACGGCCGCACCTTGGCGACGATGTCGGCCTCGGGCAAGAAGGCCTTTGAGCCGCTGTTCGAGCCAAAGGTCGCCGGCTTCAAGAAGGCGAAGCTCAACGACATCGCCTCGGTCGAAAAGCTGATCAACGACAACTCCGTCGCCGTGATGATCGAGCCGATCCAGGGGGAATCAGGCGTATGGCCGGCGACCGATCAGTTCTTGCAGGAGTTGCGCGCCCTCACCGACGCGCACGGCCTCCTCCTGATCTTCGACGAGATCCAGACCGGGATGGGCCGGACCGGCAAGCTCTTCCACTACGAGCACACCGGCATCGCGCCCGACATCATGACGCTCGGCAAGGGCATCGGCGGCGGCGTGCCGCTCGCGGCGCTGCTCGCGACCGAACGCGCGGCCTGCTTCGAGCACGGCGACCAGGGCGGCACGTTCAACGGCAACCCGATCATGTGCGCGGCGGGGCTTGCGGTGCTCGACCAGGTCAGCAAGCCGGAGTTCCTGAAGACGGCGACCGAAACCGGGCTGCTGCTCGAAAGCGAGCTGCAGAAGGTCTCGGCGCGGCATGGGCTCGGGGAAGTGCGAGGTCGCGGGCTCCTGCTTGCGCTCGACCTCAAGCTGCCGATCGCGCCCGGCATCGTCGCGCAGGCGTTCGAGGCCGGCGTCCTCCTCAACGCGCCGCAGGTCGACACGTTGCGCTTCATGCCGGCGCTGAACGTCACGCGGGCCGAGATCGCCGAGATGATCGATTGTCTCGACGGTATCTTGACCGGAGCCGGCGCGGCACGGCGAGTGGCGTAGACGGCTCGCTCTCTCTCCGTCATGGCCGGCTTGTCCCGGCCATGTACGCCTTGAGGCGCGGCACGAACAACGTGGATGCCCGGGACAAGCCCGGGCATGACGACTTCGGCAAGACGTTCTCTACGGCTTCAAGATCGACGCGCCCGTGGTCTTGCGACTCTCGAGATCGATATGCGCCTTGGCGGCGTCTTTGAGCGCGTAGGCATGGTTGATCGGCACGTGCAGCTTGCCGTTAATGACGGCGGCGAACAGCGTGTCAGCGCCTTCCAGCAACTCCTTGCGCGTTCCGATATAGTCGTTGAGCTTGGGCCGGGTCGCAAACAGCGAGCCGTGGGTGTTGAGCTCGGCGATCGAGAACGGCGGCACCGGGCCTGAGGCATTGCCGAAGGAGACGAACATCCCGCGCGGCTTCAGGCAGGACAGCGAGCCTGGGAACGTCGCCTTGCCGACACCGTCATAAACCACGTCGCAGCCCTCGTTGCGGCTGATCTGTTTGACGCGCGCAACGAAGTCTTCCTCGTTGTAGAGGATCACATGGTCGCAGCCATTGGCCTCGGCAAGCGCAGCCTTCTCGCGCGAGCCGACGGTGCCGATGACGTGGGCACCCATTGCCCTCGCCCATTGGCAGGCAAGCAGGCCGATGCCGCCGGCCGCGGCGTGGATCAGCACGCGATGATGCGGCTCGACCTTGAAGGTCTTGTGCAGGAGATACCACACCGTCAGCCCCTTCAGCATCAGCACGGCGCCCTGCTCGTGGGTGATGTGGTCGGGCAGCTTGACCAGCCGCTCCCAGGGGATGTTGCGCTCGCCGGTATAGGCGCCGAGATTGTGGTAGTAGGCGACGCGGTCGCCGGGATGGAAATTCGTCACGCCCGGCCCGACCGCGACGACCTCGCCCGAGGCTTCGTTGCCGGCGATGAAGGGCAGCCCCGGCGCCTTGTAGAGGCCGGTGCGGTAATAGACGTCGATGAAGTTCAGGCCGACGGCATGCTGGACGATGCGCACCTCGCCGGGCCCGGGCGCCGGAACATCGACGCTCTCATAGACCAGGGCTTCGGGGCCTCCGACCTTGTGCACACGGACGGCTTTGGTCATCACCTGACCTCCTTTTCTCGCGGGCCAGCGAAAGACATCGCGCCCGCCTTGTCAACTCGACGCGGGCTGGAACGCCTAGACCGACGGCTTGCCGGTCTTCCTGCGGTTGCGTTTCGCTAGCACGTTGAAAAACTCGACCGCTGCCGAGAACGCAATCGCGAAATAGATGTAGCCGCGCGGGATGTGGAATTGGAATCCGTCCGCAACCAGCGCGACGCCGATCAGCACCAGGAAGGCCAGAGCCAGCATTTTCGTGGTCGGATGCTCCGCGACGAACCGCGACACCGGTCCGGCCGAAATGTACATGATGAGACAGGCGATCACGACGGCCGCGATCATGATTTCGAGGTCCTGCGCCATGCCGATCGCCGTGATGATCGAGTCCAGCGAGAACACGATGTCGATGATCACGATCTGGACGATGACCCAGAAGAAAGCGTTACGAGGTGACTTCTCGCCGCCCTCGCCGTCATCGGCTTCGACCTCGCCATGAATCTCGTGCGTCGCCTTCGCAATCAGGAACAGACCGCCGCCGATCAGGATGAGGTCGCGCCAGGAGAAGCCGTAACCGGAAAACGAAAACACCGGCGCGGTCAGGCCGATCAGCCAGACCAGGAGGCTGAGCAGGATGATGCGGAAGATCAGCGCCAGCGCGAGCCCGATCTGGCGGGCGCGGTGCGCCTGCTTCTCGGGAATGCGCGAGACGATCACCGACAGGAAGATGACGTTGTCGATGCCGAGCACGATCTCGAGCGCGGTCAAGGTGAGGAGCGCGGCCCAGGCTTCGGGGCTGGTCAACAGGTGCATCATGCGAAGGATCTTGTCAGCCGTATCAATGCGTCGCTGAAGCTGATCCAGAGCGCGATCGCGCAGAGCGCGACAGTCACACCGGTGCCGACGCGAAAGTCCATCTGCAGCGTGTAGAAGGAGAGCAGAGCCCAGATGGCGATCAGCGACATCGTCAGCCAGCGCAGCCGCACGACGCGCACCGGATGCAGCACGTGGAACGGCACGAAGGTCAGCACCACCAGGGCCGCTACCAGCAGCGTCGAGAGCAGCGGCGGCCAGTGCAGCAGAAACAGATAGAACGCCGCCGCATTCCACAGCGCCGGAAAACCGCGGAAATGATTGTCGTCCGCTTTCATGCGCAGATCGGCGAAATATAATGCGCTGGTGACGATGATGGCGACGCCGAGCAGGGGAGCTGCGACCGGCAGCAGCAAGCCGCTGGCCACGATCGCATAGGCCGGCACGAAGACGTAAGTGACGAAATCGACCACGAGGTCGAGCACGTCGCCCGACCAGTTCGGCTGCACGTCCTTGACGTTGAGCCGGCGCGCGATCGGCCCATCGATCGCGTCGATGATGAGGGCGACGCCCAGCCATTGAAACATCGCCGCCCAGTGCTCACGCACGGCCTCAAGCATCGCCAGCAGCGCGATCGCCGCACCGAACGCGGTGAAGATGTGCACCGAGAAGGCAGCGGCGCGGATCGCGGGCCTGGGCTTCAGGGAATCCTCTTGGCTGTCCATGACTTCTGCTATCAGAATGACACCGGTTTGCACATAAGCCATTGCGGCGCCTGGTCGCACAATTCGTCATAAAATCAGGGAAATATGAGTGGGCTTGAATTTGCCGCGGGGCATGTCCAATGTCGTTCCATGACAGATGCATCGACACTCTTTGACGCGGCCGTGATCGGCGGCGGACCGGCGGGACTGAGCGCCGCCATCGCATTGGCGCAGGCGGGCGCACGGACCGCGCTGGTGGCGCGTCGCATGCCTTATGCCGACAATCGAACCACGGCGCTACTCGGTGCCTCCGTCGATCTGCTGGAGAGCCTCGACGTCTGGCCGCGCTGCAAGGACAAGGCGGCCGCGCTCGAAATCATGCGGCTCGTCGACGACACCGGCCGGCTGTTTCGTGCGCCGGAGGTCCGGTTCTCCTGCCACGAAATCGGCCTCGATGCCTTCGGCTACAACATCGACAACCGCTCGCTGATGCTGGCGCTGGAAGCGCGCGCGGCCGAACTGCCCGATGTCGTCCGTTTCGACGACGAGGCCGAAACTGTCGTCATCGAAGCCGATGACGTTGCGATCCGCACGGCCGCTGCGCAATTTCTCTCGGCCCGCCTCGTGGTCGGGGCCGACGGCCGGCATTCGCTGTGCCGCGAAGCCTCCGGCATCGCGGTGACGCGGCGCGAGCTGACCCAGACGGCACTGACTTTCAACGTCGGGCACGCGCGGCCCCACCGCAACGTCTCGACCGAGTTCCACACCCCGCATGGTCCTTGCGTGTTCGTGCCCCTGCCCGGCGATCGTTCCAGCGTCGTCTGGGTCTCGGCGCCTGCGGACGCCGAGCGGCTTCGCGGCCTGAGCGATGAGGAATTGTCCGCCGCGATCGAGAAGCAGTCGCATTCGATCCTCGGGCGCATGACGGTGGAGCCGGGCCGCCATCTGTTCCCGCTGGCGATCGAACGTCCCAAATCCTTCGGCGGCGACCGCATTGCGCTGGTCGGCGAAGCCGCCCATGTGGTTCCCCCGATCGGCGCCCAGGGTCTCAATCTCGGCCTCCGCGATGCCGCCGACATTGCGAGGCTTGCAGGCGAGGCCATCGCATCAGGCCAAGATCCCGGCGCAGCAGACGTGCTCAAGCGTTATGACCGGGCGCGGCGTCCGGACATCCTGAGCCGGACCTTTGCGATCGACATCGCCAACCGCTCGCTGCTCAACGATTTCCTGCCACTCCAGCCCGTCCGCGCGGTCGGCATGCACCTGCTCGGCGCGATCGGCCCGCTCCGGCGTTTTGCGATGCGCGAGGGGCTCACGCCGACTTGGCGGAAGTAACCGCCGCTCAAGGAAACGCCAGCCGGCCAGTCTGGATCGCCCACATCACGCTGGTCAGCGTGACCACGGACGCAAACGTCCCGAGCAGCACCGCGACGGAGGCAGACTCGATCCAGGCGTCGTTCTGCCGGGCGATGACGAACACGTTTAGCGCCGGCGGCAGCGAGGCCATCAGCACGGCGGTCGCGGCCCAGGGCTGCGCAAACGGGCCGAGCGCCAGCATCAGGCCGAAAGCTGCAAGCGGATGGATCAGGAGCTTGATCGCGATCACGCCCGGCACTTCCCACGGGACCCGATCGAACGGGCGGAGCGCCACGGTCACGCCGAGCACGAACAGCGCGGTCGGAGCGGCTGCGTTCTGGAGGAAGGTGATGGTGCGATCGAGTGCGACGGGCATCTCGATATGCAGCGATGCGAAGGCCGCGCCAAAGCAGGCCGACATGATCAGCGGGTTGAGCACGATCTGCTTCAGCACGACGCCGAAGGCATGCACGATCGAGGGATGATCGCGGTCGGAGAGCTCGATCAGCAACGGCACGATCGTGAACAGGAAGATGCTGTCGCAGCAGAAGATCAGGGCAGTCGGCGCGGAGGCCTTCGGCCCGAGCACGGCGAGCGCCAGCCCCGGTCCCATGTAGCCGATATTGCCGTAGCCGCCGGAGAGCCCGGCGAGCGTCGCCTCGCGCAGCGTCAGCCCGCCCAAAACCTTGCCGACGACCAGCGCGAGTGTGAACGCCGCAACGGTCGACAGGGTGGTCGCGACCAGGAACGGCGGGTTGTTCAATTCCGAAAACGGCGTCTTCGACATGATCGCAAACAGCAGCGCCGGCAGCGACACATAGAGCAGGAAGAAGTTCATCCAGGCGAGGCCCGATTCCGGCAGGGATTTGACCTTGCCACAGGCGAATCCAACGAAGATCAAGCCGAAATATGGTAGAGCCAGATTGAGGATATCGACCATTGATGAAGTGTTTTCTGAAGATTGGGGGCCTATCTGCCCCGCAACCGCGGGTTAATTCCAGATCAGGGCACTAGCATCGGCCACAATCCTGGTCTATCGACGGGGAATGATTAAAGCGCGGACCGCCAAATTCCAGATCGGACAGGTCGTGCGCCACCGGATCTTCTCGTTCCGGGGCGTGATCTTCGACATCGATCCGGAATTCAACAACACCGAAGAGTGGTGGCTGTCGATCCCCGAGGAGGTGCGGCCCCACAAGGACCAGCCGTTCTATCACCTGCTCGCGGAGAACTCGGAGTCGGAATACGTCGCCTATGTCTCCGAGCAGAATCTCGTGCCGGACGATTCCGGCGAGCCGGTCCGGCATTCCCAGGTCGCCGAGATCTTCGTCAAAGACAAGACCGGCTATCGCCCGCGCAATCCTTCGCTGAACTGAGTTTCGAAGCCATCAACTGGCCAGCAAAAAAGGCGCTCGAACCGAGCGCCTTTTTCATGTGCGGGATTGATCCCTGATTACTTCTGTCCGGCCGGAGCGGCGCCAGGCGCTTGCTGCTGCTTCTTCTGCAGCTCTTCAGCCTTCTTCTGGAGCTCTTCCTGCAGCTTCCTCTGGGTTTCCTCGAACACCTTCGGATCGGTCGGCGGGCCGTCATAGGCCTTCTGGAATTCGCCGGCGAGCGGCAGCGGCAGCGTCAGCGGTGCGCCGTTGGCATTGATCGCCTGAACAACGAGGTTCTGGCCCTTCTTCATGTTGTTGATGAACTCGGGCGTGGCTTCGTAGTCGGACATGCAGCCGTTCTGGAAGCAGATCACATACGGGCTCTGCAACGGCGGATTGTTGTCCACGATGATGCGGGTGCCGTGCACCAACTGCATGCCGAGCGGCAGCGTCACGCGCAGGATCTTTTTCGGCTCGCCTTCTGGCTCGATGATGACGGCCGCGATGACCGGCTGGCCCGACTCGATACGGCCGTCCTTGCCGGTGAAGCAGACCTGCTTGGCATTGGCGTCCTGGCCCTTGAGGCAGAACTTGGTCCAGGGGGCGTAGATCAGCTGGATTTGCTGATCGGCCGGCTGGGCCGCGCCCTGCTGCGCTGGAGCGCCCTGCGCCGGAGCGCCCTGGGCGGGTGCCGGCTGGGCCGGTGCCTGAGCGGCCGGCGCCGGAGCCTTGGGGGCAGCCTTCGGAGCGGCCTTCGGGGTCGCCTTGGGCGCGGGCGTGCCCGGAGCTGGCGCGGGAGCCTGGGCCTCGGCGGCAAACGGGACGGCCAACGCCGTCGCCGTCAACAAGGCGAGAAGTCGCCCGCGCGGCCGGACGGACGCGGCCAAGTAACGGAAATTCATTGCGGAAAACCCTTTCTGAACGGGAAGTGCCCGAACCGCTTCGACGCACCGAGCCTGGCCGCGTTGGGCGCGGCTCTCTCCCCGTCAAATGAGGCAGATAAGTGACGGGCTCGGCGCTCTTGCGCGATTGCGTGCCTTCTTAACGTGGCCGACGAAAAGATCAATGCCGACAAGCGCCTTTGACCGCGCGTCGGCGTGCGCCCCCGGGAAAATCCCTGTGATAGGATTCAGGCCTGCGGTCCTCGAATCAACGTGTCCACATGTTCATGTTCCAGCGCCTTCTCGAGGGCCGTCCTGAAGGTCTTTGCGTCCGCCTCTGTGTCCTGGCTTTCGCCTTGGGGCTCCCGTTTTCCTTGGGGCTTCCGGCCAGCGGCGCAGAGGCCGAGGAAGCCCACGCCATCGCCATGCACGGCAAGCCGGCGATGCCTGCCGGTTTCACCCACATGCCTTACGTCAACCCTGACGCCCCCAAGGGCGGCCGGCTGACCTGGGGCGTTCTCGGCACCTTCGACAGCCTCAATCCGTTCATCGTCAAGGGACTGGCCGTGCAGCCGGTCCGGAACTACGTGGTCGAGAGCCTGCTCGCGCGCGGCAATGACGAGCCGTTCACGCTCTACGGACTGCTCGCCAGATCGGTCGAGACCGATGACGAGCGCAGCTTTGTCACGTTCCACATCGATCCCCGCGCGCGCTTCTCCGACGGCAAGCCGGTCCGCGCCGAGGACGTGCTGTTCTCCTGGCAGTTGCTGCGCGACCACGGCCGCCCCAACCACCGGCAATATTACGGCAAGGTGGCAAGGGCCGAGGCGCCGGATCCCCTCACCGTCCGCTTCGACCTTGCGGGAGCCAATGACCGCGAACTGCCGCTGATCCTCGGCCTGATGCCGATCCTGCCGAAACATGCGGTCGACGTCGCGGCTTTCGAGGAGACGACGCTGTCGGGCCCGGTCGGCTCCGGCCCCTATCGCGTCACCGCCGTGAGGCCCGGTGCCAGCGTGACGCTCACCCGCAATCCCGACTATTGGGGCCGTGACCTCGCCATCAATCGCGGGCTCTACAATTTCGAGGAGATCAGGCTCGACTATTTTCGCGAAGCCAACGGCCAGTTCGAAGCTTTCAAGCGCGGCCTCTATGATTTCCGCATCGAGCACGAGCCGCTGCGCTGGCACGACGGCTACGACTTTCCCGCGGCGAAGAATGGCGACGTGATCCGCGACACCTTCAAGCCGGGCGTGCCGCAACCTTCCGAATTTCTGGTGTTCAACACGAGGCGTCCCATATTCGCCGACATCCGCGTGCGCCAGGCCTTGACGCTGCTGTTCGATTTCGAGCTGGTGAACCGCAACTACTTCTTCAACCTCTACTCGCGCGTCGCCGGCTATTTTGCCGGCTCGGACCTCTCAGCGTATGGCAAGCCTGCGGATGCGCGCGAGCGCGAGTTGCTCAAGCCGTTCGCCGCGCAGATCCCGCCTGACATCATGGACGGCAGCTACCGCCTGCCGGTGACCGACGGTTCGGGCCGCGACCGGACCACGCTGCGCGCGGCGCTGAAGCTGTTGTCGGAGGCCGGCTACGATCTCGACGGCACCGTGCTGCGCAACCGTGCGACCAAGGCGCCCTTCACCTTCGAGATCCTGGTCACGACCCGCGACCAGGAACGCGTCGCGCTTGCCTTTCAGCGCGACCTCAGGCGCGCCGGCATCGAGCCCAGCGTGCGATCGGTCGATCCCGTGCAGTTCGACCAGCGCCGGCTCGCCTACGAATTCGACATGATCCAGAACCGCTGGGACCAGTCCCTGTCGCCCGGCAACGAGCAATATTTCTACTGGGGGAGCGCTGCCGCCGACAGTCCGGGCACCCGCAACTACATGGGGGCCCGGGATCCCGCGGTCGATGCGATGATCGCCGCACTGCTGGAAGCCCGTGAACACACGGATTTCGTATCCGCGGTGCGGGCGCTCGACCGCGCTTTGATCTCCGGTTTCTATACAATCCCCCTGTTTAACGTATCCGAGCAATGGATCGCGCGCTGGAATCGGATAGAACGGCCAGAGGCCACCTCGCTGTCCGGCTATTTGCCGGAGACCTGGTGGTCGAAGGGGCAGCCGCAAGCTCATCAAGCAAAGTGACGCCGTGAACCAGCCAGCCGTATCGCCGACGCTCGACACACTGTTTCAGCGCACGCTGATGCGGCAGCCGCACGCGACCGCTCTGCTCGACCCCCTGAACAAGTTCCGCGTGACCGGGCACGAGCCGCGGCGGATGAGCTATGCCGAGGCTGACACCGCCATCGAGGCGCTGTCCGCCTATTTCGTCGAATCAGGCCTGCCGGCCAATTCCGTCATCGCCATCCAACTGCCGAATACGGTCGAGTTCGTGCTCACCGTTCTCGCCGCCCATCGCGCCGGTCTTGTCGTCGCCGTGCTGCCGCTGCTCTGGCGCCATGCCGAACTGACCGCCGCTCTCAATCGTACCGCGGCGCGCGCCATCGTCACCATGAGCACGGTCGACGGCGTCAGCTATGCCGATCTCGCCATGCACGCGGCCGCGGAAGCCTTCTCGATTCGCCATGTCTGCGGCTTCGGCACCAACCTGCCCGAAGGCATGGCCTCGCTCGACGACGTGCAGGCCCGTCCGCCCGGCACAGCGCGCGCCGTGATTCAGGATGGCCGCAAGGCGGCGATGATCTCCTTCGACGTCACCGCGGAAGGCTTTCGTCCGGTGCCGCGGCCGCATTTCAGCCTGATCGCCGGGGGGCTCGCGATGTCGCTGGAAGCCGACATCAGGCAAGGCGCAACCGTGATGGCGGCGTTCACGCCGATGTCGTTCGCAGGGCTCGCCTCCTCGCTCGCGGTGTGGCTGCTGTGCGGCGGCACGCTGGCGCTGCATCACCCCTTCGAGAACGACGTGCTGGAGCAGCAGATCAATGCGCACGAATGCGACGTGCTGATCGCACCGGCACAGTTCGCCCAGCGGCTCGGCGATTCCGAGCTGGCGGCGCGGATGCCGAGCTTGCGCAACGTCATCGGCCTGTGGCGCGCCCCCGAGCAGGTGTCGGCGAGCGAGGCATGGATTGCGCCGCATGCGCCTTTCACGGACGTCTATCTGTTCGGCGAGGCCGGATTGTTCGGCGCCCGGCGTGGCGAGGACGGCATGCCGGTGCCGGTGATGCCGGGACCGCACGGCGCGCCGCGCGAGCAGTCGGGTTCGTCGATCGCCGGCGAGATTCTGCTGACGCCGAAGGGCACGCTCGGGCTGCGCGGCCCTATGGTGCCGATCGCGGCCTACGCCCCGCCGCCGCCGGTCGGCGACACCCTGATCGCGCAACCGCCACGCGACTATGTCGACACCGGCTACGCCGCGCGGCTCGACCGTCCCAGCGGCGCGATCTGCATCACCGCGCCGCCCTCCGGGATCATGGCCGTCGGCGGCTACCGCTTCCTCTCCAACGACCTGCAGGAATGGGCGCGCCGGCTCGGTCAGGGCGCGCTGCTGACCGCGCTGCCTGACCGGCTCTCCGGTCACCGGCTCGCGGGCCGGGCCCAGGACAATGCCCGCGCCCGCGAGGCGCTCAGCGAACTCGGGCTTAACCCCCTGATGGTCGAAGCTTTTCGCGACCGTTCCGGGCCGGTCTAAGCGGAGTTTCGACCGTTCCATTGACGCTGCATTAAGGCGGCCGGACTAGATTGCGCAGCACCTGTTGCGTGACCAGAGTTTCTCGATGTCCCAGGCCGGCCCGATCCTGTTTGTGTCCAATGGCGAGCGGCCGACCTTCCTTGCGGCGCTGGACGAGGCGCGCTTCTTTCCCGTGATCGACACCGGCTGGGCCGGCGCGGTGCGCGCGGTCGAAGAGGTGCAGCCGGCCGCGGTTCTCGCCGCGATGCATGCCGGGCACGAGCCGCATCTGGCGCCGCTCGCCAGCAAGATCGCAGAGCAATCCCCTTACCTTCCCTTCGTGGCATTGGATGCGGCGGGCGCGCTCCCGCACAACGTCCTGCCCTTCTCTTCCTCGCGCGCCGGCCATTCCGAACGCCTGATCGCGCGGCTTCGCGCCGCTCTACGGATTCGCACGCTCCATGCCACGGTGCTGCGCCGGCTGCCGGAGGTCAAAGTCGCGCTGCCGGAGGCTGATCCCGTTCGCGATGCCACGGTGCTTCTGATCGGCCGCGGCGCGGCTTACCCCGCGCTTTCCGTCGCGCTCGGCGAGCGCGTCGGCGTGATCGGGGCGCTCTCGATCGAGGCAGCGGCCAAGCATCTCAACACCCGCGACCTCGACGGCGTCGTGCTCGCCGAAGGTTTTACCCCCCGCGTGACCGATGCCTTTCTCACGGTGCTCGCCGAGGACACCCGCTTCCGCAGCCTGCCCGTGGTCGTCACTGCGCATCAGTTGACGCAGACTTACGACCTGCCCAATCTCGAACTGATCCCGGGCGAGCCGGCGAAGGTCGCCGCCAACGCGCTGCCCCTGATCCGCCAGCACGCCATGGAAGCCCAGCTGAGCCGTACGCTGCGCTCGATCGATGCCGGCGGCTGGCTCGACCCGCGCAGCGGCCTGCTCACGGCGGAAGCTTTTGCGCGCGATTTTGCCAAGGCGGTCGAGCAGACGCTGGCCCGCGGCGGCGGCCTCTCGGTCGCACGCTTCGCCTTCGATCCCGGCAATTCCCGCGCCCAGCTCGATGCCGCGCGCATTCTCAGCCGGCTGATGCGGCAGATGGATTTTGGCGTGGCGCAGAAGGACGGCTCGGTCGTCGTCGTGTTCGCGGAGACCGACTTCCGCACTGCGCACATGATCGCCCGCCGCCTCTCCGCGGTGATGCGGCACACGTCGAACGGCAAGCACGAGATGCGCAGCGATCCCGTCGTTTCGGTGGATTCGCTGTCGCCCTCGGATACGGCAAGGTCGCTGCTTGGGCGGCTGTCGGCCGAGGCATCGCGGGCGGCGTCGTAATCATCCGCGAGCGCTCGCTGCCGTCGGAGCTCGACTGCTCACATGTGGAAGCTTTACGCGAAACGCACCGTTCGCATTCTCATTCGCGAGGGCCGGCCGCTGGCGCAAAAAACCCGCGGCCGGTAAACGGTCGCGGGTCAAAAAATCAGAAGCTCTGCCAGTACATCCGTGG
Organism: Bradyrhizobium sp. GCM10028915; assembly: GCF_042666195.1. Classification (NCBI taxonomy): domain Bacteria; kingdom Pseudomonadati; phylum Pseudomonadota; class Alphaproteobacteria; order Hyphomicrobiales; family Nitrobacteraceae; genus Bradyrhizobium; species Bradyrhizobium sp. GCM10028915. Next base: position 909,402 of record NZ_JBHTFN010000044.1, read on the forward strand.
TCAAAGCAACGTCATTGGGATTGCGACAGCCTATGCGGCGCGCAGATCTTCAGCAGCAGACTTGCCGGTCTTGCGATCTGCAACGATTTCAAAAGAAACCTTCTGCCCTTCGTTGAGGGTATTCATGCCGGCGCGTTCAACGGCGCTGATGTGAACGAAGACATCCTGGCTGCCCTCGTCCGGCTGAATGAATCCGAAGCCCTTTTGGCTGTTAAACCACTTCACAGTTCCCGTCGTCATGGGGATCGTCCTTTAAGATAGATAAACGTTTAGCCGCGCTCAGAAGCGCGGTGGGTGTCGTCGAGATCTGGAGGGAGGGTCGTCAGTCAGGCGCGCTTTTCAGCGGCGAGGCCAAGTCGTTCGGCCGAAACTCGATAGACCGAACCTAGCAACTGTTCGATCATTGCGCAAGTGATCATATGTCGCTGTTCCGAGATCCGAGTGCGGCGCGTCGTTTCGCGCCGCCTCCAGAAACCTCTACGCCGCCTTCTTGCTCTGCGCGAGCTGCGCCAGCTGGCGCATGATCTCGGTGGTGCCGGCCAGACGCTCTTCCGGCGTCTCCCAGTCCTGCAGGAACACCACCTTCATGTCGGGCCGCACCTTCGCGGCCTGGCCGTGGCTGCGGATGAAGCTCACCAGCCGGTCGGGATGGGCGAAGGAATTGTCGCGGAAGGCGATGACGGCGCCCTTCGGACCGGCATCGATCTTGCCGACATTGGCTTGGCGGCAGAACGCCTTGATCGCGGCGACCTTGAACAAATAGCGCACCTCGTCCGGCAACACGCCGAACCGGTCGCGCATCTCGGCGCCGAAGTTCTCGATCTCCTCCTCGCTGTCGAGGTCGGCGAGCCGGCGGTAGAGTGACAGCCGCACCGAGAGATCGCCGACATAATCCTCCGGAATCAGCACGGGCATGCCGATGGTGATCGTCGGCGACCAGCGGTCGGCCGCGGGCTCGGACACACCAGCCTTGAGGTTGACGATCGCCTCCTCCAGCATCGATTGATAGAGCTCGAAGCCGACCTCCTTGATATGGCCGGACTGCTGCTCGCCCAGGATATTGCCCGCGCCGCGGATGTCGAGATCGTGCGAGGCGAGCTGGAAGCCCGCGCCCAGCGTCTCCAGCGATTGCAGCACGGTGAGCCGGCGCTCGGCCTGCGCCGTGATCTTCTGCTGCGCCGGCAGCGTGAACAGCGCATAGGCCCGCAGCTTGGACCGGCCGACGCGGCCGCGGAGCTGATACAGTTGGGCAAGGCCGAACATGTCGGCGCGATGCACGATCAGCGTGTTGGCGTTGGGGATGTCGAGGCCGGATTCCACGATCGTGGTCGACAGCAGGATATCGAACTTGCCGTCGTAGAACGCCGTCATGATATCCTCGATCACGGCGGGCGGCATCTGCCCGTGCGCAACCGCAACCTTCATCTCCGGCACGTTCTTGTCGAGGAAATCCCTGACCTCGGCGAGGTCGTCGATGCGCGGCACCACGTAGAACGCCTGGCCGCCGCGATAGCGCTCGCGCAGCAGCGCCTCGCGGATCATCAAGGGGTCGTGCGGGGCGACGAAGGTGCGCACCGCGAGGCGGTCGACCGGGGGCGAGGCAATGATCGAGAGCTCGCGCACGCCGGTGAGCGCCAATTGAAGTGTGCGTGGAATCGGCGTCGCCGACAGCGTCAGCACGTGCACCTCGGCGCGGAGCTGCTTCAGCCGCTCCTTGTGAGTCACGCCAAAATGCTGCTCCTCGTCGACGATCAGCAGGCCGAGATCCCGGAACTTGATCGACTTGCTGAGCAGCGCATGGGTGCCGACGACGATGTCGACCGAGCCGTCGGCGAGGCCCTTCTTGACCAGATTGAGCTGCTTGGCGGGCACCAGCCGGGAGGCCTGGGCGACCTGGACCGGGAAACCCTTGAAACGGTCGGTGAACGTCTTGTGATGCTGACGGGCGAGCAGCGTGGTCGGCACCACGACCGCGACCTGCTTGCCTTCGAGCGCCACCGCGAAGGCGGCGCGCAGCGCCACCTCGGTCTTGCCGAAGCCGACGTCGCCGCAGATCAGCCGGTCCATGGGACGGCCGAGCTCGAGGTCCTTCAGCGTGGACTCGATCGCACCAAGCTGATCCTCGGTCTCGTCATAGGGGAAGCGCGCGCAGAACTCGTCGTAGAGGCCCGGCTGCACCGGCAGCTTCGGCGCCTCATGGAGGTGGCGCTCGGCGGCGATCTTGATCAGCTCGCCCGCGATCTCACGGATGCGGTTCTTGAGCTTGGCCTTGCGCGTCTGCCAGCCCGAACCGCCGAGACGATCAAGTTCGAGCGTGGTCTGGTCGGAGCCATAGCGCGACAGCAGCTCGATGTTCTCGACCGGCAGGAACAGCTTGGTCTCGGCGGCATAATGCAGCTCGAGGCAGTCATGGGGCGCGCCGGCGACGTCCAGCGTCTGCAGGCCGATGAAGCGGCCGATGCCGTGATCGACGTGGACCACGATGTCGCCGGCGGCGAGGCTCGTCACCTCCGAGATGAAATTGTCGAGCTTGCGGCTCGCCTTGCGCGGCCGCACCAGGCGATCGCCAAGGATGTCCTGCTCGCTGATGACAGCGATCTCGTCGGTCTCGAATCCGCTTTCGAGGCCGAGCACGGCGAGCATGGTCTCGTTGCGCGGGGTCGCCTGCACCGTGCGCCAGCTATTGACGCTGGTCACGGGGGTGAGCTTGTGATCGCGCAGCATCGAGGTCATGCGGTCCCTCGAGCCCTCCGTCCAGAGCGCGATGACCACCTTCTTGCGGTTTGTCAGCAGCCCATGCACATGTGCGACGACGGCTTCGAAGACATTGATCTTGTTATCGTTGCGCTCCGGGGCGAAGTCTCGTCCCTTGCGCGCGCCGGCATCGACCACGCTGGTACCATCGGCAGGCACCGAAAACTGGGTCAGCCGCACCAACGGCATCCCGCTCTCACGCTTGCCCCACTCCTCCTCGGTCAGGTAGAGCCTGTCAGGCGGCAGCGGCTTGTAGATGGCACCGCCGCCCGGATGCTCCATGGCGTCGCGGCGGGCCTGGTAATAATCGAGGATCTGCTTGAAACGCTCGCGGATGGCGTCCTCGGCCTGCGGCTCGATCGCGACGCAAGCTCCTTGCAGATAGTCGAACAGCGTGTCCATCCGGTCCTGGAACAGCGGCAGCCAATGCTCCATGCCGGGATGGCGGCGGCCCTCGCTGACGGCCTCGTAGAGCGCATCGTCGCGCTCGGGCGCGCCGAACTCAGCGACGTAGCCCATGCGAAAGCGGCGGATGGTCTCGGTGACGAGCTGGAATTCGGAGATCGGCACGAGATCGAGCGCGCGCATGTCGAGCAGCGTGCGCTGGGTCTCGGCATCGAAGGTGCGGATCGATTCCAGGCTGTCGCCGAAGAAATCGAAACGGACGGGCTGGTCCAGGCCGGCCGGAAACAGGTCCAGAATGCCGCCGCGCACCGCGTATTCGCCGGGCTCGCGCACGGTCGAGGAGCGGTTGTAGCCGTTGTGCTCGAGCCAGGCGATGATGGTATCCATCGGCACGACGTTGCCGGGCGCGACCGACAGCGCCTGCGCCGCGACGAGCTCGCGCGCCGGCACGCGCTGTACCACGGCGTTCACCGTGGTCAGCACGATCAGCGGCTTGTCGCTACCGGTCAGTGACGCCAGCCGCGCCAGCGTCGTCAGGCGCTGGGCGAGGACGCCACCATGCGGCGAGACGCGGTCATAGGGCTGGCAGTCCCAGGCCGGGAAGGTCAGCACGGGCAAATCGGGCGCGAAGAATTGCAGAGCACGTTCGAGCTGCTGCATCCGCGGCCCGTCGCGACAGATCACCGTGAGGCTGACAGCCGGCTTCTTCGGCCGCGCCGCGATGGCGCGCGCGAGATCAGAGATGACGAGGCCCTCGGCACCCTCGGCAACATTGGCAAGCGTGAGCGCGCGGCCGGGCGTGAGCAGCTCGGCCGGCGATTTCATCCCCTGCTTCATACGTCGCGGTCCGCGATCGGAAACCCCTTGATGCGCGCAAACAGCGGGCCAATGACGTCGGCGGCAAGCACCTTGTCGCCGGTGATGGCGGCATAGAGGTCGGGATCGGCCTCTTCGAGCAGGGTCTCGAGCTGCGTCAGCTCGTCATCGGACAGATTGCCAATCTCGGCATCCGCGAACCGGCCGAGGATCAGGTCCATCTCGCGCGTGCCGCGGTGCCAGCAGCGGAACAGAAGCCGCTTGCGGCGGTCGTCCAGCCCGTTGCTCGATCGTGTCGTTCCCGTCATGTCTCAATTCCAGTCAAACGCCAAAAGCCCGGACGTGCCGGGCCGGGGTGATATAGCCACTCGGGCGGGCCCTGTCAGCCCTCGATTTGTCATGGCCCGCTGCCGCCGCAGGGGCACGAAAAAACACGTGGATGCCAAGCATAAAGCCGGGCATGACGAGCGAAAACGGTCCTAGATTCGCCTGATGCGCCCCAGCCTGCTCAACCCGCTGTTTGCCCCCGTGACCAGCCTGCCCGGCGTCGGTCCGAAGCAGGACAAGCTGCTGCAATATCTGCTCAGCCGCAATGAGACGCCGCGGCTGGTCGATCTGTTGCTGCATTTGCCGAGCCAGGTGATCGACCGTCGCGCCCGGCCGAAGATCCGCGACGCCGTGCAGGGAACCATGGTGACGCTGGAGGTCACGGTCGACCGCCACCGCCCGCCCCCGCCGCGCAATGCGCGCGCGCCCTACCTCGTTTACGCCAGCGACGACACCGGCGACGTCGTGCTGACGTTCTTCCGCGCAAAGCCCGGCTATGTCGAGAAGCTGCTGCCGATCGGCGAGAAGCGCTTCGTCTCCGGCACGCTCCAGATGTACGACGCCATCCCGCAGATCGTGCATCCCGACCGGGTGCTGGACGAGGAGGCGATTTCCAAACTCTCCGGCATCGATCCCGTCTATCCCTTGACCGAGGGCCTTGCACTCGGCTCGCTGCGCCGTGCGGTCGCGCAGGCGCTGCAGAAGCTCCCGGCACTGCCGGAATGGATCAGCCCGGAGGTGCTGCGCCGCTGCGGCTTCCCGCCGATCGCCGAGGCGCTCACCCGCGTGCACCAGCCGGTCGAGCTCACCGACATTCTGCCCGACCAGCCGTTCTGGTCGCGCCTCGCCTTCGACGAACTCCTGGCCGGGCAACTTGCGCTTGCCCTGATCCGCGCCCAATTGCGACGCCCGGCCGGTGTGCGCAACGCCGGCGACGGGCACCTCCGCAACAAAATCATCGATGCCCTGCCCTATGCGCTGACAACCTCCCAGCGCGACGCAGCAGCCGCCATCGCCAATGATCTACAACAGCCGGTGCGCATGTTGCGCCTGCTCCAGGGCGACGTCGGCTCCGGCAAGACCGTGGTCGCGCTGCTGGCCGCCGCTGCCGTCACTGAGGTCGGCAAGCAGGCCGCCTTGATGGCGCCGACCGAAATTCTGGCTCGTCAGCATATCAAGACCATCGCGCCGCTCGCCGAGCGCGCGGGCATGCGGGTCGCGATCCTCACCGGCCGCGAAAAGGGCAAGGAGCGGCGTGACCTGCTGGCACAACTCGAAGCCGGCGAGATCGACCTGCTCGTCGGCACCCATGCGCTGATCCAGGACGACGTGATCTTTAGCGATCTCGCCCTCGCCGTCGTCGACGAGCAGCATCGTTTTGGCGTGCGCGAGCGGCTGGCGCTGACGGCAAAGGGCGAGGCCGTCGACGTGCTGGTGCTGAGCGCCACGCCGATTCCGCGCACGCTGGTGCTGACCTATTTCGGCGACATGGACATCAGCGAGCTCAGGGAGAAGCCGGCCGGCCGCCAGCCGATCGAAACTCGCACCATATCGATGAGCCGCCTCGGCGAGGTCACCGACAGCATCGGCCGCGCGCTCGAATCCGGCAAGCTGGTCTACTGGATCTGCCCGCTGGTCGAGGAATCCGAGGCCGAGGGTACCGAGCACCTGACCAATGCGACCAAGCGCTTCGAAACCCTGCAAAAGCGTTTCGGCGACCGTGTCGGCCTCGTCCACGGCCAGATGAAGGGCACCGAGAAGGACCGCGTCATGGGCCAGTTCGCCGCCCACGAGATCGGTCTGCTGGTCGCGACCACCGTGGTCGAGGTCGGTGTCGACGTGCCGGCGGCGACCATCATGGTGATCGAGAACGCCGAACGCTTTGGCCTCGCCCAGCTTCATCAATTGCGCGGCCGCATCGGGCGCGGCTCGGAGGCCTCGACCTGTCTGCTGCTCTACTCCGAGCCGCTCGGCGAGATGTCGAAAGCACGGCTGAAGGTGATCCGCGAGACCACCGACGGCTTTCGGATCGCCGAGGAAGATCTGAAGCTGCGCGGCGAAGGCGATGTGCTCGGCGTGCGCCAGAGCGGCCTGCCCGGCTACCGCATCGCCCGCTCGGAGGTGCACGGCCAGCTCATCACGCAGGCCCGCGACGAGGCGCTGCGCATCCTGAAGGACGATCCAAAACTCAAGGGCGAGCGCGGCGAGGCACTGCGCTGCCTGCTGTATCTGTATGAGCGGGATGAAGCGATCCCGCTGATCGGAGCGGGTTAGCTGGCCGCTCGTTGCCGCCCAATCTCATAAGCCGCCACATGCGCCCGGGCGAGATCCAGCAGGGGCGTGTCGATGCCGAGTGCACGAGCCCGGTTGGCCATATCGCCGAGGATATGCTCCGCCTCGGTGACCGAGCCGCGCTCGATATCACGCAGCATCGAGGCCTTGAGCGGGGAATCCGGGGTCGTGAACAGCTTCCGGTCAAACTCGATGAAAGGCGCTCGCGGCTCAAAACCCGAGCCCGTGGCGACGGCGCAGCATTCGGCAAACAGGCGGAAGATGGATTGCTCGCCGTTCGGAACGGCCAGAATGTCTCCGATGCTTGCACGCATCAGGCAGGTGATGCCGGCGAGCGTCGAGAGCTGGACGAATTTCTCCCACATGTCCTGCATGATCGCTTCGCTGGCGCGCACGTCGATACCGGGCACGTGCAGCAGCGTCTCCAGGGCGAGCACACGCTCGCTCAACGACCCCCCGATTTCGCCGAAGACGATGGTCTGATTGGCCATGAACTGAACGACGCGGCCATCCGCATCGAGCCCGGCACTGACGTTCGCGAGCCCGCCGAGAACCTGAGCGGCGCCGAACCGCGCCGTCAGGGCGTCGACATGTTTCAGCCCGTTGAGGATCGGCAAAATCATCGTGTGGGCGCCAACGGCCGGGGCAAACTGGGCCATCGCATCGTCGAGCGAGTAGGATTTCACCCCGACGAGCACGACGTCGAACGTTTCCTTGAGGTCGTTGGCCAGGATGATCTTCGGCTGCACGGCGAAATCGCCCTGCGGGCTCACGACCTGCAATCCATTCCGCCGCAATTGCTCCGCACGCCCGGCCCGCACCAGAAAGTTCACGTCGCCGCCGGCTCGGACCAGGCGCGCTCCGTAGTAGCCTCCGAGCGCTCCCGCGCCGATCACAAGCACTCTCATTCGAACTCCCATTGCGGAGTGACCGCTTTCGCAGAAACAATAACAGATGAGCCTCGCGACGTCTCCTCAACCGGCGTGCGCGCGCAAGAACCTGCCGTGCTCGGCTTCGGTCCCCTCGTTGGCGGGGAACATGCACTCGAGCCGCAGCTCCTCCGCCGTCACCGTCTGCGGCGTTCCAACCGTCGTGATCAGGGAGAAGTAGTCCAGCGTCACACCGTCCTTGACGAAGGACAACGGGATCATCGGCATCGCATCGGATGCCGACGGCGCACGCCATTCCGGCTTCACCCCGGGGTATTGCGACAGCTCCTCCAGCAACGCCTTCGTCCTGATGTCAACCACGTGTCCGACTGCCTCGCGATACACCCGCGCCAGCAGCCCGCGTGCGGTCTGCGGCCAGTTCGCGATAAAAGGGCGCATGCCCTCCGGATCGAACATAAGATGCAGCAGGTTTCGTGGCGCCGGCCGTGCGGACATGTCGATGAAGCAATTGAACAGAAGCGGCGCGGCCTCATTGGTCATCAGCACGTTCCAGTACCGGTCCATGACGATGGCGGGAAACGGCTCGTGCTGACGCAGCATGCGTTGCAGGGCACGGTTGATGCTCGTCATGGCGGGCGCCTCGAGCGCGGGCTCGGAATAGGACGGCGCATAGCCGGCGGCCAGCAGCAGCTCGTTGCGTTCGCGCAAGGGCACGTCGAGGGCTTGCGCAAGGTCAAGCAGCATCTGGCGGCTCGGAACGCTGCGGCCGCTCTCGACGAAGCTGATGTGCTTCTGCGAGACGCCGGCGTCGAAGGACAGGTCGAGCTGCGTCTTGCCGCGAATGTCCCGCCATTGACGCAGCAGCGCGCCCGCGGAACTGGCGCGCGTCTTGAGGGCACTGGCCGTCGCTTTCATGGCCGACTGATCCTTCCTGTCGATGTGCGGCATCGTCAACGCGCATCGGCGGCGGTAAGTCGGCTTGTCCGAGGCACCACCGCCGATGGTAGCAGGTTCGTGGCGATCAACCGAAGGCGACCGGCCCCACGGCACCGACCCAGTGCCGTACCTTGGTGTCGTTCCTCTCGTCCATGTAGAAGAAGTGCGTCATCGTGGGATGAACCGTCTTCATTGAGGGATCATCGGGTGTCATGTCCACGACACCCCGAAACACCTTCAGCGACCCCGCGTCCCAATATTCGGTGATGTGATGGAGCGTGGTGAATCCGGTGTCGATGAAGGCCTTCAGATTGCCGCGGATCGCCTCGCGCCCCTTCCAATCGGCGACGCCGAGGTTGCAAACGGCATCTTCCGTAAAACAGTCGAAGCCTGGTCCGAAGGTCTTGTTGTCGATCTCCCGCCACATGTCGAGCAGCCATTGCGGCGGCTCCTTCTTCGTAAACACGACTTGCATAGCTCTCTCCTCATGCACCGACACACACGCGACAGGAGGCTTGATGGAATGCTTCCTGTCGGGTGAATGAACCGGGACAGTAGCCAGGCTGCAGATGGGCTCAATTACATGCCAGGTAATAAGGCGCGTTCGGAGGCCTCCTCTTTCCCTTCGCCCGACTTTATGGAACCCTACGACGATGCGCCGGATCATCGTTGTAGGCTGTCAGGGTAGCGGAAAGACGAGCCTCTCCCGAAATCTCGGGCAAAAGCTCGCGCTGCCGGTGGTGCATCTCGACGTGCTCTACTGGCGGCCGGGATGGAAGCCATCCGACAAACCGAACTTCCGAGCACGGGTTACTGAGGCGATCGCGGGCGACGCATGGGTTGTCGACGGCAGCTTCTCGGGACTTGCCTTCGATCTCACGCTCGCGCGCGCCGATACGCTGGTCGTCATCGACCGCCCGCGCTGGCTCTGCCAGTGGCGCATTCTCCTGCGATCCGCCTTCGATCGCGACAAGGCCCGGCCTGATCTCCCGGAGGGGTGCCCCGAGCAGTTCGACTGGAAATTGATGCGCGAGGCGTGGCGCTACGACACCGAGCGCGCGCCTGTCATCGAGGCCGAGCGTATGCAGTATGGCGCTGACGTTCCGGTCGTGCGATTGAGACGCGATCGAGACATCCAGGGGTTTCTGGATTCGCTGCACGGCACATGATGGATGGCGGTGACGTGAGACCGGACGATCAGGATTTCTTCTGCGCGATGCGCGCGGCGAATGCCTTCATCAGGTCGGTATCCGCCGCCTCGCCTTTCGCATCCTCGGCGAGGTGGTCGAACCAGCGCGCAAAGCCTTCGTAAACCTGGCTCGCCGGATGATCGGGGCCGAGGAAGCCGGAAATCTCCCGCATCTCCGCGACCCAGCGATAGGCTTTCGGAATCATGTCCGGCAGCGCGACTTCGAGCCGGGCCAGAACCGCGGGCTGGCTGAGTGCGAGTTCGTCGCGCAGCGCATCCGCAGCCCCCGCTTTCGTTGCCGCGACCACCATCGCCGCGCCGATCCCGGCGAGGCCCTTGACGATCCCGGCATAGGACATTTTCAGCGCGGACGCGGCACCGACCGGCCCTTCGACGATCCGCACGTCGAGCCCGAAATCCTTCAGCACGGCGACATCCTTGGCGTGCTCGCCCGACATGTAGAAGGCCGGGCTCTTGCCACCGGGCTGGGGCGGGAACCCGATGATGCCGGCATCGACGAACGGCGCCTGTGCCGAGCCGATGATCTCCTCGATCCTCATCACGGTATCGACGTTGACGGCATTGCAATCGGCCACGACCGGCTTCTTCTCGCGCCGGACGATCAGCCCGGCCAGCCGCTCGGCGAGCGCCACGGCTTCGCCCGGCGGCACGATCGACAGGATGATGTCGGCGTCCGCGATCGCGTCGTCCTCGGCGCCGATCATGCCGGCATCCGTGGCGCGTTTGCGCGTCGCTTCGCTCCGCCCTCTCAACGACGTCAGCACACGCGCACCGTGCTCGCCGAGACGGCGGGCCACGGCACTGCCCATGGCACCGGGCGCGAGGATCGCAATAGTTTTGGACATCGTGCACTCCAGATCGAAGCCCGAGCAACGCGCTCAGTTCAATCGGAGACTAGCAGAGGACGAGACGCCCGCGTGAACGGCGGCCATCCCGCAGGGGAATGGCCCTACTCCACCTTCGCAGGCTGGGGCTGCACCGCCGCCGAGGCGTTGGCAATACGCGCGGCATTCGCCATGCCCGCCAGCGCCGCTGCCTTCTTCGAATCGGGCGCTGAGCCCGGCTGCACGACGCCGGCCGACATGATCAGCGTCGCGGCATCCTCGGTGCTCATGTCGACCTCGACGATCTTGCTCTTGGGCACATAGAAGAAGAAGCCGGTCGTCGGGTTCGGCGAGCACGGCAGGAACACCGAGACGTGCTCCTCCTGACCCGGCAGGCTGCGGGAGACGTCCTCGTTCGGCGCTTGCGAGATCAGCACGATCGACCACATGCCCGGCGAGGGAAACTCAACCAGGCCGACTTTGCGGAAGCTCGAGCCCTTGCCCGAGAACAGCGTCTCGAACACCTGCTTCAGGCCGCGGTAGATGGCGCGTACCGCCGGGATGCGGCCGAGGAAGGTCTCGCCGACATCGACCAGTGTCCGGCCGATCAAATTGGCCGCGAGGAAGCCGACCAGCGTCAACGTGAAGAATGCGACGATCAGCCCCCAGCCGGGAATGACATAGGGCAGATAAGTCTCGGGCCGATAGGCCAGCGGCACGAACGGCCGCACCACGCCATCGACCCAGGTGACGAACCACCAGACCAGATACAGCGTGATCGCAATCGGCCCCGTCACGATGAGACCGGTGAGGAAATAGTTACGGAAGCGGCCGATCAGGCCGGTATGCGGCTCGGGCACGGCATCAAGAGGCGCAGGCGCGTCGTCACGGGGGTTCATTCGGGTTCCAAGTCAGTCGCTTCGTCCAAGCTAGGGTCTTCTAGCAGGTTTTGGAAGACCACGAAGCGTCCCGCACTCGACCCCTCTGCCTATTCCACCGTCACGGATTTCGCGAGATTGCGCGGCTGGTCGACATCGGTCCCCATGATGACCGCCGTATGATAGGCGAGCAGCTGAACCGGGACCGCATAGACCATCGGCGTGAACGCCGCCGCCATATCGGGCATGACGATGGTGACGAGGGACTCGACGGTTGCCTCCTGCGCGCCTTTGGCGTCGGTCATCAGGATGATCTTGCCGCCGCGAGCGGCGACCTCCTGCATGTTGGAGACGGTCTTTTCGAACACCCGGTCGTAGGGCGCGATGACGACGACAGGCATGGTCTCGTCGATCAGCGCGATCGGGCCGTGCTTGAGCTCGCCGGCGGCATAGCCCTCGGCGTGGATGTAGGAGATTTCCTTCAGCTTCAACGCCCCTTCGAGGGCGAGCGGGAAGCTGGTGCCGCGACCGAGATAGAGCACGTCGCGAGATTTCGCGATCTCGCGCGCGAGCTTCTCGATCTGGAGCTCGGTGGTGAGCGCATCCGACATCAAACGCGGGATTTCGACGAGCCCGTGAACGAGCTTGGTCTCGTCCTCGTCGGTCAGTTCGCCGCGGGCCTTGCCGGCCGCGATCGCAAGATTTGCCAGCACCATGAGCTGGCAGGTGAACGCCTTGGTCGAGGCGACGCCGATCTCTGGGCCGGCCAGCGTTGGTAGCACGGTCTCGCTTTCGCGCGCGATCGTCGAGGTCGGCACGTTGACCACGGCCACCGTGTGCACGCCTTGGGCCTTGGCGTAGCGCAGCGCGGCCAAGGTGTCGGCGGTCTCGCCCGACTGCGAGATGAAGATGGCGAGATCACCCTTGCGCAAGGGCGCCTCGCGGTAGCGGAATTCGGAGGCGACATCGACCTCGACCGGCACGCGCGCGAAACGCTCGAACCAGTATTTTGCGACGAAGCCGGCGTAGCTCGCAGTGCCGCAAGCCGTGATGTTGATGCGCTGGATGTTCTTGAAGTCGAACGGCAGCTTGACCGGCAGCGAGACCCGCTCGGTCGCCATGTCGACATAGCGTGCCAACGTGTGGCCGACCACTTCCGGCTGCTCGTGGATCTCCTTGGCCATGAAGTGGCGGTAATTGGCCTTGTCGACCAGCGAGGTCGAGGCCGCGTGCTTGGTCTTCTCGCGCTGGACGGCATGGCCGTCCTTGTCGAAGATCGAAGCGCTTGTATGGGTCAGCACGACCCAGTCGCCGTCCTCGAGATAGCTGATCGTGTCGGTGAACGGCCCGAGCGCGATGGCGTCGGAGCCGAGATACATCTCGCCGTCACCATAGCCGATCGCGAGCGGCGGACCGTTGCGCGCGCCGATCATCAAATCGTCCTCGCCCGCGAAGATGAAGCCGAGTGCGAACGCGCCGCGCAGCCGCGCCAGCGTCAATTTCACCGCTTCCACCGGCTTGTTGCCGCGCGTGAGCAGGTCGTCGACGAGATGCAGCACGATCTCGGTGTCGGTCTGGGTGTGGAACACCGTGCCTTTCTTCTCGAGCTCCTCGCGCAGCTCGCGGAAATTCTCGATGATGCCGTTGTGAACGACGGCGACACGCTCGGTCGCGTGCGGGTGCGCATTGTTCACGGTCGGCTTGCCGTGGGTGGCCCAGCGGGTGTGACCGATTCCGGTCGTGCCCTTGAGCGGCTCGGCCTCCAGCCGCTTCTCCAGATTCTTCAGCTTGCCCTCGGCGCGGCGGCGCTCGAGATGCTTGCCCTCGAGCGTGGCGACGCCCGCGGAATCATAGCCGCGATATTCAAGACGTTTGAGCGAATCCACCAATTGCTCTGCAACCGGCTGGCGCCCGAGAATGCCGACAATCCCGCACATGCGGATCAATATCCCCCAAATCGTCGAAAAATCGCCTAAACGACGCGCTCGGTTTTTAGCGAAGTTCCTAAGGAACCAGATACTCAATAATTATTGCTGATTGAGACAGCACCGACGGCGACCGAGCCTCGCCTGCGTCGAACTGGCTGGGCCTTAAACCGCGCGCGTTAACTTGTTGTCAACAAATTTGGCCAACCCTTGCGTACCAAGGAGAGAGGCCATGAAAGGCTCATCCAACCGCAAAGGCCTGTCATCGATGGCGGTGCGCGCCAGCGAGACCACCGGCACGCACCTCGCGCATTGGCCGCCGCCCCAGCGCGGCAAGGAAAGCAAGCCCGTCTTCATCAAGCACGTCGCCGGCGAGCCGGCGAAGCGTGCCAAGCCGCGCGGCTGGCGCCTGACGCGCGCGATCTTCTCCGAATTCGCCGACGACGAATAGCGGCGCTCATTTCGCCGGCTTATTCCCTCGCGTCTTCATCTCGCGATAGCGCGCCGCACCACCTTCGCGGATGGTCTGCGGGCTGCGCTCCAGCGCCATGGCGTCGTCGGGCACGTCGCGCGTGATCACGGAGCCCGAGCCGATATAGGCGCCGTTGCCGATTGTCACCGGTGCGACCAGCGAGGAGTTGGTGCCGACGAAGGCGCCCTGCCCGATGATCGTCTTGTGCTTCTTGAAGCCGTCGTAGTTGCAGGTGATGGTGCCGGCGCCGATGTTGGAATTGGCGCCGATGGTGGCATCGCCGATGTAGGAGAGATGGTTGACCTTGACGCCGGCCTCCAGCGTCGCGGCCTTGGTCTCCACAAAATTGCCGATGCGCGCGCCGTCGCCGAGCGAGGTGCCGGGCCGCAGCCGCGCATAGGGGCCGATCGAGACCTTCTTGCCGAGCTTGGTCTCGACGATATGCGAGAAGGAATGGACCACCGTGCCGTCGCCGATCGAAACGCCGGGGCCGATCACCACGAAGGGCTCGATCGTCACGTCCTTGCCGAATACGGTATCCGCGGCGAGATAGACGGTTTCGGGCGCGATCAGCGTGACGCCGGACTCCATCGCCACTTTCCGCAACCGCGCCTGCATCACGCCTTCAGCCTCGGCGAGCTGCGCCTTGGTGTTGATGCCGCGCACTTCGTCCTCGCTGGTTTCGATCACCACGGCATCCCATCCCTGTTCGCTGATAATGCCGACCGCGTCGGTCAGATAATATTCGCCCTTGGAGTTCGCATTGCCGATCTTGTCGAGGATCGCGAGCGCGCGGCGGCCGTCGATCGCCATGACCCCGGCATTGCACAGGTCAATCTTGCGCTCCTCGGCGCTGGCATCGGCCTGCTCGCGGATCGCGACCAGGCGGTCGCCCTCGACAATGAAGCGGCCATAGCCGGTGGGATCGGCGGCGCGGAAGCCGAGTGCGGCAATTGCGGCGCCTTTGGCCAGCGGCGCGCGCAGCCGCGCAAAGGTCTCGGCCGAGATCAGCGGCGTGTCGCCGAACGCAATCAGCAGATCATCCACGCCCCGCGCAATGGCATCACGCGCCGCCAGCACCGCATGTGCGGTGCCGAGCCGTTCCTGTTGCACGAAGGTGAGCGCGTCGGGACGGATGCGCTTTGCTTCGTCCGCCACCGCCTGATGATCGGGTCCGATCACGACCGCGAGCGAGGTGCCGGTTCCCTTGGGCGCCGCGGCGAGCACGTGGGCGAGCAGGCTCTGGTGCGCGACAGGATGCAGCACTTTCGGCAGGTGTGAGCGCATACGCGTGCCTTCGCCGGCGGCGAGCACGATCGTGAGGCTGGAACGGGCGGTCATCGAAATCCTGTCAATCGGCCGAATCAATCGGCGCCAGCGGGCGACGGGCCGCCCTCATCAGCTATCGCCTTGCTACCCCCGCAAACGCCCGGAGTTCAAGTGCGACACGCTTTTCCTGTTAATGTTCCCTGATTGATTCGGGGAAGCCGGACAGGGGTTGGGCACTTAACGTTCATGGCAAAGGATTCCGACCCACTGGCGGATGCCTTCGGCGCCAAGGAGACCGGCGGGCTGTTCTCCGGACTTGTGGCCGAGGAGAGTTCGTTCGATCGCGGCATGATGTGGCGGCTGGGCTCATGGGGCGTGACGGCCGTCGGCGCCGTGGTGCTTGCCGTGTTCGCCAACCAGGCCCAGCTCGGCTGGCGGCGCGACCAGGTCGCATCCGCCGATCTCGCGCGCCAGGCCGACCGGCTCCAGATCCTGACCAAGGAGAGCCAGAACGAGGCCCGCCGGCTCGCCTCCGCCATCGAGACGCTGAACACCGATCGCGACCGGCTCTATTCGCGCGTCACCGTGCTGGAGCAAGGGCTCGATTCCGTGACCGGCGCCATCGCCAAGCAGACGACAACGCCGCCGCAGGCGTCCGTTGCGAAGCCGCAGGACGCGCCGGCCTTGATCGGCCCGCCGGCGCCCGGCATCGCGCAGGTCGCCTCGACACCGGCTCCGGCCAACGACAAGCCGCGCGCCGAGGCCGCAAAGGAGCCGTGGAGTCCGCCGCCGCAGAGCGCGGCCGCGGCCTCGCTGGTCGCGCAGTCGCCGGCGACGAATTCGGCACTGCCGATGCTTCCGTTGGTCCCATCCAAATCGATCATGGCGCCGCCCGATCCGGCCGCCCCGAAACTGGTTCAGCCCGAGGCCGCAGAGAAGGCGACCGAGAAGGCTGCCGAGACGAAGCCAGAACCGGCGCCCGCTCCGATCGAAGTCGCCGCGGCACCTGCCAAGCCGCCGGAGGCCGCCGAAAGCGAGGCTCCCGCGATCGCGGTCCAGCAGACGCGCTTTGCGATTGATCTCGGTGGCGCCAACTCGCTCGATGGCCTGCGCGCGCTGTGGCGCGGGGTCACCAAATCCAATCCCGAAATCGCAGCGCTGCGGCCGATCATCATGATCAAGGAAGGCAACACCGGCCTTGGCATGCAGCTCCGCCTCGGCGCCGGTCCGCTGATCAATGCAGCGGCTGCAGCAAAACTCTGCGCCGGCCTCGCCGAGAACGACCGCCACTGCGAGACCACCGTGTTCGACGGCCAGCGGCTGTCAATGCGCGGCGGCCAAGAGAAGAAGCAGGACAAGACCCAAGACAAGACCCAAGACAGGGTTCAGGAGAAGGACTCCGACAAGCCCCAGGACTCGGTGCCGCAAGCCGAGACCGCCCCAGCGCCCGCGCCGGCCGCCAAGCCCGACAAGCGTCGCCGCAGCTATTCCTCAAAACGCTCATCGAAGCGCGAGGAGCCCGCGCCTGCTCCTGCGGCGCAGCCGGCCGCACAGCCGAAGCCCGAGACGGCGTCGGCGGGATCAACGCTGTCGTCGTTCTTCAGAAGGTAGCTTACCTCGCGGCAATTCATCAGCGTAATGGGTGAAGGATCTCACGCAGGTCGCGAGAAACTTGCGCCTCCCCTGTTGCCCCGTTCCACCATCCCGACCATATTGCCGCCATGACAAAAAAGCCCTTCCGCCTCACGCCCTACCAGGTGCAGTTCCTGATCGTCGTCGGCTTCGCCAGCGTCGGCTATGCGCTCTATCTGCGCTATCTCGGAATCGAAAACTCGCAGGTCGGTCTCGCCTGCGACGCCGGGCTTCAGACCCTGGTCTGCAAGGCGCGCTCGGTCTCGACCGTGCTGTTCAAGAATTCGGTGTTCGGCATCGTCGCGCTGGTGGTGGCAACGCTGAACCTGATGCGGCCGTCCATCGTGCTGCTCACCGCCGGCATCATCGCCGCGGGCCTTGGCATCGTGCTCTACAATGTCGTGCTGTCGGGCCTGGCGATCGGCCTGCTCATTCTTGGATTTGCTCGGCCCGCGCCCGCCACAGCGTGAGCGCGAACAAGAGATAGATCGCGCAGGTCCACAGCGACTGCCAATTGTCGCGGCCCTCGTTGAACAGCACATAGGCCGCCGACAGCGTCAGCACGCCGGCGAAGACCGATTCCGCGATCGGACGCTGGCCGATCTGCGGCCGGTTCAGCATCAACAGCGCAAACGGCACAACCGCCATCGTCAGCGCGGCGTAAGGGAAATCCTTGTAGCGCGGGTCGAACACGAATCCGAGCGCGGTCTGCGCCGCGATGACCGCCGTCACTGCCAGCGTCAAGCCGAGCACGGCGGTGAGCTTCGACCATTTCCGGCCCTCGCGCGGACCAAGCAGATCGAGGAAGGTCGGAAGGCTGCGGCCGATCACCATCGCCTGCGCGCAGAAGATCGGCGACAGGATGCCAGCCGCGAGCAGCGCGCCCCACAGCAGCCAGCCGCCGATGCCGTAGCTCTCGTAGTACATCTTGTCGGCGCCGATCCCGAGCAGAATGCCGGCCGAGGTTGCCGAGATCGCCACGCCGAGCCAGGACGAGAAGCGCGGCGTCCAGGGTCTGCGCCGCAACGTCAGGCCCGCGACCGCGAACACCAGCACGGAGAGGCCCATGCCGGCGGCCATGTACCATTTCCAGTACGGGAAATTGCTGATCGGCTCGCCCGGCGGATATTTCAGGCTCCGGCGCACCGAGTCATAGAGGCCCCAATAGCCGCCGACGGTGCCTTCCAGTTTGCGCTTCCACGGCTGGTCGTAGGACTCGATCAGATTGACGCGGAATTTCTGCGCTTTCGCCAGACTCAGGATCTCCGAGACCACGCGCGCCTGGTTGGTGCGCGACGGCAGCGCGCCATCTCGCATGCGCCCTTCGCTCGGCCAGCCGGTTTCGCCGATCAAAATCTCCTTGCCGGGAAATGCGACCGCCATGCGCTCGCGGATCTGTTCAACATGGGAGGCGGCGAACTTGGCCCGCACCGGATTGTCTTCCCAATAGGGCAGGATGTGGATCGTGACGAAGTCGACGGCGTCATAGATCTCGCGATTCCTGAGCCAGAACTCCCAGACATCGGCATAGGTGACGGGCACGCTGACCTGCGCCTTCACCGAGCGGATGATGGAGACGAGGTCCGCGGTCGTCATCTCGCCGCGCAGCAGCACTTCGTTGCCGACGATGATGCTGGTGATGATCCCGGGGAAATCCTTGGAAAGGCGAATGGCGAGCGCGGCCTGCTCGAAATTCTTGGTGCGGTTGCTGGAGAGCCAGATGCCCTGGAGCACCTTCAGCCCGCCGATCCGGGCCGCGATCGCCGGCACCTGGTCGAGCCCGTTCTCCATCGAATAGGTGCGGACGCAGTCGGTGATCTCCTTGAGCTGGCGCAGGTCCTGCTCGATCTGATCGGCCTCGATATGAGTCCATGCGTTCAGCGGCGACTGCTCGCCGCGGAACGGCGCGTAGGAGACGCATTGGACCTTGTCGGCGGGATCGATCGGGGCGCGCGCGAGCGAGATCGGCGTGGCAAGCCACCACCACACGGCAGCGATCGCACCCAATGAAACGAGCAGAAGCGCCAGTGGCGTACGAAGAGAAATCGGTTCCGTCCTCCGCGAAGGGCCGTCGATTACCTGCTAGCACGCCGTCTGCCAAGGGGGTGACTCCGTTATGGATCCATCCCTCCCCTGAGGAATTTACCTGCGGCCGTTCGACCGAGGCCTAGGATCGTGACTTTGCTGGACAAAATTCCAGATTCAGGCCATGGACTCGGGAGGACTTTTCCGCCGCATTGGAGACCCATTTGGACGCCATCACCGGGCGCGTCCGCGAAGGTCCTGACGCGGACGGTCAGTGATTATATTGGGGAATTCATGCGGCAACGGGTGTTCGAGTTACGAAATGCGGTCCTGCGGCAGTTCGCCGCCACCTTGGCCGTTTCTTCCCTTGTCATCCTGATGGGTATCGGCGCGGCCTCCGCCCAGAGCGGCACGCCCGCCCCCGACCAGAGCAAGGCAGCCGCCCAGCCCGCCGACACGGCCAAGGATGCCGCCCAGAATCAGCGCCGCACCGACGAATTCGCCGAAGCAGCCCAGGTCATCAGCGGCCCGGCCGGCAACCCCGAATGCGTCTGGCTCGGCCGCCGCGTGGTGCGGCTGATGTGGCGGGACGACCTCGATACCGCATTCCGCCATCTCGACCTCTATGACCGTTTCGGCTGCCCCGGCGGCCACATCCAGGCCGCCTTCCGCTGCCTGACCCGCTTCGGCGGCCAGATCGATCCCAAGGTCGCCGAGACCCTGGACAGCCGTGTGCACGCTTGCTGGATCAACCCGGCGTCGCAGCCACAGCAGGCGGCGGCCGCGGCCTCGCAGCCGGCCGCGCCCGCATCGGGCAATGCGCAGCCGCAGCCGGCCGCGAGCCCCTCGCCGGCGGCAAGCCCGTCACCGGCGCCCCCGAAATAGCCGCGATTGTTTCAGCCTCCGTTCAGGAACGATCGGCGATAGAAGCAATTGGCACTGCTGCGAATTTCGAAATGTGCATGCCCTCATTCGGTCATGAGGCGATGACAGTTGTGAAACCGCGCGGCAGAGGTATGCTCCATTTGCCGCGGACTTGGTCGGATCTCGGGGTCGGATCCGCTTCCCTGCCCCCTCAGCCCCTTTTGGTTTAGCCGCGATGCGGGTTGTCGCCGCCGTTCTGTTGCTTGTGTCCGCGCTCCACGCCGGCCTCTGGGGAGTCTCGCGCGACAAGGAACCCGCGCCCGACTTCAAGGGCCTGCTGCCCAGCGTCTCCTACGCCCCGTTCGAGGGCTCGGCTCATCCTGATATCGACAACATTCCGACGGTGGAGAAAATCCGCGCCGACCTGAAGACGCTGTCGACGATGACGCGCGCGATCCGCCTTTATTCGTCCACGGGCGGCGTGGAACTGGTGCCGCCGATCGCGGCGGAGTTCGGCCTCAAGGTCACCGTCGGCGCGTGGATCGACAAGGACAAGGATCGCAACGAGCGCGAGATCAAGGCCGCCATCGAGCTCGCGCGCAAGAACAGCAACGTCAACGGCGTCGTCGTCGGCAACGAGGTGATCTACCGCGGCGAGCAGAAGGTCGAAGACCTCATCGAGATGATCAAGAAGGTCAAGGGCTCGGTCCGCGTACCCGTCACGACCGGTGAGATCTGGAACATCTGGCGCGACAATCCCGACCTCGGCTCCAACGTCGACTTCATCGCCGCCCACGTGCTGCCCTATTGGGAAAACTTCCGCTCGGATCAGGCGGTCGACCAGGCCGTCGACCGCTACAATCTGTTACGCAACCTGTTCCCCGGCAAGCGCATCGTGATCGCCGAATTCGGCTGGCCGAGCGCGGGTTACAATTTACGCAACGCCGACCCCGGTCCGTTCCAGCAAGCACTGACCTTGCGCAACTTCGTCAGCCGCGCCGACGCCATCGGCATGGAATACAACATCGTCGAGGCCATCGATCAGCCCTGGAAATACTTCGAAGGCGGCGTCGGTCCGTACTGGGGCATCCTCAACGCCAGCCGTGAGCCGAAATTTGCCTGGACCGGCCCGGTGCAAAATCCCGATTATTGGAAGCTGATGGGTGTGGCGCTCCTCGTCGGTATCCTGCTGTCGCTGCCGATCCTGCGGCTGCAGCAGCCGACGGCGAAGCAGGCGTTCCTGCTGTCGGCCACCGCCAACGGCGTCGGCGCCTGGGCTGCCACCGTGTTCGCGTTCTGGAACGGGCACTATTTCATCTTCGGCTCGGCCTTCGCGCTCACGCTCGGCATGATCCTGCTTGTTCCCCTCGTGCTGATCGCGATGGCGCGCATCGACGAGATCGCGGCCGTCGCATTCGGCCGGCCGCCGCAGCGGCTGCTCACGAAAGGTAAGCCGGTCGAGGACGTGCCCGAGAATTATTGCCCGAAGGTCTCGATCCACATCCCCGCCTATTTCGAACCAGTCGAGATGCTCAAGCAGACGCTCGATGCGCTGTCGCGGCTGAACTATCCGAACTACGAATGCGTCGTCATCATCAACAACACGCCGGACCCTGCCTTCTGGCAGCCGATCCAGGATCATTGCCGCGCGCTCGGTGAGCGCTTTAAGTTCATCAACGCCGAGAAGGTGCAGGGCTTCAAGGCCGGGGCGCTGCGCATCGCGATGGACCGCACCGCCGTCGACGCCGAGATCATCGGCATCCTCGATGCCGACTACGTCGTCGATCCCGACTGGCTGAAGGACCTCGTGCCGGCGTTCGCCGATCCCAGCGTCGGCCTGGTGCAGGCGCCGCAGGAACATCGCGACGGCGACCTGTCGATCATGCACTACATCATGAACGGCGAGTATGCCGGGTTCTTCGACATCGGCATGGTCCAGCGCAACGAGACCAACGCCATCATCGTGCACGGCACGATGTGCCTGATCCGCCGCGCCGCGATGGACATGGCCGGCGGCTGGTCGTCGGACACGATCTGCGAGGACTCGGATCTCGGCCTTTCGATTCAGCAGCTCGGCTGGACCACGCACTACACCAACCACCGCTACGGCCAGGGCCTGCTGCCCGATACCTACGAGGCCTTCAAGAAGCAGCGTCACCGCTGGGCCTATGGCGGCCTCCAGATCGTCAAGAAGCACTGGCGGAACTTCCTGCCCGGACGGAGCCGGCTGACGCCCGACCAGAAGCGCGAATATGGCCTGGGCTGGCTGAACTGGCTGGGTGCCGAAAGCCTCGGCGTCGTCGTGGCGCTGCTCAACCTCGTCTGGGTGCCGATCGTCGCCTTCGCCGACATCGCCATCCCCGACAAGATCCTGACGCTGCCGATCATCGGCGCCTTCATCGTCTCGCTCGTACACTTCTTGTCGATGTACCGCGCGCGCGTCGCGATCAAGCCCGGCCAGATGCTGGGCGCGATGATCGCGGCGATGAGCGTGCAGTGGACGGTGTCGCGCGCGGTGGCGCAGGGACTGATCACCGAGCACATTGCGTTCGCGCGCACCTCCAAGGGCGGCCTGTCCAGGATGTCGATCGAGTTCCAGGCGTTCTGGGAGGCCGTGATCGGCGCCCTGCTCCTGATCGGCGCCGGCGTGCTGGTGGCCTCCAACAGCTACCGCCAGATCACCGAGATCTACATCTTCGCCGGCGTGCTGGTGCTGCAGAGCCTGCCGTTCCTGGCCGCGGTCGCCATCGCCATCCTCGAGCTCAGCCGCATCAACTCGTTCCAGTTCTGGCGCGACAGCGCGATCCGCACCGCCGAGCTGATCGGCTTGCGCCCGGTCGCGCTACCCACCCCCGCCGGCACGCCGCAGCAAGTGCCGGTGCCGAGCGAGGTCCGGCGGGAAGCGAACTGACGGGGCTCCGAACGTGGCATCCTCCGTCCCGTGGGCGGACGTCGCGGCTTCTTCGGCGTGGATGACGGCCGCCATTCGGGTTGAAAATCCCGGCTCAAGCATTGGAAACGGCGAGCGAATTCCCGCTGTTGCCTTCAAGTTCGGCAACCACCCGAGCTATTGACCTCCGCGCCCCATCCCCCTACACAGCGCGGGCCGAAAGCATGATCCGGAAACAGCCGGTTTTTCCGCAACGCTTGCGTCGATGTGGCGGCAAGACATGCTTTTCCAAATGACCGAAGACGATGGCGATTTCTTTGAAGCCATCAGCGGCCATGGGAGCGCGTAGCTCAGCCGGTAGAGCACGTGACTTTTAATCACGGGGTCCTGGGTTCGAGCCCCAGCGCGCTCACCAACACAATGAAGCAGTAATCCCAAACGCAACTTCGACAGAAAGCTCCATGTCGGCACTGTGTCGGCAGCTGGAATTCCGCTGCTGACGCGTCCTGCCGCCGCAAATGAGCGGCGCTTTGATGTCGGCGCTTGCCGACGAGACTCTTCCGGAAAACTGGTGTGCCCAAAGCCATTCCGCCCCAAATAGGCCGCCTCAGTTGCCGCTCTCTCAGACGGTGCCGACGTCCCGCACGCCGGGCTCCGCCTCGTCACCGGAGCCAGAGAACAAGTAAAGTAAGGCGGCGCCGGTCGTCCCCGCCTTAAGCGCGCAATCTTGATTTGGGCTCTCTCCCCGGCGACAGGCCAATCCTATATGATAACCAACGGACCATCGGCAGGAGCCACTCCATGCTTGCCTCAATCATGTTTGGCTTTGTCATTGTCACCCTGATGATGTGGTGTGGGCGCGTGACCGCCAATTTCGCGGCACAGAGAGGCCGGTCTAGGCGCATTTGGTTCATCTGGGGAGCGCTGCTGTTTCCACTGTTTCCGGCTCAATGGTTCGTCTTGGGACTTCTGCCAAAGAAGTAAGGCCGCTTCTCAAACGTCCGCCTCTTTCATTTGCCTATCGGCCTGAGTTCCGGGCGGAACGAACGGACAGTCGAACGATTGCTCCTCTTGAGTAGGAGTTGCGTCATGCGTCATGCGCCGTCGATTGTGCCGCTGGATCGGCTCGACCGGGAGATTTACCTGGTACTGGAAGACTTCGGCGCGCGCGCCGGCTGCTCCTGGCGCGAGGCCGACGAGCAGGATACCGACGTCGAGACCATCATCCGCGACCTACTCTCCGGGCAGTACGCGTATCCCGTCCGTATCGTCGCCTTCAACGCCATCGAGGGCTGGTCTCGCGATGCCACCAGCGAGATCGCAGATGAGCTTGCCGAGCGTGTCACGAGTAGCGAGATCACGCCGGCCTTGCAGGCCTTCGTCCAAGCAAATGCTTCCCGACCTTTTGCTGTACAACTGGCGCTTCCTCTACGGGGGCCGCCTGAGTTCAATCTGTGATCGTGATGTTGCGTGGGGATTGCGGTGCCAGTGCACTAAACAGGCACAGCCGTCGGAAGTTCGCGCTTCCCTTCGGCATGATTTTTTGGTACCAAATAAAATGAAACCAGCAAAAAAGATTCGTGCCAAAAAGCATCGCGGCCGCCCCGCTACTGGTCAAGGCGTCCAGATCGGCACGCGCTGGCCGGAGGCGACTGTCGCTCAGATCGACGCATGGGCGTCGGGGCAGGAAGACACTCCGGCTCGCTCTGAATCCATCCGTCGGCTGGCTGATATTGGCTTGGGCAAACCCGCCCCCGCCCTCGCGGTTACGTCTACCGCCAAGGCCTCGTCCGAGCGGGCTCGGGAAATGGCGGGTAATGCGATCGACAAGCTCAAAGACAACAAAGCGAGCCCGGATGACCAGGCCAGCCGCAAGCGGCGGCTCGTCAAGGGACCCGAGGAATTCCAGAATGTTCGACGCGACCGGCCAAATCGAAAATGAATTGACCGGCGCCCGCCTGGTCAATCTCGCCTGAAGGCAAAAAGCAAATGATCAAACCCAAACGGTCGGCCGCGCAACAAGTCGCGGACGAAGCCGATCGAAGGACCCTCAATCCGATAGGATCGAGACAGACAATAGCGGACAGCCAAGCCACTCCGGAGTTTCAGGAGAACCTCAAACGCCTGAAGTCCGAGCGGCTGGAGCGTGAGGCTAGACTGAATCCGAAGCACAAGGTCTGATTTGAGCTTATCGACCCTTCGCCTCGCCTGGCTGGGCCGGTCAGGCGAACGGGCCGCGTCGGATGGCGGGTGCAGAAGGTCATGGGAATGTTGAACCGACGGTGGATGATCTTCCTGCTGGTTTCCGTGGTGATTGTTTGCTCGATCTTCGCAGGCGCTCGGTACTATCTGAGCAAATGCCATGGCATGGATGCGTGCGCGGCCGCCGAAGCCGAGAGCCATGAGCGAGACAAGCCAACCGAGCCACAATAGTTTTTGGGTGAAAAGCAGGCTGCGGAGGCGGATGAAGCCACCGGCGAGTTCGCAAACGAATGTCAGTCGACCCCGACGACGGCCTACACCACGCCGCCGAAGTCGATTCCTTCCTTGGCAAGCGCCTCGGCTTCCTCGGCGGACGTTGTCGGCTTCGTGTCGAGGTAGGGTAGCTCGGTCGCTGGCAGAATCGTGCGGATGTTTTGGCCGTCTGTCCGCGTGATGCGAGCAACCCAGCGCTTGGGCCCGTGCTCGACTTGCTGGATGTGGTACTGCTTATAGGTAATCATGACTCACGGACGCAACTGACGCTAACGGCGGCTCCCTTTATATCCAACGGCACGCCGCCGAACAACGATTTCCTAAAGTGAGGTTAAGATCGCCGGCGTGAACCCGTTCAGCGATCATTCAGCCGCTCAGGCGTAGGCATAGTGCGATTGGGAGAAGTCCGATGATCGGTGCAGTTGTGGCAACCTTGCTGGCTCTACAGCTCGGTGAGGTTCATCAGGTTCAATACCGTGTCCCTGTGCACCCACCGCCGTGCGGCCACGGCTGGGACGTCAGCGCCCGCGACGGCATGTGCTACCCCAACGGCTACTTGCCGCCGCAAGAACAGGCCGCACGGCAGTACTATGGTGGCGGTAGAGGCTATGGCCACTATCCCGTTCCTTGCGGAAACGGTGCCGATATCGATACCCGCGACGGCCAGTGTTACCCGACCGGAACGGTTCCGCCGCAGTTTCAACAGGGCCGGCAAGGCTATTACGGCGATGATTATTACGAGCGTCGTCCGCGGCGCCGTTACTATTGAACGGCCCCTCGGGGCAAACGGGCGGGCCCCTGATCATCGCTTCTTAGGATTCGCGGTGAGAGTGCCGGAGCGTACTGTCACCAGCATTCGGTAGTTCCAAGTCGGGCAAAAAGCCGCGCTCACGTGAGCCCGCCAAGTGAGCGCGGACAAAGTCTCAGATCACCTGCCTGACCCTATCTTCAGCTCTCCGGGCCCGAAACTGTGGCAGGCACGCTCAACGGCGCTCCTCCAACTGAAACGGGACCTGCAGATTTCGACTGCCGAACGATCCGCTTGCGCATCGCTGCGGACAGTCCATAGCGCGCATGCGCTCTTCGAACCGAGGACGTGACGTCCGACATCATGGCATTTTGCAGCGAGTCGATCTTCGCAATCAGCGTGGACAGCTGCGAAGATACCTTCCTCACATCGACCCGTTCATCCGTGATGCTCTGCCGCAGCGAAAGCAGCACCATCGAATCCGCCTGCAGCACAGCCGCGTTTTGTTGCAAGGCCTGATTGCTCTCCTGCAGCGAAGCCGTGTGTTGCTGCTGGGTCGACTGAATATCCTTCAAGGCCGCGACAACCGGATCCGGCTTTGGCGCTGAAGCCTCTTGGCGCGGGAGCAGATCAGCCAGGCTGCTCAGATTCAGCGATGGCAGGCCGGACGGCCATGTGTAGATCGCCGCGGCGCCGTTGATGGCCAGGGCACACACCGACAGCGCCATGACCGATGTCCGGCTGGATCGCTTGATCGGTTCCGGAGCGTCCAAACTTGCGGGTTCGCCGGCGGCGATGGCCGCAGCCAGTGCTGCAGGGTCGAGCTGTTCGACAAGGCCTTGCGTTTCGAAAGTCGCGGTCATGGCATTGACCCCAAATGAGCGAGCAACAGGAAGCCGTCGCCGGAACGTCCTCGCGACAGCTCCCTTACGCAGCACCCATCTACAACTGTCTAAAATTGTGGGCTTTTCAGCTTAATTCCACGTTAGCGGCGGCGGCCTGCTGCAGACCCCGCCACCCCCCGCCGACTACGGGGTCGTGCGAGGGTCATGACAGGCAGGCCGGTGCGCGAGCTCCTCCCGATCCCGGGAAGCCGCCCTGGTCCGAAGCGGATTTTCCGAAGTTGGCAGACTACCCCTGTTTTGCCCGACGCGTCAACCGGCGTCTCCGCCGTATGCAGGACCGCGTGGGCCAAAAAGAAAGCGTTGCGCCAGCTGGACTTAGCTACTGTGCATGGGGTTGTTTTCGCGATTTTGGCCACCGCCTGCTCGTGCGCCGGGCCCCTGTCCCAAAAGCCGCGAGACAACCCGCTCAAAAAGTGTAGGATTCGACAAAACAGGGAGGAGCGGCATGTTTGAAATCAGCGGTTTCGACACGGCAGGAATCGTCAGCCTCAAGCGGCTGTCACTCACCGCCGCCCTCAAGAAGGCCAAGGAGCTCATCGCCGACGGGTGCTGGGGCGTTCAGGTGATCGGTCCAGGTGGCCAGGTCTACACCTCGTTCGAGGAGCAAGCCGCGTAGTCGCCCGCCTTCGGCACCAGCCTTCGGCATCATTCGAAAAGCACCCGACCGATCGCGCGCCGCGCGCTCTGGCCGTGGCGGTGATCGACGTGAAAACCCCAGCGCCTGGTGGAGCGCTGGGGCGTTTTCAAAATATCAATCGGTCAAGCAATGAGGCCTTCGTAGCAGCGATCTCGACCATCGCTTGTGAACTGCTTCACACGGCCTTCGATCTTTCCACATCTTGACGAGGCTCACCTGCCGCGCGCCGTGCCGTTGCCAATCAACTCGTTTGGGAGCACGCTCTCTCCAGGCGCGCAGACGCCGCTCAGGGAGAAAGCCATGAAGGACACGGGCCTGGATCATCGCCACCGCGACAAGGATGGCGCGATCAGCAAGAAGCACGGCAACACGCTGGTCGGTACGTTGCGCAAGATCTACGGCAAGGGTTTTGCTGCCGGTTATCCGGATACGACTGAACTCAGCGAGGTCTTGCATCAGCTGAACGAGACATCGCTCAGCCAGTTGCGGCGCGATCACGACACCGGGCATCTCAGCCACAAGATCGACCACGTCCCGAAGTGATGGACTCACGAGTCCCAACTTCAGGTAGTTGAATCAACTGGGCTGCCGGGCGTCTCGGCGAACTTGCCGTTTGAGCCCTCGCCGCCCGAGCGCTAGGATGAGCCTTTTACGGAGGCTCATTTGAAACAGTTCATGATCATCACCGCCATTGCACTCGCCGTGACGGCTCCCGCCCGCTCGCAGGCTCTCGTCGATCCCAACAAGGTTGCTCCCGAATATCGCGAGGCGGCCGAGAAGCGGCGGGCCGAGCAGATGCGGCAGCGCGAATGCGCGCTGAAGGCGGATCTCGAGAAGGTGCTGCCCAGGGATCGCACCGTCTATCTCAACCATTGCCTGGACACGATGGCGGCCAAGCAATAGCGCCTGATCGAGCGGCTTGAAGTCGCCGACGCGTTCAAGCTTTCTTCAGACATTTGGGATCACCTGACGATCCATTTTCATCAGTCATTGTCGATCGACCGCGCATGAGTTTCGTCCAGATTCAGTGCACGCGCTGCAAGACCGTATTCCGCGACCGCGCGGGACGGTTGCAGGACGGCTATTCCAGGCAATGTCCGAGCTGCGAGGTGGTGCTGTTCTTCGCGGAGGATTCACCGAACCCTCAGGTCAAGCAGGCCATGAAGCGCGCGCGCAAGGCTCGCAAGGAGCAGCGCGAAGCCGAAATGGCCAGAATGTCCGCGCCGCAAGTGCGCGGCAATTTTTCGCGGGCCCACACCGGACGGATACAGCTCTCGTCGGAGGACGACGAGGAGGCCTAGCTCACCCGCGCTTCCGCGGAAACAGGCGGTCGCGGATATAGCGCGAGGTCGGCGTTAGGCGGATGCCGCGCGGCTTCTGCCAGACGGCGCGGTCGATCTCGTGCTTGTCGCCGATCGCGAGCCTGCCCTTGGCGCCCTTGGCGATGAAGATCGCGTCGCTCATCTTGCGGCCGGAACGCTTGTTCCTGGCCGTCACTTCCTTCCAGAGGCTGATCCGGCCGAGCTTCAGCTTGGGCAGCTCTTCCTTGATCTCCCGCCGCAGGCAGTCCTTGTCGGACTCGCGCGCGCGCTTGCGGCCGCCCGGAAACATCCACAGGCCGTCCGACCGGCGTCTGACCAACAATACCTTGCCGCGCTTGGCGGCAACCAGTTTGGAAGACTTCGCCATGTCCGCCGTAATCGAAAATAGAATCGAGCCCATGGTAACTTGTCTAGTCGGATAGACAAGTTCCGGATGGATCTTGATCACCCGGGCCAAGGCCGTCAGATCTGATTAAACCCGGCAGGCCGATCCCGCCGTTCGAGGCGCCAGATCAGCCCTCGCCCGCCGCTGTGCCCGCCCTTGCCCCCGCCTCTGCCCGGTCCTCCGTCCTGATCCAGGCCATCATCATCTCCCAGGCCACCGACAGGATGATCGGGCCGATGAACAGGCCGACGATGCCGTGGGCGAGCGTGCCACCGATCACGCCGACGAAGATGACGATGGTCGGCGTGGTCAGGCCGCGCCCCATCACCAGCGGCTTCAACATGGTGTCGAGGAAACCGACGAGGACGAGAAACACGGTGAGCAGCAGCGCGGTGGTGACGTCCTTGGCGGTCCAGATCCAGATGATCACCGGCAGCAGCACCAGGAAGGCGCCGATCTGCACGATCGAGAGCAGCAGCACAATGAAGGCGAGCAGGCCGGCGCTCGGCACCGCGGCAAGCTTGAAGCCGATGCCGGCGAGCAATGCCTGCACGATCGCGACGCCGATCACGCCTTGCGCCACGGCGCGGATGGTCGCGCCCGCGAGCCCCAGGAAATGCTCGCTCTGTTCGGGCACGATGCGAAACAGGAAACCGCGGCCGGCCGCAACCAGCCGCGGCCCGTGCGGAAACAGGAAGCCGGCCACGAACACCGAGACCAGGAACTGGAGCGTGCCGACGCCGGCATCGCCCGCGAGCGACAAGAGCGGTCCCGCCAGCGGCTGGAGATACGGCGCCACCTCGCGGAGCACTGCGCGGATGTTGTTGTAGGCCTGCTCCCAGAGGTCGAATAACCAGGGGCCAACGACCGGCCACGACTTGAGCTGCTCCGGCGCCGATTGAAGCGCGAGGTCGCCGGTGCCGAGCTGGTGCGCCAGCTCGCGCACGCCGTCCACTGCGCTGATACCGAGCCAGGTCGCAGGACCGATGACGATGCCGAGCGTGATCAGGGTCAGGATCGCCGCTGCGGTCTTGGGCCGGCCGCCGAGGATCTTGGCGACCCAGCTGAAGGCCGGGTAGAACGCGACCGCGAGCACGCCGCTCCAGGCAAGGATCGGCACGAAGGGGCGGATGATCAGCAAGGTCCAGATGATCAGCAGGCCGAGCAGGCCGACGCGGATCACGAGCTGGATGATGTCCTCGCCCGTCAGGAGCTGACGCAGACTTTTCACGGGCACGGCTTTCCTTGCGGCATTGACGCGGGTTCCGGCACTTGCGCGGCCCCGCGTTATTGCCAGCCGCGCACCCGGCGTCAAGACGACCGGGCCGGCACGAGCCGGCGATTAGGAACGCATCGGGCCATTCTGCATTCCGAGACGATGGCACGCCGCCCCAGAGAGCCCGTCGCACACGCGGGAATTCACCGCGGCATCCGCTTTTCGCTGAAGCCAAACGGCGCACCGGGCTATTGGCGCTACGCCTATGCCGTCGGCGACAGGGCCCGCACCGGGCGCGTGCAAGGCAGGCTGCCGTTGCTCGCCATCAGGCGCGTTCAGATGTGCATCGACCGGGACATGCGAAGCATCCGGACCGGCGATTGATCTTGCGGCGGCGCCGTGGGCGAGCGCCGGCAAGGTGCGCGACGTGATGCCGGCTTGGCTAACGGTGATTAACCGGATTTCGGCCGACCGGTTTACGTCGATGCAAAGGCGTGCACCTACGCTTCCATCGAGGTCCCTCAAACCACTTCGGTGCAATGGCCAATACCATCTGGACGATCGAAGAATTCACCTGCGCGGGTTGCAGCATGAACTACACGGCGACAAGGGAGGAGCACGCCGAAGCGCATTCCGGCACCTTCAAGTGCAGCATCTGCAGCGGCGTGGTGCACACATGGTCCGGCAAACATCATTTCTTCGGCTGGGAAGCGGTGAAAACCAAGCCACCCGTGTTCGGAAGGCGTTGGGCCGGAGCCGGCGGGTAGACTGCTTCCACCGGACCCAGACCAGCTACTCCCGTCAACGCCCCCTGCCCGAACTGCGGCTTCTGCTACTCTGCGGCAACGGTTAAACTCTCCGCCCCGCAACTGAAGCCGACACGCAATGACCTCACCCTTCGTTCCCCAGATCGCCCTTTACCGCACCTGGCTCGCCGAGAAGCGCGGCCTCAACTTCGACAGCTACGAGGAGATGCGGCAATGGTCGGTGCGCGATCTCGACGGGTTCTGGCACGCCATCTGGGACTATTACGATCTGCAATCGCCGACGCCGTTTGCCGCCGTGATCACCGAGCGCAAGATGCCCGGCGCGCTCTGGTTTCCCGGCGCGCAGGTCAACTATGCCCGGCAGGTGTTCCGCCACGTGGACGCGGCTGACGCCGCCGGCCTGCCCGCAATCGTCAGCTGTGGCGAGGACGGCAGGCTTTGCGAGACGAGCTGGCCGGAGCTGCGGCGCAAGGCGGCTGCGCTCGCGCTGCATCTGAAAGAAAAAGGCATCAAGCCCGGCGACCGCGTCGCCGCCTATCTGCCCAACATCCCCGAGACCATCATCGCATTCCTGGCGAGCGCCAGCATCGGCGCGATCTGGAGCCTGTGCGCGCCCGACATGGCCGCGCCCGCCGTGATCGACCGCTTCAAGCAGATCGAACCGAAAGTACTGATTGCCTGCGACGCCGTCACCTATGCCGGCCGCCGGCACGATCGCAAAGACGTCCTCGCCGAGCTGCGGCGGTCGCTGCCGACGGTCGAGCACGTCATCCTGCACAGCGAGGCCGCCGCGCCCGCAGCGGCCGACGCCCTGCTCTCCGAAATTATCGCAACAACCGGCGCGGAGATCGACGCGTTCGAGCCGGCCTGGCTGCCGTTCGATCATCCGCTCTGGATCGTCTATTCCAGCGGTACCACCGGCCTGCCGAAGCCAATCGTGCACGGCCATGGCGGTATCATCATCGTGGTGCTGGCGCTGCTCGGCCTGCACAACGATCTTGGCTGCTCCTACCACGAGAACTCGTTCGGCGAGCGCTATCACTGGTACTCTTCGACGGGCTGGATCATGTGGAACAGCCAGGTCGGCGGCCTGCTCAGCGGCACCACCTGCTGCATCTTCGACGGCAGCCCCGGCGGCGCCAGGGACAAACCAGACTGGACCACGCTGTGGCGCTTCGTCGCGCAGTCGAAAGCGACCTTCTTCGGCGCGGGCGCCGCGTTCTTCGCCAACTGCGCCAAGGCCGAGGTCGACCTCGTCGCCGCCGGTGATCTCTCACAGCTTCGATGTCTCGGCTCGACCGGCTCTCCGCTGAGCGCCGACACCCAAGCCTGGTTCAACAACCGCTTCGCTGGCTTGTCGAAGACCAACGGCAGCAAGGCGCAGGCCGATATCTGGTGGGCCAATATCTCCGGCGGCACCGATTTCGCCGGCGCGTTCATTGGCGGCAATCGCGAACTGCCGCAGACGCCGGGCGCGATGCAGTGCCGTCTGCTGGGTGCTGCCGTGGAAGCCTTTGACGAACAGGGCCGCGCCGTCATCGGCGAGGTCGGCGAGCTCGTCTGCACCGAGCCGATGCCGTCGATGCCGCTCTATTTCTGGAACGACAGGGGCGGTGCGCGCTATCGCGCGAGCTATTTCGAGACCTATCCGGACAATTTCGACGGCACCGGCCGTGGGCCGGTGTGGCGGCATGGCGACTGGCTCAAGGTCGACCCGGACGGCTCCTGCATCATCTATGGCCGCAGCGATGCCACCATCAACCGGCATGGCCTGCGCATGGGCACGAGCGAACTCTATTCCGCGATCGAGGCCTTGCCGGAGGTGCTGGATTCCCTCGTCGTCGATCTCGAATATCTCGGCCGTGACAGCTACATGCCCCTGTTCGTGGTGCTGCGCGAAGGCGTCGCCTTCGACGGCGCGATGCAGGCGAAGATCAACAAGGCGATCGAGGCCGGCCTCTCGCGCCGATTCCTGCCCAACGAGATTTTTGCGGTCGCCGAAATTCCCCGCACGCTCTCGGGCAAGAAGCAGGAGCTGCCGATCAAGAAGCTGCTGCTCGGCCAGCCCGTCGAGAAGGTCATCAACCGGGAGGCGATGGCCAATCCCGCCTGCCTCGACTGGTATCTCGCCTTCGCACGCGACTATCTGGCGCGGAGCGAGACTTGAGGGAGATCGCCGCAATTGCGCCGATGCCGTTTGGACTCCGTTCACCGATCGCCGCTAGAGCAGGATGCATCTTCCGCAACGAACGCGCGCCATGGCCGACCTCAACGCCGTCCTCTCCAGGCTGAACGACCGTCTGCTCCGCCTCGAGGGCGAGCTGTTCGTGCTGCGCTCGCTGGCCCGCGCGACGCTGACGGCGGGCGATGACCACGCGGCGCGAATGCGCAAGCTGGTCGAGGCCGCCAAGGTCGCGCTCGACGACGAGGCCACGCGTCCCCTCGACAAGCCGACGCGCAAATATGTCGATGCGGCGGCCGCGCTGGTGGAGGAATTGCTGGTCGAGCCGACCCAGGCGCGGCCGTTGTTCACCGTCATCGACGGTGGCCGGCGCGACTGAACGTCAAACTGGCCGTCCGTCGTCCGTCGCGGCGATATCGCCCGACTTGAGCCGGCTGAGGCCGGCTTCGATGATCGCGATCTCCTCGTCGATCTGGCCGATCGGCAGGCTGAAGTCGTAGCCGGACCTGCTCTTCAGATCGACTGCAAGCCGTTGCCTGTGCATCATCAGCTCGTCGAGGCCGCGCCGGTTCTTCAGCCGGACATAGACGTCGACGATCTGCTCAATCGCGCTCGGCATGAAATAGGTCCCGGCGAAAAAGCCCGCACGGCGCACCCGCGCCGGCGCGACAATCTCGGTGTCGCGGTACGCAATACAAATCCGCGACGGATTCGTCGATACGCCAAGCTGGTTGAGATCACGTTACCGTCAGATGATTTCGTGATGGCCGAGCATGAAAAAGCCGCTGGCGATCACGCCAGCGGCCAAATCCGGGTTCGAAAACGGATGCGGGTTGAAATGTCGCCAGCCCCGGTCGGTCCACGTTCTAACGGCAAATCCCTGGGTCTCTCTGTTAAAAACGAAACACAGGAACCGGCCGTCGGCACTCGCCGCACCACCGTGGCGGCGCGGCAACGCTAGTCTGTGACGCAGAAATATTTGCGCGGCAGCCTGCGGTAGGCGCTGTAGCGGTAATGCGGCCGGTACGCGTAGCCGCGATAGAGCGCCGGCGGCTCCTGGCCGTAATAGGCGCCGTGATAAAAATTGGTGACCGGCCCTTCCGCGCAGCGATAGGTGTCCCAGGTCGGGCCGATGAAGGGCGCCACCCCGACCTCGGGCGGAACCACGGGATAGGGCGGTCCGCCAGCGCGCGCCGAAGTGGTTGCAACCAAGGCCGCGAGAAGGACAAACCACGCGCTCCGCATGCGTTCACTCCGAGCCGATGCCATGCGCATGGAAGCACCGGACCGGCCGACACCGCAATCGCGGAATTCATCGCGCAGCCTCGCCCGGCGCGTTGTTGATAACCGGCGCAAACCCAGCGCGGGTGGTGACAGGACGTCCGGACGTGTTATCGGGAGATGACGCAGTTGCGAGACGGATCGGACACCCATGCGCATTACTCTTGTCGGCTCCCGCCATTTCGGCGTGACCACCCTGAACATGCTCCGGGAGCATGGTGTCTCGATCGTGCGCGTCGTGGTGGCCGACGCCGAGGATCGTCTCGCCGCAACAGCCAAGGCGGCGGGCATCGACGTCGTGGTCCAGGCCAATCCCAAACTGGTGGTGGCCTCCGAGATCGCCCCCGACACCGATCTGATCGTCACCGCGCACAGCCACGCCCGGATCGGCAAGGACGCGCTTGAGGCAGCGAAGCTGGGCGGGATCGGCTATCATCCCTCGCTGCTGCCGCGTCACCGCGGCAAGGCGGCCGTGGAATGGACCATCAAGGAAGGCGATCCGATCGCCGGCGGCACGATCTATCACCTCGCCGACCGCATGGACGCTGGCGCCATCGCGGCCCAGGAGTGGTGCTTCGTCAAGAAGGGCGAGGCGGCGCGGGAACTGTGGGAGCGCGCGCTCGCCCCGCTCGGGCTCAAATTGCTGGCCGACGTGATCGACTATGCCAAGGTCCACAAGGCGCTGCCGTCCAAGACTCAAGACGAGCAGTTCGCGACTTCAGCGCCAAGTCTTTCCTGAGGCCCTTTTCCTGAGTCGATCTCCTGACGTTTACCCTTAACGTGACGGCGCATTGATTTTGCTTCAAGAATCCCAGCCTGAAACCCAAATAAACCATTGTTCCCACAGGAACAATTTTCGATTTGGCACTGCACCAAATTTCCGTCACATTTGGCCCGAATAAGGGTCAGCATATCAGACGAATTCAAGGACGGATTTTATGCGTTTTGCTCGCATTGCGGCGTTCTGTGCCGCCTCAGTTACCACCCTCGCCGCGCCCGCCTTTGCCCAGACCCCCTATGACGGCAACTGGCACGTCACCATCGTCACCAAGAGCGGCACCTGCGAGCCGACCGCGAGCTCCTTGCTGACGGTCGCCGACGGCAAGATCACCGCGCCCGGCGCTAACGTTTCCGGCACCATCGGCAGCGGGGGACTTGTGAAAGTTTCGATCAATGGTGCATATGCCAACGGTCAACTCAGCGGCAACGCCGGATCGGGGAAGTGGAATGGAGCATCTGCAGGCATACCGTGCAGCGGGCGGTGGGAAGCATCGCGCCAATAGAAAAATCGTGACGAGCGGTGTGGGCCGGCGGCTGCTGATCGCGGCCGCCGTTATGTTTGCCGCCGGAATTGCCAACTCCGAGAGCAAGGCCCAGTCCGGCCCGTTCGCCCCGCTGGCCGGCAGCTGGAGCGGCTCAGGCACGGTCACCCTGGATGACGGCTCGACCGAACGGATCCGCTGCCGGGCGAAATACGCTCCGATCGGACCGACCATGGAGTTGTCTCTGACCTGCGCCAGCGACGCCTACAAGTTCAACCTCGGTGCCAACGTCAAGGCTGAAGGCAGCGCCATCGCGGGCAGCTGGTCCGAGGCCAGCCGCAATATCAGCGGCTCCCTTTCGGGTCGCGGCGCCGGCGGAAACTATGAACTGCTCGCCTCCACTGCCGGCTTCAACGCCAACATCTCGCTGAAGACGTCCGGCAACAAGCAGAACGTCACGATGCGCGCTGACAGCCAGTTCCGCGGCGCCAACATCTCGCTGTCGCGCTAAGCCGATACGAGTAGATTGACAATCGACCCGGCGATCTCGCCGGGTCGATTTTTATGTGCCCGGCACGAACGCCGTGACCTCGATCTCGACCTTGGCCCGGTCGTCCACGAGGCCGCCGATGTAGAGCAAGGTCGAGGGCGGGAAATTGCGCCCCAGCGTTTCCTTCCAGGCCGCGCCGATGCCGGCCCCGGCTGCCTCATATTCGCTGCGGCTGGTCAGGTACCAGGTCAGGCGGACGATATGCTCGGGGCTGGCGCCGGCCTCGCCCAGGAGCATGATGATCCGCTTCAGCGCGGTCCCGACCTGCGCTGCCATGTCAGGCGCGTAATTGCCGGTCTCGTCGCCGCCCGTCTGCCCGGCCAGCACCACCCAGCGGCCCGGCCCCTCGACCACGACACCATGGGAAAAGCCGCGCGGTTTTTTCCACTCGGCCGGCTGCAAGATGTGCATGAGCGAAGATCTCCCGATTGTTCTCGTTGTTCACTGATGCCTTAGCACGGCGCCCTGCATCGCTGCACCGGCAGATTTGACCGTTGCAAACGGCGAGGATGTCGCCGATACCGGCCTTTCCTCAAGACCTCGCCTCTCACACCCGCGCCGATGAACACGACACCGTCCAAAACGATGGCTGCCCTGTGGATGGCCGGCTGGCTGTCGCTGATGCTGGTCATGGCGGTCGCCGGACGCGAGACCACGCGCGAGCTGAATGTATTTCAGATCATGGAAGTGCGTTCGCTGCTAGGATTCCTGTTGCTTTCGCCGTTCATCTATCGGGCCGGCGGCTTCAAAGTGCTCAGGACGTCGCGCCTGCCGCAGCACATCGGGCGCAATTTGGTGCACTATGTTGCGCAGCTCGGCTGGTTCTTCGCGCTGACGCTGATCCCGATCGGCCAGGTGGTGGCAATCGAGTTCACCATGCCAATCTGGACGGCGCTGCTCGCAGCGAGCCTTCTCTCCGAGCGCATGACGCCGTGGAAGATCGCCGCCATCGCGCTTGGCCTTTTCGGTGTGATCGTCATCGTCCGACCCGCCACCGGCGAGATCAATCCCGGTCAACTCATCGCACTCGGCGCCGCCATGGGCTTTGGCGTGTCCATGGTGCTCGTCAAATCGCTGACCCGCACCGAAAGCGCGCTGTCGATCCTGTTCTGGATGCTGGTGGTGCAATCGGTCGCAGGCTTCATTCCGACGCTGTTCGTCTGGACGTGGCCCTCCGCCTACGTCTGGGCGTGGGTCGGCGTGATCGGCGTCTGCGGCACGTTTTCGCACTACTGCCTCGCCAGCGCGATGCGCTATGCGGATGCGACCATCGTTGTTCCCATGGACTTCCTGCGAGTTCCATTGACCGCGACCGCTGGCTGGCTGCTGTATTCGGAGCGGCTTGACACCTGGACGGTGGTCGGCGCCGCGCTGATCCTGTTCGGCAATCTCCTGAATCTAAAGCCAGCTCCGGCAGATCCTGCTCCCGCGCGCTGAACCTCGCGCCGCCTCGCGCGACAAAACCAAGTGGCCGTGTGATTTGGATCACGTTGGAAGGATATTCCATCGTGCACATTCTGCCACACAGCAGCGGGTTGAACGCGACGAACTGCCGTTTTGGTGGCGCCGAGGCGGGCACTTCATGTAAGTTCGTGCCAATTCGTTGCTGCCTGCAATTTCGATTCTGTTGGGGATTCCAGATGCGCACTCTCACCCTCCTCGCGTCGCTGATGTGCATGGCACTGTCGGTCAGTGCCGCGAAGGCCGACCGCCGCGTTGCTTTCGTCGTCGGCAACGGCACCTACAAGAACGTCGCACAATTGCCGAACCCGCCGATCGACGCCAAGGCGATGGCGGCAACGCTGCGCAATGTCGGCTTCGAGGTGATCGAAGGTTCGAACCTCTCGCGCGACCAGATGACGGAGAAGCTGCTGGACTTCGGCCGCAAGGCGCAGGGCTCCGACGTCGCAGTGTTCTATTATGCCGGTCACGGCATCGCGGTCGGCGGCTCCAATTATCTTCTGCCTGTCGACGCCGACATCAAGTCGGAGATGGACGTCAAGCTCGGTGCCGCCATCAACATCGATCTGACGCTCGAGCAGACCATGGGCGACGCCAAGGTCAAGCTGGTGTTCCTTGACGCCTGCCGCGACAATCCGTTTGCCGCCAAGATCAAATCGAACTCCGCGACCCGCAGCGTCAACGTGCAGAGCGGTCTTGCCGAGATGAAATCCGGCGAAGGCACGCTGATCGCGTTCGCCACCGGCCCGGGCCAGACCGCGCTCGACGGCCAAGAGGGCAACAACAGCCCGTTCACCCGTGCGCTCATCGACAACATCACCAAGCCTGGTGTCGAGATCCAGCAGGCGATGACGTCGGTCCGCGCCCAGGTCAACGAGGAGACCCACAAGGGGCAGCTGCCCTGGGGCCACACCAATTTGACCGGCGCGGTCTATCTCAACCAGGCTCCGACGACGCAGGTCGCCAATGCGGCACCGACGGCTGCTGGCAGCGTGCCAATGGCGACGGGCGGCAGCTCGGACCGTGTCGAGCTCGAATACTGGCGTTCGGTCAAGGAGAGCAATAAGTCGGAAGAGCTCAACGCTTACCTCTCCGCCTACCCGAACGGTCAGTTCAAGGCGCTTGCGCTGGCACGCCTCGCGGCCATCAAGAGCGGCCCCTCGACCGCGACGCGCACCCTCACCGCTGGCGTCGATCCCGCGACCTTCACCGAAGAGGCCACCCAGCTTACCGAGGACCAAATCGGCCTCGACAAGAACCAGCGCCGCGACGTTCAGCGTCGCCTGGGCGGGCTCGGCTTCGACAACAAACAGACAGGCGTCTTCGGCGACGAGACCCGGTCGGTGCTCAAGCGCTGGCAGGCGGCGCGCGGCTATCCCGCGTCTGGCTACCTGAACAAGCTCCAGCACAAGGCTCTGCTTTCGGAAGTCGTGGCCGGCCCGCCGACCGCGAGCGACAACAGCCAGAAGGCAGCCCGCCGGGCCGCCGCCCCCGCGGCCAGCAGCGCGCCCGCACCGGCTCCCCATCGCAGCAGCGGCGGCGATCCTGCCGGCGCAGCCTTCGTCGGCGGTGTCGTCGGCGGCATGATGGGCGGCATGTTCCGCCGCTGAGGCGAGGCCAATCGCAGATACAAAAGCCCGGCTCGCGCCGGGCTTTTTCGTTACGAATAACCAAAGCTTTGGCGTCTACTTCCCGGCGGCCTTTCGCAGCGCCTCGTTGATGCGGTCCTGCCAGCCGGGCCCGCCGGACTGGAAATGCTCCAGCACGTCCTGGTCGATCCGCAGCGTGACCTGCTCCTTGACCCCCGGCGCCACGTTCTGCTTTGGCGGCGCCGCAGCGACCTTCGCCGTCACCTTCTTGAACGCCGCCTCGGCCTCCGTCCTGGCGTCGCCCAACGTCCGCGGCCGCCTCGGTGGTTGATCCGCCATGTCCTAGATTCCCTCAAACAGAGCCGTCGAAAGATACCGCTCGGAGAAGGACGGCACTATAGCCAGGATGGTCTTTCCCGCAGCTTCGGGTCGCTTGCCGATCTCGACGGCCGCGGCAATCGCGGCGCCCGAGGAGATGCCGCCCGGAATGCCCTCATGCCGCGCCAGTGCCCGCGAGGTCTCGATCGCCGTCGTCGAGTTGACCTTGACGATCTCGTCGATCACCGAGCGATCGAGAATGTCAGGGACGAAGCCCGCACCGATGCCCTGGATCTTGTGCGGCGTGTGCTGGCCACCCGACAGCACCGGGCTCTCCTCCGGCTCGACCGCAACCACGCGCAGCGAGGGCTTGCGCGGCTTCAGCACCTGGCCGACGCCGGTGATGGTGCCCCCGGTGCCGACGCCGGCGACGAAGAAGTCGATGTTGCCGGCGGTGTCATTCCAGATCTCCTCCGCGGTGGTGCGGCGGTGCACCTCGGGATTGGCGAGATTCTTGAACTGCTGCGGCATCACCGAATTCGGCGTCGTCTTCAACAGCTCTTCGGCCGTCGCGATCGCGCCCTTCATGCCTTGCGCGGCCGGTGTCAGCACCAGCTCCGCGCCCAGAAAGGCCAGCATCTTGCGGCGTTCGATCGACATCGACTCCGGCATGACCAGCTTGAGCCTATAGCCGCGCGACGCCGCGACGAAGGCCAGCGCGATGCCGGTATTGCCGGAGGTCGGTTCGATCAGCACGGTGTCGGGCTTGACGATTCCGGCCTTCTCCATGGCGATGATCATGGCCGCGCCGATGCGATCCTTCACGCTTGCGGCGGGATTGAAATATTCAAGCTTTGCCAAAATGGTCGCGTTCACGCCATGCATGCCCGGCAGCCGGCGCAAGCGCACGATCGGCGTGTCGCCAAAAGCATCGACGATCGAGTCATAGATCCGGCCGCGGCCGGGTTGGTGCGCTGCACCCGTGGTGGACGATGCGTCCATGATGAACTCCCTGTGGCGACGATTGTGCTTCTAGACAGCCTGCGGCGACACGCAAGCGAGATTGCGTTACATGTTAAATACGCTGCATCGCAAAATCGCGTGAGCAATAATTATCAGAAAACCAACGCATTTGTGTTGCGACCTCGTCAACTGATTCTGCTTATGTTAGACTTAGGTCTCAAGCTGGGAGGTCACCACGATGTCAGCAGTCGCTGAAGTGTTGTCGACCGTCGCACCGAACCGCGCTCCGCGTTGCAGTGAGTTGCCGGCCTGTCCCGTCTGCGCCGACTCCATGATCGCCGCCGAAGGTTCTGCGTATTTGTCGGAACACGTGATCAGCTATCTCTGGACCTGCGACAATTGCGGCTACGGCTTCGTGACCAAGCACTCCGTCAAGCAGCGCCTCGTCTGCAACTGACGTTTTGCACTTGACCTAGCGCGGGGCGATGTCGCCCCTCCCCCAGTCTTCGCGCGTACGCCGATAGAACTCCTCGAACGTTCCCTGTGCGATCGCGTCCCTGATGCCCTGCATCAGGAACTGGTAATAAGCGATATTGATCTCGGACAGCAGCATCGCACCCAGCGTCTCGCCCGCCTTGACGAGATGGTGCAAATAGGCGCGCGCGTAGCTGCGCGCCGACGGCCAGGAGCTCTCTTCGTCGAGCGGACGGGGATCGTCGGCGTGGCGCGCGTTGCGCAAATTCACCTGGCCGAAGCGTGTGAAGGCAACGCCATGCCGGCCATTGCGCGTCGGCATCACGCAGTCGAACATGTCGATGCCGCGCTTGACCGCCTCGAGGATGTCGTCGGGTGTGCCGACGCCCATCAGGTAGCGCGGCCGCTCTCTCGGCAGCAGCGGCGCTGTCTCGTCGATGATCGCCAGCATCACCGCCTGCGGCTCACCGACGGCGAGGCCGCCAATGGCATAACCATGGAAACCGATCT
Source organism: Bradyrhizobium sp. GCM10028915 (assembly GCF_042666195.1). Taxonomy (NCBI): domain Bacteria; kingdom Pseudomonadati; phylum Pseudomonadota; class Alphaproteobacteria; order Hyphomicrobiales; family Nitrobacteraceae; genus Bradyrhizobium; species Bradyrhizobium sp. GCM10028915. Next base: position 950,856 of record NZ_JBHTFN010000044.1, read on the forward strand.
CGATGAGGCCTTGCGCGCTGGCATGGCGAAGCTGGGGTATGTCGCCGCCCTGCACGATGCCGAACAGCATGTAGCCGTCGGGCGCGCTCTCGAAGGCGCGCTTGCTTCGCTCGGCCCAGCGCAGCGACAATTGCATCGCGCGGTCGATGTCGGCGCGCTCGGCGGGCAGTCGCACGCATTCGTCCATCTGCATGGCGATATCGGAGCCGAGCAAACGCTGCACCTCGATCGAGCGCTCCGGCGACAGCTCGACCTTGGCGCCGTCGATATGCGAACGGAAGGTCACGGCCTGCTCGCTGACCTTGCGCAGATCCGCCAGCGACATCACCTGGAAGCCGCCGGAATCCGTCAGCATCGGCCCGTTCCAGCCGGTGAATGTCTGCAAGCCGCCAAGCGCCGCGATCCGCTCGGCGCCGGGACGCAGCATCAGATGATAGGTGTTGCCGAGCACGATGTCGGCACCGGCCTCACGCACCTCGCGCCAGTGCATGCCCTTCATCGCGCCGGCGGTACCGACCGGCATGAAGGCGGGCGTGCGCACCACGCCGTGCGGCGTGGTCAGGCGCCCGGTGCGCGCGGCGCCATCGGTGGCGAGCAGTTCGAAATGATTGGGCAGACCGGTGTCAGGACGATTCATGACGGTGCTTATTGCGTGTCGGAGCAGGCCGATCAACCCGCTCGGGCGATGCCTCGGCCGGCTTATGCATCAGACTGGGACAATGGGTTCAAATATTGGGGGACACGGAATTGTGCGCCTGCGACGCTTGTTAAACAAAACGACACAGTGTAGTTTTACCTTGGGCTGGACGAGATGCCGCGGCGATGTTGCCGGCGGCGGTAGATGCGTGATCGCCAGCCACCGCAATGCCCCTCCCTTCAAGTTCGACTGACCCAGCCGGCCGTTCGCATGGCTGGACGAGGTGGACCGGCGCCCGCCTGTTCGGATTGCTGGTCCTGACGTGCAGCTTGGCGCTCGGCGCCTGCACCTCCCTGCCCCGCACGCCCTATACGGCCACCGAAGCCAGCACATCGCGCGTGCTCGATATTGATGGCCTGCGGCGCTACGCCGACGAACCCATCACGAAATTCAATTTCGAGAAGGACACCAGCACCGCGACGAAGTCCTACCTGGCGCTGTCAGGCGGCGGCGCAGATGGCGCCTACGGCGTCGGTGTGCTCAACGGCTGGACCGCGGCCAAAACCCGTCCCACCTTCTCGGTGGTCTCGGGCGTGAGCACCGGCGGCCTGATTGCGCCCTTTGCGTTTCTCGGCTCGCGATATGACGACACGTTGAAGGAGGTCTACACCAGCGGTGTCGCGGAGAGCCTGTTGAGTGATCCTAGCATCATGCGCGTGCTGTTCGGGTCCGGCCTGTTCGGCAACACGCGGCTGCGCGAGCTCGTCGCCCGCTATGTCGGCCCCGAAATCATGGCGCAAGTCGCTCGTGAAAACGCCAAGGGCCGAAGGCTGCTGGTGGTGACGACCGATCTCGACACCCAGCGCACCGCGATCTGGGACATGGGCAAGATCGCCGCGGTCGGCACGTCCGAGGCGCTCAAGCTGTTTCGCGACGTGATGGCGGCCTCCGCCAGCATCCCGCTGGTGTTTCCGCCGATCATGATCGACGCCGAAGGCGAGGGCCGCAGATTTCAGGAGATGCATGTCGACGGCGGTGTGACGGCCCCGGTGCTGACGCTGCCGGAAGCCTTGCTTTTCCAGGGCAGTCGCCTTCCCGGCCCTGCGAAGCTGGACATCTACATCCTCGTCAACAAGAAGATCGAACGCAATTTCGAGCTCGTCTCCAACAGCACCATCGACGTTGCCTCCCGCAGCCTGTCGTCGATCACCCAGTCGCAGACCCGCTCGATCATCTTCTCGACTTATGATTTTGCGAAGCGCAACCGCCTGGGCTTCCATCTCTCCTATATCGCGCGCGATTATCCGGCCGCCCCCTCGGAAGGGTTCGACACCGCTTATATGCGGGCGCTGTATCAGTACGGATATGAGAAGGCGGCTTCGGGCGAGGCCTGGACTTCGACGCTTCCGTGAGCGCTCGGTGAGGAACGGGGCCGTGCCGAGACGGTTGACGATGCGGTCATTCGGCCAGATTAGCCATGACGCACTCGTTGCCGCGCGTTATAGAGCAATGACTGATGTCACGACCGCGCAGGAATCATTGGGCATGGGATTGACTGCGACCAGGACAAGACCGGCGGCGCCGCGGCGCGAGGTGCCGAAATCGCGCGGCGGCCGGCCGACGAAAAGCGCCGCGATCGAGCGCGATCAGCGGCTGATCGAGGTCGCCACCCGCCTGTTCCTGGATCGCGGCTTTGATGCGACCTCGCTCGATGCGGTCGCGGAAGCCGCGCGAGTGAGCAAGCCCACCGTCTATGCCCGTTACGGCGACAAGCGCGGCCTGTTTGCAGCCGTGCTGAGACGCGAGATCGCGCGATGGCTGGCACCGCTGTCCGCGGCCGCCGAGACGCAGCTCGGCAGCGCCTCGGATATCTCGGTCGAGCAACGGCTGGTCGAGATCGGGCGCGAGATGCTGACATTCACCTGCGGACCCGATGCCGTCGCCTTCAGCCGCATGATGACGTCGCAGGCCATCAACTTTCCCGACATCGCCAAGCTCGGCAAGGAGGAAGGCTGGCTCAAGGCCGTCGCCACCACGGCACGCTTCTTCGACCATCTGGTGGCGCAAGGCGCGCTCGACGTCGACGACACCACCATCGCGGCGGAAGTGTTTCTCGACGTCGTCGTCGGTCATAACCATCGTCTGGCGACGTTTGGAACGCCGCCGGAGATGAAGGCCGCGGAAAAGCGCATGCGCGCTGCGATCAAGCTGTTCCTGGCAGGCGCGCTGGGATCAGCGGACGGCAGCCAGAGTGCCGCCAAGGGCACCCAGCGGCGGCGCCCATCGCGCTGACAATTCCGTGAGCTTGCGAACTTCCCGGGAGATCTCGTGGCCGCGCCGTTGACCGAAACAAAACGATACGGTATGGTTTAATTATAGGGCGATGCGGATCGCTTTTTCACCAGCCCCAAGAGGTCCGCACCGCTTCGATCGTCCCGGCGGTACAGCCCGTCGCGACGCTCAGCGGCCGACCGATGCCCAAGGTCGGCCGCAAATTCTTGACGATCATCCGGCATACTCGCTGGCCGAGGGTTCGAGCATGACGACGGCCAAACGACGGATCTCGGGACTGCTCGCGATCGCCCTGTCCGCACTCCTCCTCGCAGCGCCGGCGCGGGCGATCGTGAGCACGGGCACGCCGACCACCCTTCACAGCGACACAGATGGTGACGCCGAGGCCGACCGCCAAGCGGTCAGCCGCGAGATCGAGCGCTTCCGCAGCTCGTCGATCTCGATCAACCAGGCCATGGCGATCGCGGAAGCCCGCCACGTCGGTGCCACCACGGCGGATGTGAGTTTCGACGGAGCCTCCGGCGTGCCGGTCTACCGGGTGAAGACCCTGCACAACGACCGGATCTGGCGCCACACCATCAATGCCGCGACCGGCGAGCTCGTCGGCGGGGAAGCCGCCCTCCCTCTCGCCGAGCTCGACCTCGACGATCGCAGCAATCTCGCAGCGCTCGGTGCCATCAAGCACCGACTTGCGGATGCCGTCCACGTCGCCGAACGCGCGGCCTCCGGCAAAGCCATCAGCGGCGGACTGGTGCGCGAACGCGGCCGGCTGAATTTCGCGATCGTCGTCATCAGTGGCGACAACCTCAAGGAGGTCATCCTTGAACCGCCGGGCGCCCGGATCAAATAGCGGCAGCCCCAATCCCGCCGAAAAGCGATTGACGGGCGCAAAACTCTCCCGCATAAGCTCTCGCCATGTTCACGACCACCAAACGCACGACTAAAACCACCACGGCCTTCGGGGCCCGGGGAGGCGTGCGCGTGTAGTCGTCGACTAGAACGCAATCCACTCTACCGAAGCCCCGCCCATGATGGTCCGGGGCTTTTTTGTTGTCTGAATTCTCAAATCAATGGAGGACAAAGTGAGTAACGATCCCGTCGTCGCGATTGTCGGCGTCACCGGTGCGGTGGGCGCCGAATTCATCGCCACCATGGACAAGCGCGGCTTTCGCGTCGGCAAGCTCAAGGCGCTGGCCAGCGCCCGCTCGGCCGGCAAGACGGTGTCGTTCCGTGGGCAAGACGTCGTCATCGAGGAGCTGACCGAACGCGCCTTCGAAGGCGTCGACATCGCCCTGTTCTCCGCCGGCGGCAGCATCTCAAAGAAGTTCGCGCCGATCGCAGTCAAGGCGGGCGCCGTCGTCGTCGACAACTCCTCCGCCTTCCGCATGGACCCGAACGTGCCGCTGGTGATCCCCGAGATCAACGCGAACCGCATCCGCGACCACAAGGGCATCATCGCCAACCCGAACTGCGCCGCCATCACGGCGCTGGTGCCGCTGTGGCCGATCCACCAGAGCAACCGCATCAAGCGGGTGATCATCTCGACCTACCAGGCGGCCTCCGGCGCCGGCGCTGCCGCGATGGAGGAGCTGGTCGAGTCCACCCGCGCCAATCTCAACGGGCAGGTTTATACGCCGAAGGTGATGCCGCATCCCTACGCTTTCAACCTCTTCAACCACAACACCCCGATCGACCCTGACACCGGCTACAACGACGAAGAGACCAAGGTCATCAACGAAACCCGCAAGATCTTCGAGGACGACAAGATCGCGATCGGCGTCACCTGCGTGCGCGTGCCGGTGCTGCGGGCTCATTGCGAGGCCATCACCTTCGAATGCGAGAAGCCGATCAGCGAGGACCAGGTCCGCGCCATCATGGCACGAGCGCCCGGCGTCAAGGTCGTCGACGACCGTGCCAGGAACTACTTCCCGATGCCGATCGATGCCTCGGGCCAGGACGACGTCCTGGTCGGCCGCATCCGCAAGGACCTCAGCGACCCCTCCGGACATTCGATCTCGATGTTCGTGGCGGCGGACCAGCTGCTCAAGGGCGCTGCACTCAACGCGGTGCAGATCGCGGAGCTCCTGCCGCAGCGGATGATGGCGTAACGGAAGATGCGTAAGGTGGGCAAAGGCGCGCAAGCGCCGTGCCCACCACTTCGCATCAAGAAAGTTGGTCGGCACGCTTCGCTTTGCCCACCCTACAATGGCAAACAGCGGGTCAGGTCAACGCGGGGAGAATGTCTGTCTTAGCAAAGTGGGCTCCCTTGAAGAGCAGCGGTTGCGAACGCGCTTTCGCCAAGCGTAGACCGCACAATCGACGATGTTGAGCTGCGCCGGATGTCCCCCGACCCTTGCCGAAGCGTTGAAATGCCTCGAACGCGCCTTTCGCCATGTCTGCGTCGAACGGCACTACGACAATCCCGGCAGTCTCCAGCAATTCGTCGAAGAACTTCACGGCCGATGCTCCGAAGCGAGCAGAGAGAACGATCTTGGTTTCCAGGATTGCTACTGCTGACATCGACAGGCTGGCAGCATCCAGCATGGCTTTCCGATAGCGCTGCCCATCTGGCTCGTTGGTGACGGTCGCGACGATCGCAGACGTATCCAGCACCATCAGGACGGCAGCCCGAAACGGTCATAGCCGAGGATTTCGTCTGCAGGCCGAGAATCGAGAACGGGCAAGCCAGCGGTTCGCTCGAAGAACGACGTCAGGGCGGCCCTCCTATCGACCGCCGGCGATGCCACGCGAGACAAGCGTTCCTCGATGGCGCGTTCGAGCGCCGTCTCGATATCTTCCCCCGTCAGGCGGGCGAGGCGCTGGGCAAGCTCATCTACTTTCGCGGAACGGATGTTCATCGGCCACTCGATCCATGCAAAACGTATGAGCAGTATAGCACGAGAACGCCGCCCGCGTCACTCCCGCGCCGGAAACAGCAAACAGGCATCCCCGTACGAATAGAACCGGTAGCCGGTCGCGATCGCGTGTGCATAGGCTTGCTGCATCGCCTCCAGCCCGGAGAACGCCGACACCAGCATGAACAGTGTCGACTTCGGCAAATGGAAATTGGTCAGCAGAACATCGACGGCGCGGAAGCGATAGCCGGGGGTGATGAAGATCGACGTCTCGGCGGCGAACGGCTCAATGGTGCCGTCCTCGCTGGCTGCGCTTTCGAGCAGGCGCAACGACGTGGTGCCAACCGCGATGATACGGCCGCCGTTCTTGCGCGCAGTGTTGAGCCGCTCCGCCGTTTCGGCCGACAGCGTGCCCCACTCGGCATGCATCTTGTGGCCTTCGGTGTCGTCCACCTTCACCGGCAGGAAGGTCCCTGCCCCGACATGCAGCGTGACGCGATTGATGCCGACGCCGCGCGCGTGCATCGCCCGCTCCAGCGCCGGGGTGAAATGCAGGCCTGCTGTCGGCGCGGCAACGGCGCCTTCGTTCACAGCGAACATGGTCTGGTAGTCGGCGAGATCCTGATCATCAGGCGTGCGTTTCGAGGCGATGTAGGGCGGCAGCGGCGGGCTGCCGAGATCGGCGATGGCTTGATCCAGCGTCGGGCCGTGAAACGAAAATGACAGCGTCACCTCGCCTTCCCCGCCCTTCGCCTCGACCTCGGCGTCGAGATGGCCGAGCAGGCAGACCTTGCCCTCATTGCCGAAGCGGATGCGGTCGCCGGCGATGAGTTTCTTGGCAGGCTTCACCAACGCCTGCCAGCGCGAGCCGTCGAGGCGCTTGATCAGCGTTGCCTCGATCTTCGGCTCGTTCTCGCGACCGATGCGACGGCCTTTTAATTGCGCCGCGATCACCTTGGTGTCGTTGACGACGAGCTGGTCGCCCGGCTTCAGCCATTGCGGCAGGTCAGCCACGACCTGGTCGCGCAGCGTGCCGTGATCGACAACCAGCATCTTCGCGGAGTCGCGCGGGCTCGCCGGGCGCAATGCGATGCGCTCGGCGGGCAGGTCGAAATCGAAGAGATCGGTGCGCATCTCGGACTCAGGGCCGCACAGTCACTCCTCATCCTGAGGGGTGCGGAACGCGCGTCTCGACGGATGAAGGCCCCGCTGCTGCAGCTCGGCCTTCATGGTTCGAGACGGCGCTACGCGCCTCCTCACCATGAGGGTTGAACGCCTACGCCGCGTCAGCCGCCATCCGCGCCTTGACGATCTTGTCGGGGTTCTGCACGGGCTCGCCACGCTTGATCTTGTCGACGTTCTCCATGCCCTCGGTGACCTTGCCCCACACCGTGTACTGGTTGTCGAGGAAGCGGGCATCGTCGAAGCAGATGAAGAACTGGCTATCGCCGGAATCCGGGCTGGCGGCGCGCGCCATCGAGGTGGTGCCGCGCACATGCGGCTCCTTGTTGAACTCGGCCTTCAGCTTCTGGCCGGAGCCGCCGGTGCCGGTGCCCTGGGGGCAGCCGGTCTGCGCCATGAAGCCGTCGATCACGCGATGGAACACGATGCCGTCGTAGAAGCCTTCGCGCACGAGTTCCTTGATGCGTGCGACGTGGCCGGGCGCCAGATCAGGCCGCATCTCGATGGTGACGGGGCCCTGCGTGGTCTCGAGGATCAGTGTGTTTTCGGTGGCGCTCATGCTCGTCTCTCTTGGGTTGGGGGTGAAGTCCTGTCAGGTGAAGACTTGCGGTTGCGAAACTGGATCGCGAACGGACGCCCCGCAGCGGCGCCGGCCATCGCATCGGTAAATGGCATCGGCGTGCAGCGTTGCAATGCCTCCATCACCGCGACCCGGTATTGCAGCCGGTCATTGTCGGAAGCCTCCGCGGATTCATAGGTAATCCTCGGATGGCCCAGAATGTTTCCAGCCCGGTTGAAGCTCACCACGACGGTGATGTCGATCGGGCGGGCCCTGGCGGCGGGCGGCGGCTTCCAGCAGGTGCGCAAATGCCGGAAGATGTCCTGGATGGTGTTGACCTGTGCGTCCTCGGCGACCGCGCCCGGGACGCCGAGCAGCAGCACCGCGGCAACCAGCAGGAGCTTGCCACCGCAGCGCGCCATCGCCGCTCCTACTTGATGTCGGAAGCGACCTGCACCTTCACCATCTTGTCGGGGTCGGTGACGGTGCCGCCGCTCGATCCGGGAGGCGCCTTCTTCAGCTTGTCGACGACGTCCATGCCCTGCACGACCTCGCCGATCACGGTGTACTGGTTGTCGAGGCTGCCGCCGTCGGCAAACATGATGAAGAACTGCGAATTGGCGGTGTCGACGCTGTCGCCGCGCCGGGCCATGCCGACGATGCCGCGCGCAAAATGCACCTTCGAGAATTCCTGCTTCAGGTTCGGATATTTCGAGCCGCCGGTGCCATTGAAGTTCTGACCGTCGCCGGTCTGCGCCATGAAGCCATCCATGACGCGGTGGAACGGCACGTTGTTGTAAAAACCCTCGCGCGCGAGCTGCTTGATGCGCTCGGCGTGCTGGGGCGCAAGGTCCGGCCGGAGCTTGATGACGATGCGGCCCTTGGTGGAGTCGATGACGATGGCGTTGGCCTTGTCGAGGCCGGCCGGCAAGGCTTGCGCGAAGGCCGGCACCGCGAACAGAACCGCGGCAAGAACTGCGAGAATTCGGATCATGACAACTCCGGATCAGAGATGAGAAAGGAAACGCGCCGTTATCAGGCGAATTTTGCCTTGAGCTGGGCCGCAACCAGCGGCGGAACGAAGGCCGAGACATCCCCGCCCATGGCAGCGATCTGGCGCACCAAAGTGGCGGTGATCGGGCGGACTATGGGAGAGGCCGGCAGGAAGATCGTATGCACCTCGGGCGCCATGGCCTCGTTCATGCCGGCGAGCTGCATCTCGTAGTCGAGGTCGGTGCCGTCGCGCAGGCCCCGAATCATGATCGTGGCACCGTGCTTGCGCGCCGAGGTCACCGACAGATCGTCAAACGTCACGGCCTCGAGCACGCAGCCGGCCTGGGCGGCCACCGGCCCGCAGACGTCATGGAGCATCTTCAGCCGCTCCTCGGTCGAGAACAGAGGCTTCTTGCCGGGGTGCACCCCGATCGCGACAACAAGCCTGTCGCACAGCGACACGCTGTGCCGGACCACGTCCAGATGGCCGTTGGTGATGGGGTCGAAGGAACCTGGATAGAAGGCAATGCGCGGCATGGCCACGTCCTACCGCGCCCTGCCCGGCCCGGCAAGCCGGTCAGGTTCCCTGGCGGTTTTTCCGCAGAAGCGTGTCGGAATGCGCCGAATTGTTTCGTCCTGAGGGCGGCCACGACACAAAACGGAGCGCGAACGAAACCATTTCCCGCGTTCGCGAAGACGTCCGGAAACTGGCCATGGTTACTAATCCAGCCAACGAACGACGGGCCGCACACTGGGCGTACCGGCCGCATCACAGGGGACTGTCATGATCAAGGCTCTTTCGGCGATCGCCATTTCTGCGTGTGTTGCTGCCACCCTCACGCTCCTGCCCGGCTTCGCCCCCACCGTCGAGGCGAGCGTGCCGCAGCCGCTTGCCAAGAGCGACCGGCTCGATATCCGCACCGTCGGCAAGGACTGCTCGCAGCAGGCCTGGCCGAATTTCGAAGCGTCCTGCCTCCGCCAGGCCGGCACCAAAGCCAACATCCGCGAGGCTCGCCTTGTGACTGCCAACCGTACTCCGTAGTGGGGGTCTGTCAGTTTCGCGTCAGCTAACTCTCAAGATAAACCCCAAAGATATACCCCATGGATATTTGCGACGTCCCGTCGCACACTGCCTGATGCTCGCGCCCGTCGGAATGACCCGTCGGGCGCGATCCCATCGGGGGGTCGCCATTGTCCAGTACGCCTGCAGTCGCATCCGGCCATCAACCTGATCCACTGCCGATTGCCATGACCATGGGCGCCCTCGGGGTGGTCTATGGCGATATCGGCACCAGCCCCCTCTACGCCCTGAAGGAAGCCGCCAAGGCCGCCGCCCACGGCGGCACTTTGACGAACGATGCCGTTCTGGGCGTCGCCTCGCTGATCCTCTGGGCGCTGTTGCTGATCATCTCACTGAAATATGCGCTGTTGATTCTGCGTGCGGATAACCGCGGCGAAGGCGGCATCGTCGCGCTGCTGGCCTTGCTGCATGCCCGCAACGCTCAACCCGGTACCTGGCGCGCGCATTTGCTGGTCGTCGGCCTCATCGGCGCCGCGCTACTGTACGGGGACGGCGCGATCACGCCGGCCATCTCCGTGCTCTCAGCCATCGAAGGTCTGAAGGTCGACGCACCCTCGCTCGCGCCGGCGGTTGTGCCCGTGACCGTCGTCATCCTGATCGGACTGTTCATGATGCAGAAGCAGGGCACCGGCTTCATCGGCCGCATCTTCGGACCGGTGATGCTGGCCTGGTTCTTCGTGCTGGCAGCGCTCGGCATCCACGGCATCGTCAAGGCGCCGGCGGTGCTGGCGGCGCTCAGCCCGCTCTATGCGTTCGACTTCCTGATCCATCAGGATTTTCATGTCTCCTTCGCGATCCTGGGGGCCGCCTTCCTCGCGGTGACCGGCGGCGAAGCCATGTACGCCGACATGGGGCATTTCGGCCGCCTGCCGATCCGGCTGGCCTGGTTCGCGATCTGCCTGCCTGCGCTCGTGCTGAACTATTTCGGCCAGGCCGCGCTGCTGATCACCGATCCCACCATGATCGAAAATCCGTTCTTCCAGCTCTGCCCTGACGCCCTGCATTATCCGCTGGTCGCGTTCTCGGCGGTCGCGACCGTGATCGCCTCGCAAGCCATCATCTCCGGCGTGTTCTCGTTGACGCAGCAGTCGATCCAGCTCGGCTTCCTGCCGCGCATGCAGATCCGTCACACCACGAGCGACGCGATCGGCCAGATCTACGTGCCGTTGGTGAACTGGCTGCTCGCCGCCGCAACGCTCGGCGCCGTGCTGAGTTTCGGCAGCTCGGAGGCGCTGGCCGGCGCCTACGGCATCGCGGTGTCGCTATTGATGGCGATCACCACGCTGCTCGCCGCCCTGGTCGCGATCCAGTGGGGCTATTCACCGTGGCTCGTGGTTGCCGTGAACGGCTTCTTCTTCGTGATCGATTTGATCTTCTTCTCGGCCAATTCGATCAAGCTGTTCGAGGGCGGCTGGTTTCCGCTGATGCTGGCGGGCTTCGTCGCCTTCCTGATGCTGACCTGGCGCAGCGGCGTGAAGCTCGTCGAAGCCGCACGCGCGAAGCTGCGCCAGCCCGAGGAGGATCTGATCGAGACCGCGGTCAACCAGTGCAGCGCCAGACTCCCCGGCACCGCCGTGTTCCTGGCCTCGGCGCCGCGCGGCGTGCCGCTGGCACTGACCCAGTTCGTCAAGCACAACCACGTGCTGCACGAGCGCATCGTCCTGGTCACCGTGCTGATCGAGGAGCTTCCTCACATCGCCGACGAAGACCGCATCGAGGTGATCGAGATCATTCCCGGCATTACCCGCGTCGTTCTGCATTACGGCTTCATGCAGAACCCGACGATTTACGAAGGGCTGACCTTCGCCTGCCGCCACGGCAAGCTGCCCGGCATCGACCTCTCCGACATCACCTATTACGTCGGCCGCGAGACAATCATCCCGCGCGAGGACGTGCCGGGCATGTGGGTCTGGCGCGAAACCGTGTTCGCCTTCCTGCAACGCAACGCCGAACGCTCCGCCGCGTTCTTCGGCGTACCTACCAAGCAGGTGGTGGAATTCGGCACGGAGCTGGAGATTTAGCTGGTCAGTGCAGTATCCGGATCGAGCACAACTCAATCCGGGACAGCCGTCCGAATGAAGAACCCGGATTTCGCTTGCGCTCCATCCGGGCTACGGGGTGACGCATCACTCCCCGTTCGACTCCCCATTCGCCCCGTTTCCGCTCTCGGCCTCTTCCGTGATGTGCTCGACCGAGACGACGTGTTCGTCCTCCGCGGTGTCGAACACGATCACGCCCTGGGTCGAGCGGCCGGCGACGCGGATGCCTTCGACCGGGCAGCGGATCAGCTGACCCTTGTCGGTAACCAGCATGATTTGATCAGCATCCTCCACGGGGAACGACGCTACGAGGTTGCCGTTGCGGTTGTTGACGCTCATGGCGACGATGCCTTTGCCGCCGCGGCCCGTGGTGCGGTACTCGTAGGACGACGTCCGCTTGCCGTAACCGTTGACGGACACGGTCAGCACGACCTGCTCCTGCGCTGACATCTCGACGTAACGCTCCTGGGCGAGTTGGAAGCTGCCGGAGGTCTCCTCGGTCTCGGCGTCCGCCGCCGGCTCCTCGGCCGCAGCTTCGCCGGCGACCGCACGACGCATCTTCAGGTACGCCGAGCGCTCGTCGGACGTCGTCTCGACGTGGCGCAGGATCGCCAGCGAGATCACCTTGTCGCCCTCGGCAAGCGCAATGCCGCGCACGCCCATCGAGGTGCGGCCGGTGAACACCCGCACGTCGGTCACGGGGAAGCGGATGCACTGGCCGCCGGCGCCGGTCAAAAGCACGTCGTCGTGCTCAGTGCAGATCTGCACGTCGACGATCGCTTCATTGTCGTCGAGCTTCATCGCGATGATGCCGGAGCGGCGGACATCCACGAAGTCGGACAGCTTGTTGCGCCGGACGTTGCCGCCTGTCGTGGCAAACATCACGTCGAGATTGCCCCAGGTGGACTCGTCCTCCGGCAGCGGCATGATGGTGGTGATGCGCTCGCCCTGCTCCAGCGGCAGGATGTTGATCAGCGCCTTGCCGCGCGCATTCGGCGCGGCCATCGGCAGGCGCCAGACTTTGATCTTGTAGACCTGTCCGCGCGAGGAGAAGAACAGCATCGGAGTATGCGTGGACGCCACGAACAGCCGGCTGACAAAATCCTCATCGCGGGTCTGCATGCCGGCGCGGCCCTTGCCGCCGCGGCGCTGGGCCCGGTAGGCCGACAGCGGCACGCGCTTGACGTAGCCGGCGTGCGAGACGGTGACGACCATGTCCTCGCGCTGGATCAGGTCCTCGTCCTCGACCTCACCTTCCTGCTCGATGATGACGGTGCGGCGCAGGGTTGCGAACTCGGCCTTCACTTCGGCGAGCTCGGACTTGATGATGCCCAGCACGCGGTCGCGCGAGCGCAGGATGTCGAGATAGTCGGCGATCTCGCCGGCGAGCTTGTCGAGCTCCTCGCGGATTTCGTCGCGGCCGAGTGCGGTGAGGCGTTGCAGGCGCAGATCGAGAATGGCCCTCGCCTGCTCCATCGACAGCCGGATCGTGCCGTTCTCGCTGATGCGGTGGCGCGGATCGTCGATCAGCGTCAGCATGTCCTCGACGTCCCGGGCCGGCCAGTCGCGCGACATCAGGGTGTCGCGGGCGGTGGTCGGGTCGGGCGAGGTCCGGATGACGCGGATCATCTCGTCGATATTGGCGACTGCGATGGCGAGACCGACCAAAACATGGGCGCGATCTCGGGCCTTGGCGAGCAGGAACTTGGTGCGCCGCGTGACGACCCGCTCGCGGAAGTCGACGAAGATCGCCAGCAGGTCCTTCAGGTGCATGACCCGTGGACGGCCGCTGTCGAGCGCCACCATGTTGACGCCGAAGCTCGTCTGCAGCGGCGTGAACCTGTAGAGCTGATTGAGCACCACATCCGGCACGGCGTCGCGCTTCAATTCGATGACGACGCGGTAGCCGTCGCGATCGGATTCATCGCGCAGGTCGCCGATGCCTTCGATCTTCTTTTCCTTGACCAGCTCGGCGATGCGCTCGACCATCGTCGCCTTGTTCACCTGGTAGGGAATCTCGGTGATGATGATCGCCTCGCGCTCCTTGCGGATGGTCTCGATCGCGACCTTGCCGCGCATCATGACCGAGCCGCGGCCGAGGTGATAGGCGGCGCGGATGCCCTGCCGTCCGAGGATGACGCCGCCGGTCGGGAAGTCCGGTCCCGGCACGATGTTGATGAGCTCGTCGATGGTGAGCGCGGGGTTGTCGATCAGCGCGACGCAGGCGTCGATGACCTCGCCGAGATTGTGCGGCGGGATGTTGGTCGCCATGCCGACCGCGATGCCGCCGGCGCCGTTGACGAGAAGGTTCGGGAACTTGGCTGGCAAGACCGACGGTTCGGTCTCGTTGTTGTCGTAGTTCGGCTGGAAGTCGACCGTGTCCTTGTCGATGTCGGCCAGCAGAGCCAGCGCCGCCTTCGTCAATCGGGCTTCGGTATAACGATAGGCAGCCGGGGGATCGCCGTCGACCGAGCCGAAATTGCCCTGGCCGTCGATCAGCGGCACGCGCATGGAGAAGTCCTGCGCCATCCGGACCATGGCGTCGTAGATCGACTGGTCGCCATGCGGATGATATTTACCGATGACGTCACCGACCACGCGGGCGGACTTGACGTACTTCTTGTCCGGCGTGTGCCCCTGCTCGTTCATCGAGTACAGGATGCGGCGATGCACCGGCTTCAGGCCATCGCGGGCGTCAGGCAGCGCCCGCGCCACGATCACGCTCATGGCGTAGTCGAGATAGGACTTCTTCATCTCCTCGAAGATGGAGACGGGGCGAATATCCGAGGGTTGCGCCGGCTGGTCGCCGGGCTTGTCGTCGTCGTCAGCCAAGGGGAAATCCGGTGAGGTTTTATCTGGGAATCATATAGCGCATCGAGCCTCTGATAACCACCCTCGCGGCGTTCTGGGAAGCGCTTTTTCCGCCTATTTTTCCAACAACTTAAGCCCTTGCGAGCGGTGTCTCGGACAGCACTCGCATCGGCCTTGCAAAATCGCCGCTCACGCGTGGAAAACCGCGCGGTGAGCTTGCCGCGTCGACGCGTTTGCCAAGCCGCAATCCGAGCTCACCCCAAACATGAAGCGGGCCCGGAAATGCCGAGCCCGTCCTGTCGATTAGTGGGATGTTCTGACATGAGATGAGAAGCGCCGCCCATCCGGCCGGCGCGTCCGCATCAGGCGCCGCGTTCTTGGAGCGGAATCGCTCAGAACGGGATATCGTCGTCCATGTCGCTGTTGCGGCCACCGCCGCCGGCGGCAACAGGGCGCCGCGGCGCGCTGCTGACCGGACCGGAGGAGCCGAAATCGCCGCCCGGCTCGTCGCCGAAGCTGCCGCCTCCGCCACCGCCGCTACGACCGTCCAGCATCGTCAAGGTCGAGTTGAACCCCTGGAGCACGACTTCGGTCGAGTACTTTTCGACACCGCTCTGGTCGGTCCATTTGCGGGTCTGGAGCGCACCCTCGACGTAAATCTTGGCGCCCTTCTTCAGATACTGTTCGGCGACCTTGCAGAGCCCTTCATTGAAGATCACGACGCGGTGCCACTCGGTCTTTTCCTTGCGCTCGCCAGTCGCCTTGTCGCGCCACGTCTCCGAGGTCGCGACGCTCAGATTGGCGATCGGCCGCCCGTCCTGGGTGCGGCGGATTTCAGGATCCTTGCCGAGATTTCCAACCAGAATGACCTTGTTGACGCTTCCCGCCATCTCCGCTCTCCGCTCCGAATGCCACTGAATTCAAGAAGGCCGGTCCGCTCCCGCGTTCCGCCGTGCCTGTTGAGGCGACCCTATACGCTCGCCGAACACTTGCGGACGACGATCAGGCCGTCACCCCTCCGGTTATCCCCACATATAGCATCGACCTCCGGTTCGTTCCAGATTTGTTCTTGGCGAAGACAGATCTGAAGGCGTGGGATCGATCGGCCACATGTGTTGCGGAAAGGCACACGTCGATTGGAACCTTTGTAGGTTCCCGAAAATGGAAGAAAGAACTTAACATTCAGCAAGTTATGGGTACTCGCACTGCCCCGGTCTTGTTGCATTTGGGAGACGGACTCTGCCGCTCCGTAGAGCTACGGTTGCCTCGGACTTAGTTCATATGGGCCCTCGCGCCTGATCAGCCGCTTCGGGGAAATAAGAAGCGGACGAAACCTGGGGAGACTGGCAATGAATAAGCTTCTTATTTGTGCAATCGGTGCAGTGGCGATGGGCTTGTCGGCTCCCGCAAGCGCGGCGGACATGGCCGCGCGTCCCTACACCAAAGCCCCGCCGCCGGCGGTTGCCGCCATCTACGACTGGAGCGGCTTCTACATCGGCATCAACGGCGGCGGTGGCTCCAGCCACAAGTGCTGGGACTTCGTCACGCCCGCGACCGGCGTTCTCGTCGGCGAAGGCTGTCACAATGCAACAGGGGGCACCGTCGGCGGCCAGATCGGCTATCGCTGGCAGTCCGCCAATTGGGTGTTCGGTCTGGAAGGCCAGGGCAACTGGGCTGACTTCCGGGGCGACAACGTGAGCACCCTCTTCCCTGGTACCGCTTTGGTGACGGGTGATCGCAACCGTTCCCGCATCGACGCTTTCGGTCTCATCACCGGTCAGGTCGGTTACGCCTGGAACAACGTGCTGCTTTACGTGAAGGGCGGCGCCGCCGTCGTCGGTGACAAGTACGACATCTACGCTGCTGCGGGTACGCCCGGCGCGGGCGCGCTGCTGGCTTCGGCCCGGGAGACTCGCTGGGGTGGCACGGTCGGGGCCGGTCTGGAATTCGGCTTCGCCCCGAACTGGTCGCTGGGCTTTGAGTACGACCACATCTTCCTTGGCGATCGCACGATCGGCTTCACAACGCCCGCGGGTGCGGTATTCGGCAGCGACCGGATTCGCCAGGACGTAGACATGGGCCTGGTGCGCTTGAACTATCGCTGGGGCGGTCCGGCCATCGCAAGGTACTGATCGCGCTGGACATATCGCACTTCGAAGGCCGGCCTTGCGCCGGCCTTTTGCTGTGCAGTCCTCCGATATTAATCGGTCAATAACCGTTCCGTTTTCCGACCGTTGTTGCTTTTGAGTGACACAACTTGCGGCTTCACTGGTGTAAGTACGGCATCAGTTGGGCAAGTGAGTCCGATGCCCTCCCTATCGTGGAAGGCACAATCAGAAACTGGGACTGGGATTAGTTGAAAATGAAAAAGGTTTTGTTGGCTTCGGCCTGTTTGTTCGCTCTCGCCGCCCCGGCTTCGGCCGCTGATCTCGCGGCGCGCCCCTACACCAAGGCCCCGGTGGCCATGGCTTCGGTCTACAACTGGACCGGCTTCTACCTCGGTATCGTCGGTGGCGGCGCTTGGGAAAATTCCTCGACCGACCCGAAGATGAAGGGCGGCTTCGTCGGCGGTACTGCCGGCTACAACTGGCAGACCGGCAATGTCGTGCTCGGCGTCGAGGCCGATGGTTCCTGGGCTGATGTCAGCGCGTCGGTCACCGGCCCCGTTGCCGTCCCCGGCTTCGGCCTCGTCAGCACCACCCTCAGCTCCAAAACCGATGCGATGGGAACCGTGCGCGGCCGCATCGGCTACGCCGTCAACAACGTCCTGTTCTACGGCACCGGTGGTTACGCCTGGATCGACAACAAGCTCAGCGTCAGCGCGCTCGGCGTGACCGTTTCCGACAGCAAGTGGCACTCCGGCTGGACCGTCGGTGCGGGCGTCGAAGCGTTCTTCGCTCCGCAGTGGTCGGTCAAGGGCGAGTACCTCTTTCGCAGCCTCGGCGGCGAGACCTACTTCTCGGGCGCCCTGCCCTCCGGCACGCTCGAGTTTCACACCGTGCAGGTCGGCGTGAACTATCACTTCGGGGGCCCGGTGGTCGCCAAGTACTGAGTTCAGTACTTAGCCCCAACGCCATCCGCGTTACGAAAGGCCGGCCTTGTGCCGGCCTTTTTGTTTTGTCGGGCACGTTGCCGCGCAGTTCCACCCTGCTCCTGCCAGATGCCGCCAGTGCGCCAACAATCCGTTGACGATTCGCAAGTCCCACTGGAAATCCGTCTCCGTTCTTCCTACGTTCGCTGACAACCCCATCGGCGCCGATCCCGGTTCCGGGCGAAGCGCGCCTTTTTTGTTGGCGCGATCGCGCGCCTTTGGGATTCCTTGAGGGCAACCCGGATGGATGAAGTGATCAAGGCGAAGCGCCAACAGCAGAACGTGGGATCAAACCTGCGCGCAATTACCATCCGTGGCGCGCGCGAGCACAATCTCAAGAACGTCGATGTCGAGATTCCCCGCGACAAGCTGGTGGTGTTCACGGGGCTGTCGGGCTCCGGCAAATCCTCGCTCGCGTTCGACACCATCTACGCCGAAGGCCAGCGCCGCTACGTCGAATCGCTGTCTGCCTACGCCCGCCAGTTCCTGGAGATGATGCAGAAGCCCGACGTCGACCAGATCGACGGCCTGTCGCCGGCGATCTCGATCGAGCAGAAGACGACGTCGAAGAACCCGCGCTCCACCGTCGGCACGGTGACCGAAATCTACGATTACATGCGCCTGCTGTGGGCGCGCGTCGGCGTGCCCTATTCGCCCGCCACCGGCCTGCCGATCGAGAGCCAGATCGTCTCGCAGATGGTCGATCGCGTGCTGGCGCTGCCCGAGGGCTCGCGCCTCTATCTGCTCGCGCCGGTCGTGCGCGGCCGCAAGGGCGAGTACCGTAAAGAGCTTGCCGAATGGCTCAAGAAGGGCTTTCAGCGCGTCAAGATCGACGGCACCTTCCACGAGCTCGCCGAAGCCCCTGTTCTCGACAAGAAATTCCCGCACGACATCGACGTCGTCGTCGATCGCATCGTGGTGCGCCCCGACATCGGCCAGCGCCTCGCCGAAAGTTTCGAGACCGCGCTGAAACTTGCCGAGGGCCTCGCCGTCATCGAATTCGCGGATGCGCCGGCTGCGGCAGCACCCGCGGAAGAGAGGAAGAAGACCGCAAAGATCCACGACAAGAGCGGACCCGAGCGCATGCTGTTCTCGGAAAAGTTCGCCTGCCCGGTGTCCGGCTTCACCATCCCCGAGATCGAGCCCCGGCTGTTCTCGTTCAACAACCCCTATGGCGCCTGTCCCGCGTGCGGCGGCCTCGGCGTCGAGCAGCATGTCGACGAAGACCTCGTCATTCCCGACAAGGAGCTCGCCATTGGCAAGGGCGCGATCGCGCCCTGGGCCAAGTCTTCGTCGCCCTATTACATTCAGACGCTGACTGCGCTCGGCAAGCACTACAAGTTCACGCTGACCACCAAATGGAAGGATCTGCCCAAGAAGACGCAGAACGCGATCCTCCATGGCTCCGGCGAGGACGAGATCAAGTTCTCCTACGAGGACGGCGTCCGCTCCTACGACACCAAGAAGCCGTTCGAGGGCGTCATCACCAACATCAACCGCCGCTATCGCGAGACCGAGAGCGAGTGGGCGCGCGAGGAGCTGGCGAAGTATTTCCACGACGTACCCTGCGAGGCGTGCCACGGTTTTCGGCTCAAGCCCGAGGCGCTCTGCGTCAAGATCGGCGGCAAGCATATCGGCGACATCTCCGAGATGTCGGTGAACGGCGCCGGCGCGTGGTTCGAGACCGTGCCGGAGGCGCTGAACACTCAGCAGAACGAGATCGCCGGCCGCATCCTCAAGGAGATCCGCGAGCGCCTTACCTTCCTGCTCGATGTCGGCCTCAACTACCTCACACTCTCCCGCTCCTCCGGCACGCTGTCAGGCGGCGAGAGCCAGCGCATCCGGCTGGCTTCGCAGATCGGCTCGGGCCTGACAGGCGTGCTCTACGTGCTCGACGAGCCCTCGATCGGCTTGCACCAGCGCGACAACGCGCGCCTGCTCGACACGCTCAAGAGACTTCGTGACCTCGGCAACACCGTGATCGTGGTCGAGCACGACGAGGACGCGATCCTGCTCGCCGACCACGTGCTCGACATCGGCCCCGGCGCCGGCATGCATGGCGGCAACATCATCGCCGAAGGCACGCCCGCCGAGATCATGCGCAACCCCAACTCGCTGACGGGCAAATATCTCACCGGCGAGCTCGAGGTCGAGGTGCCCGAGCGGCGCCCGCCGAACCATCGCCGCACCATCAAGGTGGTCAACGCGCGCGGCAATAACCTCAAGAACGTTACGGCCGAAATTCCGCTCGGCCTGTTCACCTGCGTCACCGGCGTCTCCGGCGGCGGCAAGTCGACGCTGCTGATCGACACGCTCTACAAGGCGATCGCCCGCAAGCTGAACAATGCCAGCGAAGGCGCCGCGCCGCACGACCGCATCGAGGGCCTCGAGCACATCGACAAGATCATCGACATCGACCAGTCGCCGATCGGTCGCACGCCGCGCTCCAACCCTGCGACCTATACCGGTGCCTTCACGCCGATCCGCGAATGGTTCGCCGGCCTGCCCGAGTCGAAAGCGCGCGGCTACGAGCCCGGCCGGTTCTCCTTCAACGTCAAGGGCGGCCGCTGCGAGGCCTGCCAGGGCGACGGCGTCATCAAGATCGAGATGCACTTCTTGCCCGACGTCTACGTCACCTGCGACGTCTGCAAGGGCAAGCGCTACAACCGCGAGACGCTGGAGGTCCTATTCAAGGGCAAGAGCATCGCCGACGTGCTCGACATGACCGTCGAGGAAGCGGCCGAGTTCTTCAAGGCGGTCCCACGTGTACGCGAGACGTTCCAGACGCTGCATCGCGTCGGCCTCGACTACATCCATGTCGGCCAGCAGGCCACGACGCTCTCGGGCGGCGAAGCCCAGCGCGTCAAGCTCGCAAAAGAGCTGTCAAAGCGCGCCACCGGCCGCACGCTCTACATCCTGGACGAGCCGACCACCGGGTTGCATTTCCACGACGTCAAGAAGCTGTTGGAGGTGCTGCACGAGCTGGTCGCGCAGGGCAACACGGTCGTCGTCATCGAGCACAATCTCGAAGTGATCAAGACCGCCGACTGGGTCATAGACCTCGGCCCCGAAGGCGGCGATGGCGGCGGCGAGATCGTCGCCTGGGGCCCGCCAGAGGACATCGCAAAAGCGCCGCGGAGCTATACGGGGAAGTTCCTGGCGCCGGTGCTGGCGAAGGCTCGGAAGCCGAAGCGGAGACGCGCGGCGAGCGAGGCGGCCGAGTAGGTTACGCCGCGGGAGCGGCCGACACATTGTCTGAGGGAGACTGAGTTTGCCTGCCGGACTTGTGCAAACCTATCGTGCGTTCGCCCACAATAATGCTTGGGCAAACCACCGGCTGCTCACCGCTTGCGCGGCGCTGTCTCAGGCCGACTTCGAAGCCGAGCGGACCGGCTTCTTTCCGAGCCTGCAACGCACGCTGAACCACATCCATGTCATCGACCTCTTCTATGTCGATGCACTGGAGGGCGGATGGCTAGGACCGGCGGCTTGGAAGAACGAGGTGCCGCACCCCTCCCTTGCCGCGTTGAAGGCTGCGCAGGCCGCGATCGACAAGCGCTTGATTGCCGTCTGCGATGGACTGACGCCCGAGATTCTCAACGGCATTGTGCGGATCAACCGCGACACGCGGGTCCAGACCGAACGCCGCGACCGACTGCTCATGCATCTGTTCCAGCATCAAATTCATCACCGCGGACAAGCGCACGCCATGCTGTCCGAAACGAGCGTCGCGCCGCCTCAGCTTGACGAGTTCTTCGCCGAGGGAGAGGCGCCGCTCAGGGCCACCGAATTCGACCAACTCGGATGGACCGAGGAAACCGTGTGGAAAGCCTAGCGGTGTAGCTTCGTCTCCATGCCCTACTCCCTCGCCATCTTTGATCTCGACGGCACGCTGGCCGACAGCTTTCCGTGGTTCCTGCGCACCATCAACGACGTCGCCGATCGCTTCGGCTTCCGCCGCGTCGCGGACGAGGATATCGAGGGGCTGCGGCATGCTTCTTCGCGGGAGATTCTGAGCCGGCTCGAGGTGCCGCTGTGGAAGCTGCCGGCGATCGCGCGGCATGCGCGGCGACTGAAGGCGGAGGCTGCAGCGGAGATTTCGCTGTTTGCGGGGGTCGAGACAATGCTGCGGACGCTGGCGGAGGGTGGCGTGCAGCTCGCGATGGTGACGTCGGACAGCGAAGCCAATGCGCGCGAGAAGCTCGGCGATTGCGCGACGCTGTTCGCCCATTTCGATTGCGCGGCCTCGCTTTTCGGCAAGCCCGCGAAGTTCCGACGGGTCATCCGCCGCGCCGGCGTGGAGCCGGGCAAGGTCATCTCGATCGGCGACGAAGTGCGCGACATCGAGGCGGCGCGGACAGTGGGAATTGCCTGCGGAGCGGTGGGCTGGGGTTATGCGGCGCCGGCGGCGCTGCGGGCGATGGCGCCGGATCACATGTTTGATCAGATGGATGAGATTGTATGGACGCTGTGCCCCGGTGCCGTAGCCCGGATGAGCGAAGCGATATCCGGGAACGCCGGTGGATGAGGAGAGCCCCGTCCCGCATGTCGCTCCGCTCACGCGGGCTACACGCCCCTACTCCGTCCTGCGCAAGAATGCCCCAAACGCGCGCGGGCCGTCGCCGGTCTTGACCTCGCCGATCAGCTTCAGCTCGACCGCATCGATGATATCGAGCGTGTTGCTTTCCCAGCAGGCGACGATAATGCGCTTGCCGTCGGCAGTCGCGGCAATGCCTTCGGGATAATCGCCGACGTTGATGCGCTTGAGCGGCTTCAAGGTCGCCAGATCGAACACGCTGACAGTGCCGCCATACTGATCGGTGACGAAGCCGCGGCCCTGCGCCAGCGCCACCGCATAAGGGCGCATCCCGACCTGCACGCGGCCGGTCTCAGCCCCAGTGGCGATGTCGATCACGGAGACGTCGTTGGAGCCGACATTGGCGGTGTAGGCGCGCTTGCCCTCGGCATCGATGGTGACGCCGAACGGACGGGTGCCGACCTTGATGGTCGTCGTGCGCTGGCGCGTCGCGGTGTCGACCACCGACACACTGTCGTCGTCGCGGTCGGCCGAGAGCAGCAGCTTGCCATCCGGCGTTACCGCGAGCCCCGATGGCGAGGCGCCGACCGCAATGCTGGCCGTGACGCTGCGCGAGGCCGCGTCGATCACCCGCACCGCCGCCGCATACCAGTCCGCGACATAGACGGTGCGGCCATCCGGCGCGACGGCAATGCCGAGCGGCCCGCCGCCGACCTCGATCCGCGCCGCAACCTGCCGCGTTGCTGCGTCCACCACCGTCACGGCTTTGGCATCCGGGCTCGTGACATAGGCAAAACGTCCGTCCGCGCTGACGGCGACGCCGGCCGGCTTGCCGCCGATCGGGATGGTCGCGACGCTGCGCGCCGTGGCGAGGTCCACGACCATCAGATCGTCGCTGAGCTGGTTGGTGACGAATGCCTCTTCGGCGAACACATGCGCGATGCCGGCCAGGCAAAAGCTGGCGGCGAGCGCCGCCAGGACCAGCGCCCGCACCGTCAGCTTCCGCTCTCGATCTTCTTCTTGAGTGCCTCGAGGCCCGCCTGGTACAGCCCCTTCACCGCCTTGACCGCGGCCTCGTCACTCAGCTCCGGCGGCGGCTCGTTGTTGGGAAAGCCACGATAGAACGCGCCGGCCCATTCCAGCGTCGAGCCCTTGCCGTCAGCGCTCGGCGTCACCGTCAATGTCGAGGAATAATTGGTGACCGGCAGCACCTTCACGTCCACATTGGTGATCCGGTAGGAATAGCTCATCGCGGCGGCGTCAAACTTGTAGAGCTCCTCGTCGACGGTCGCGCCTCCCGTCAGCGTCAGCTTCCGCGTCGCGCCGATCTCGTTGCCCTTCTCGCCCTCGGTCTTGGTGACAGGTGGCAGCCAGCTCATGTCCTGGAAATTGCCCATTGCGGCCCACACCTTGGCCGGGGCGGCGTTGATCTCGATGGATTCGCGCACCTTCTGACGGGTCGGCCCGTGGGCCCAGGCCGATGTCGAAACCGGGCCAAACGCCGCCGTCAAAGCCACCGCGCCCGCGGCAATCAGCACCGCGGCCAGGACCGTGCGCCGTCCAATCGTCACCCTCATCTCGTTTCCTCATACGTGTCGTTGATCATGCGCGACTTGAAGCGCGCTGGAATCATGGTAGCGCATTTTGCGGCCGCGGGGAGACCCGTTCGTGGCCGCGTTGCGGCGGGGCCCGCGCGCCCCACAACCCCTTGCCGCCCCGGCGGGCAAAACACCAATAAGCGGGTCAATCACGGCGCTTAAAAATATTTCTCTTTATCCGCATTTCGGATTATCATATAATGAGCCATCCCAACCCGGCCGAGGGGCGGATCGCGATCGTCACGAACGCGGGATGGGACGTGGTGGACGTGGGCCACACCGGCGCAAAGGCTTCGCAGGGCGGGCAACCGTGAGCGAAAGTGTCGCGCACACGACCGGTGCAGCCTGCGTACGGCAAAATCGTGTGGTCCTGGCGCCCGGGGTCTGTGCGCCAAGTCTTGCGGTGATGCGTGCGGGCCGACCGGGCCGCAGCGTCAGCCATCCGCAAGGCGACGGGGGCAATAGTGCATCGCTCCCCGGGGAGATCACGACATAAGCCGTAAAACCACTGCGCAGGGAAGGCCGTGTGTTGGGCTTCACCTGTATGCCGCTGTGCAGCCTCTCGTAGCGCAACCTTCGCACAGTGGACCGTGGGTGCCAGCCGGCACCCGGCCTTCCCTGCGCCCTCGGCATTTTGGGGGCAAAGAATGCCGCAAAGCTCGGGCCGCACAGGCCGCGAGAATGCGAAACCGCGCGTATCACGTGAATAGCAATGCCAGATGACTTCGGGCTCTCGTGCCCCGGACGCGGCGCAGCGCCCCTTCCGCGATGCGCCGCAGAGCCGTGCCCCATCCTGCGGCAGAATGCACGGCTTCTGGATCCCGGCTTAACGCCACACCGCCGTAAGCGCGTTTACGAGCGTCTTCGACGCGCTATGGCGCTGCGTCGCGTTCGGGACGAGAGCCATTCCGATCGATCTCTTGATCGGGACATATCCGGAACGCAACCCTCACGAAAGCTGTATCTGAGAAACATGCAGCAACAAAACCCGATATGCCTCGCGAGGGCAAACTTGAATCTGGGATCGCGGTCCGAAATGGCCTTGGAGAACCTGGCTCTGAGACAGTTTGCCGGCATGAGGCCAGCCCCACCTCGCGAGCCCGCAATGATTGACGGACGTCCGGGACCGTAGGAGTGCGCGATGGTATCAACGTATTTCAGTTACAGCTACATCACGCGCAATCTCAAGCAGTCCCTGACGCGGGTCGAACAGCAACAGGACGTAGCGCGAGAGGCCGCCTATTACAAAGCCCACATCGGCAAGGTGAAGTCCGTCGACGACTTCATGAAAGACTATCGCCTTTATCATTATGCAACGAAGGCGTATGGCCTGGAAGACATGGCCTACGCCAAGGCCTTCATGAAAAAGGTGCTGGAGAGCGACCTCTCCGACGCAAACAGCTTTGTCAACAAGCTGGTCGACAAGCGTTACCGTGAGTTCGCCGCCGCGTTTTCCTTCAATGGCAGTGCCACGCCGGTGGCGCAATCGGAGAACCAGACCGACGAGATGATTGGTCTGTACACGGCGACCAGGAAAAGCCAGGTCGATGCACTTGCCGGCCATTCGAATTACTACAGCGCCGAAATCGGTAACATCAGCAGTGCAGACCAGCTCCTGAACAACGACCGCCTTCGCAACTATGTCTATTCGGCGTACGGGATCGATCAAAGCAAGTGGTCGCGTGACACCATAAGCCAGGTCTTGCGCAGCGATCCATCCGATCCCAACAGCTACGTCAACACCACTTTCGCTTCTCAGCTAAGTGGCCTCAACGCCGACCTTGCTCAGGCCCGATCGGATGTCACCGCGGCCAATTCAAGGATCGCCGACTACACCGCCCAACTATCGCAACCGGGCGCGAACGTGGCCCAGTTGAACGTCCAGATTCTGGTCGAAAAGCATCATTTGGAGTCATATGCGAGCAGCATTTCCAGCCTTAGCGAGCAGATAGGGACGATTGGCGGGTTCGTCGACCTGGCCGGTGCGTTCGAGTTTTCCTCCGACGGGTCGCTTCCGTCAGGTGTGTCGGCGCAGACTGCTGCAAATGTCACGATCACGAAACAGAAGTTCGACGACAGCAAGTCCGCCGTCTATTCGGCGGCGAGCCCGTTGAACGAAGCTTTTGCAATCAGGCAATTTAGAACTGCCATCCTCAAGATCAATTCAGTCCAGGCGTTCGTATCGACACCGGGCGTGTATGAATTTGCGCTGGGAGCTGTCGGCCTCGAGCCCGCGAACGTCTCGCCGGCGACTGTCAAGGCCGTGCTCGAAAGCGACATCAACGACCCCCAAAGCTACGTCTATACCCTCAAGGACAATCGATATTTGGAGCTGGCACGCGCCTTCAACTTCGACGCAAAAGGCAATCTGACCACCCCCTTGGTGGCTCAGGACTCGGCTG
Source organism: Bradyrhizobium sp. GCM10028915 (assembly GCF_042666195.1). Classification (NCBI taxonomy): domain Bacteria; kingdom Pseudomonadati; phylum Pseudomonadota; class Alphaproteobacteria; order Hyphomicrobiales; family Nitrobacteraceae; genus Bradyrhizobium; species Bradyrhizobium sp. GCM10028915. Next base: position 976,933 of record NZ_JBHTFN010000044.1, read on the forward strand.
AAGTCCTCCAGATCGCCAAGGACTACGTCATTGGAGCGGTGAAGAGCGCCAGCACGGCGACTCCCCAGCAGCAGGCCGCAGTTCGGGCACAGGCCACGAAGGATGCGTCGGAATATCAGCAGGCCATCGCCGGCATCGACAGTGTTTCCGATCTTCTCGCAAACAGGCCGATGGTCGATTTCATTCTCTTGGCCAAGGGTCTGGATCCCAGGAAGGTCAGCACCGAATTTCTCAAGAAGATCTTCAGCTCTGACCTGAACGATCCAAAGAGCTTCGCGAACACCGAGAGCGATCCTCGCTTTGCCGAAATCGTGGCGTCGTTCAATTTCGACAGTAAAGGCAACGTCGCGCGTCTTCCGATGATGGGTCCGCAAAAGCGGGATCAGTTTCGGGAAACACAAGCGAACTATGTCGAGCAAAGCCTGGAGCAGCAGCAGGGCGATGCCAATCCCGGCGTGCGCCTTGCGCTCTATTTCCAGCGAAAGGCGGGGGACATCACGTCCGCATACGACATCCTTGCCGACAAGGCTCTTTCGGAGGTGTTCAGGACCACTTTCGATTTGCCTGACTCGATGGCGGCGATGCCGATCGATCAGCAGGCCAAGTTCGTAGACAGATTCATGAAGATCAAGGATCTGTCCGATCCCGCGAAGGTGACAAAGCTGTTGAGCCGTTTCTCCGCCATGTATGACATCAGAAACAGCCAGAGCACCGGCCAGGGTCAATTCCCCCTGCTCAACCTGTTTCAGGGATCCAGTTCGGGGATCAGTGACTCCACATACTTGGCCATCGCCAAGCTGCGCACCCGCTGATGATCGCTCGCCGATACTAGCCCAACACCTCGAGCACCAGCTCCATGGTCATCAGCACGGGATTGTCGCCACGGATCAGACGGCCCTCCGCTATGCCGCCAGTGTAGTCGATCAGGGCGACATCGAGTGCGGCTTCGAGGGCGCCGGAGGAGCCGGCCGCAATCGCGCCGCCGGTTACCGCAAGCTCGGTCGCGAAGGGCTCAGTCACGCCGCCATGGGTGAAGCGCGCCCCAATGGTCGAGCCGACACCGCCATGGATCCTCGCGCGCGCGATGCCTTGCGCGCGGCAGAAGTCTTCGAGACAGCCCGCGAAATCCTGATTGGGGCGCAGCCGCAGCGCGAAAGCGCGGCTGGTCGTGCGTGCGCCGGTGCTCGCAGCCGCCACGGGCCCGAACAGCTTGAAATTGGTCTCGGGATCTGGCTCTGCGGCGAACATCGCACCATCGATGCCGAAGGCCTCGACCTCGAACGGCTCGGCGACATCGGTCACGTCCGGCAGCATGTGGCCACCACCGGCGCGCCCATCGGCCTCCGTCCACAGCCCATGGCAATGAAAGAACGGGGCGCCATCGCGCATGCCCAGCGTCATGCTGCCGAGCCTGGTGCGCGTCACGCCGCTTGGCCGGAATGTGTCGCTATAAAACGCGGCGTTCTCGCTGGTCTTCGACAGCGCCGGCATGACATAGCCGAACGGCCCGAGCGCGCCGCGCCCGAAGCTGAGCACGCCGCCGGCGAATCCCTCCGCGGCGAAACCGCGGCGCGCCGCCTCCAGCAGCGGCAGACCTGCTTGAAGCGTGAAGGAGAAAGCGCGTCCCCTCGCCTCCGCCCATTGGATGCGCTCGGCGACCGGCGCGCCGGGCTGCTTGATGCTGCGCATGACCTTCGCTCAGCCCGCCCGTGTCTTGTCGAGATCGAGCAGCCCGCGCGCCTCGAGCTCGTCGCGAACCATCCGTTTGGGAACCTTGCCGTAGCCGGATTTCGGCAAGGCCTCCCAAAAGAAGAACCGCTTCGGCATCTTGTAGCGGGGGACCTTGGGGCCGAGGAATGCCGCCATCTCCGCTTCGCTCACCGGCTTCGCGCCTTCCCGGGCGACGCAGACGGCAACGCCGACCTCGCCCCAGGTAGCATCGGGTACGCCGAGCACCGCGACCTCGCCGACGCAAGGATGGGTCAGAATCTTCTCCTCGATTTCGCGCGGATAGATGTTGGAGCCGCCGGAGATGTACATGTCGGAGGCTCGTCCCGTGATGTAGACGAACCCCTCCTCGTCCATGTGGCCGAGATCGCCAGTGCGGAACCAGCCGTTGCGGAACGCCTTCGCATTGGCTTCGGGATTGTCATAGTAGCCGGCCAGCACCGCGGGGCCGATTACGCAGATCTCGCCGCTCTGGTTGGCGCCGAGTTCACGGCCCTCGTCGTCCTGGATCGAGACCTGCATGCCGGTACGCTCGAAGCCACAGGTGCCGATCTTCGCGTGCGGCCCGTCCTCGGGGTCATGCAGCGCTGCCGGCAGCACGGTGATGTTGCCGGTCACCTCGCCGAGGCCGAAATACTGCACGATCACCTTGCCGAGCTTCCTCAGCGCAGCCTTCTGGTCCTCGCGATACATCGGCGCACCCGCATAGATCACATGGCGCAGCGAGGAATGATCGTATTTGTCGGCGGCGGGATGCTCGACCATCATCTTCAGAATGGTCGGCACCACGAAGAGATTGCTGACGCGATGCGCCTCGATCAGGCGGAACGCCTCGTCAATGTCGAACTTCTCCGTCGGCAGCAGCACGGTGCACACGCCGCGCGCGGTCTGCACCAGCTGATGCACGCCGGCGCCATGCGACAGCGGCGCCACCACCAGCGAGGCATCTGCTTCGGTGACGCCGGGCGTGAGATCGGCGAGATGGTTGGTGACGACAAAACCCATCTGACCGTGGGTGAGCACCGCAGCCTTGGAGCGGCCGGTGGTGCCCGATGTAAAGAAGAACCAGCAGGGATCGTCGTGCTCGACTGCGACGTTCTCGACCACCGTGCCGGCGCGCGACGCGACGGCATCCGCAACCGACGTCTCGGCAAACGGCGCCCGACCGTCGATGCTCCAGGTGAATTCCAGCGCGCCACCGCTTACGGCCGCGGCGTGCTCGGGAAAATCGACATGGCACAGAAACGCCTTCGCGCCGGAGGCCTGCGCGAGATAGGCGACCTCGTCCGGCATCAGGCGGAAATTGGTGGGTACCCAGACCGCGCCAAGCCGGAACGCGGCGAACATCGAGAAGAACATCTCATCGCCGTTCTTGGAATGAACGAGGATGCGGTCGCCCTTCGCGATCCCGCGCGCCGCGAGAGCGGCTGCCAGTGCCGAGACCTGCGCATCGATCTCGCGCCAGGTCCAGGATCTGTCGCCCCAGACGAAACCGGGACGCGCCCCATGCCGCCGCGCATTCTGGGTCAGCATGTGAGCGAGATTCATGACGCGGCGGGACATGCGCAGGGGCTGCATCGGGCTTCCTCTTCGGCGGCGGACGGCACGCGAGCCGCCCGCTCATTGCAGACCATTTATCGCCATCGCCAGGAGCTCTGCAAGGTTGCCGGGCGCAGCGCAGCCCATCCAACCGTTCAGGAAATTTTAAACATGATCGGCGCAACCTCGCTCAGTTCTCGCGTACAGAGTGCCGCATCATGGTCAAAGCGCCCGCCCTCCTCATGTTATCGCTGGCGCTTGCCGGATGTGCCGTGGGCCCACAAGCGCACCTCGCCTCCGATCCCGCCTTCAAGCCCGCGCGCTATGCCTGGGACGGCGCCGGCGAAAATCCCAATCACCCGCGCTCTGCTTCAGAACCAGTGCGCGCGGCCCGATCCGAGCGCAACAGGTCGCAAGCCGCGCTTCAGCCCTATTCAAAGGAATGGTGGCAGGCGAAGGATGGCATCGAGGAGGAACGGGACGCCATGGTCAACCGTTCCCTCGTCATCTGCCAGGGATGCCTGCGCCCGCAGGCGCAGCCGGAGGATTCCAGGCTCGCCAAGGCGACCGATTGAAGCATCCGGGCGATCAGGCCTAGGAAGAGATCCAACGCCGGCGTTGCGAGAAGCGGCGGGGGGCTACAACGCCCCGAGCTTCCATACGACTCCTGCGCCGTCGGCAAGCCCGGCTTCAATTCCAGGCTGAGCGGGACACGCAGTTTCCGGATATCTCCCCTGCGGCAACCACTCTTGCTCGCACCTTGGCAAGGACCGGTTGAGGCGCCTAGATCAGAGGCAAGCAGCATGTCGGAAGGATTTTTGCATGGCGCCGTCGGTACGGGATAACAAGGACAGAAGCCGCTTCGAGCTCGATGTCGGCAGCGAAATCGCCTTCGCCAATTACCGGCTGACGCCGGCGGCGGTGATCATCACCCACACCGAGACGCCGCGCGCGCTGCGCGGCCGCGGCATCGGCTCCGAGCTGGTCAAGGGCGCGCTGGAATTGATCCGGCGCGACGGCAGGAAGGTGATTGCCGGTTGCGGTTTCGTCGTCGATTATCTCGACAGGCATCCGGAAGATGCGGATCTCGTCGCCTGAATGCAAAAGGGCCCGCGCGATCGCGAGCCCTTGGATTGCGACCGGGCGATCGGTCAGTGCTTGATCTCCGGCGGCAGCTTGCCGCCATTGGCGGCGAGCTTGGACATCACCTGCTTGTGCAGCCAGACGTTCATGGTCGCGGAATCGTTAGTGTCGCCGCTGTAGCCGAGCTCCTTGGCGAGGTCCTTGCGCGCAGCGAGGCTGGAATCGATGTCGAGCGCCTTCATCAGATCGACGATCGAGGTGCGCCATTCCAGCTTTTCGCCCTTGTGCGCAGCGGCCGCCGCGTCGACGATCGAGGCAACGTCCACCGTCGCCGCGGATCCGCTCGGCGCGGCCCCTGCGGGCGCGCTGCCCGACGGTGCGCTGCCTGCGGGCGCGGCGGAAGCTGGCTGGCTACCGAAGATCGCGCCCATAATTTTCCCGAAAATGCTCATGTCTGCTCCCCGAAAAGGACCCGCTGGAAGGGCCTTGAGTGGCACTTATAGACCAAGTTGCGTCGTTGCGCCCGCCAAAGTTCCGCGAACAAGCACGCAGCATCAGCTTATCTGCGGCGAAATAACGACCGAATGACACTGTAGAGATTGCACCGCGGCATCGAATCTCACCCAAGCGTGAGGGACAGGACTCGCAAATGGGCGTACGGTTGACGTTCAGTTCGCGATGCTATCCGGAATTCGCGTCTGGTTGGGGATCGCGAAACTCAGAATAGCGGCCGCTTGCGCCGTTGCTGGCGCCAGATGCGGCCGCATGGCAAGGGAGCTAGCGACCATGGCCACACTCTACCCGGGCAATGTCCCGTCCATGGCCCAGACCGCCGAAGCGGCTGGACCGGTGATCCGAACCATCCAACTCTCCGATCTGCAGGATGCGCTCAAGCGCGGCTGGGACGATTTCAAGGCGGTGCCGAGCCACGCCATCATCCTCTGCGTGATCTATCCTGTGCTGGGCCTTGTGCTCGCCCGCGTGGTGATGGGCTATTCAGTGTTGCCGTTGTTGTTCCCACTGGCCGCAGGCTTCGCGCTAATCGGCCCGTTCGCCGCTCTCGGTCTCTACGAGCTCTCCAGCCGGCGCGAGCGCCATGAGGAGGCCAGCGCCTGGGATGCCATGGAGGTGCTGCGTTCGCCCTCGTTCGGCGCCATGCTCGGTCTCGGCGCGCTGCTGCTGGCCCTGTTCGTGACCTGGGTTGCGACCGCGCAGGCAATTTATGTCGCCGCTTTCGGCTATGAAGGCGCATCCGGGATCTCGGATTTTCTGACGCGCGTGCTCACGAGCCGGCAAGGCTGGTGGCTGATCGTGGTCGGCTGCGGCACCGGCTTCCTGTTCGCCCTTGCCGCGCTGTGCATCAGCGCCGTGTCGTTCCCGCTGATGCTTGACCGCCATGCCGGCGCGTTCGAGGCCATGGTGACGTCACTGCGCGTCGTCGCGAAGAACCCGGTGCCGATGGCGGCCTGGGGCCTGATCGTGGCCGTCCTGCTGGCGCTGGGCACCATTCCGGCCTTCCTCGGCCTTGCCGTGGTGGTCCCCGTGCTCGGCCATGCCACCTGGCATCTCTACCGCAAGGTGATCGCGGCCGATCCGGGCGCGCGTCCGGTGCCGCCTCCGCCGCATCGTGCACGCAAGCCGGCCGCCGACTTCCCCGCCAACCTCTTCCCCTGGCGCAATCGGACCGACGCCTGACGATATCGTGACATGCGATCCTGCCCCGGTGCGGGCAGGATCGCGCACTGTCATACGCCTTGCTTTGGCCGCGGTTTCCATCGAGATTGCGCGCGCCGTTCAGATCACTTCACGGAATTTATTTGCTCGAATGACCCCGACGATTTCTCGTCTCGCCCTCGCAGCCTTAGCCATCACCGCGTCCATCCTATCCGCTCAGCCAACGCTCGCCGCTGTTGCCTGCGGTTCAGGCAATTTCGACGCGTGGCTTGCAGACTTCAAAACGGACGCCGCGGCCAAGGGCGTCTCGCAACAGGCCATTTCCGCCGGGCTCGCCGGTGTGACGCTCGATCAGAACGTGCTCAACCGCGACCGCTCGCAGAAGGTCTTCAGCCAGACCTTCGAGGAGTTTTCCGGCCGCATGGTGCCGCCGCGCCTGACGCGCGGCTCCAACATGATGAAGCAATACGGCTCGGTGCTGTCGCGTATCGAGCAGACCTACGGCGTGCCTGGCGAGGTGCTGGTCGCGATCTGGGGTCTCGAGACCGATTTCGGCGTCAATACCGGCAAGTTCGCGACCATCCGCTCACTGGCGACGCTGGCCTATGACTGCCGGCGCTCCGAGCAGTTTCGCGCCGAGCTGTTGGATGCGCTCCGCATTGTCCAGCGCGGCGACCTCGCACCGGCCGACATGAAGGGCGCCTGGGCCGGCGAGCTCGGACAGACCCAGTTCATGCCGTCGTCATGGATGAAATACGCCGTCGATTTCGACGGCAATGGTAAGCGCGATCTCCTGCACAACGCCCCTGACGTGCTCGCCTCCACCGCGAACTATCTTGCCGGTTATGGCTGGCAGAAGGGTAAGGATTGGCAGCCGGGCAGTCCGAATTTCGCGGTGCTGCAGCAGTGGAACAAGAGCGAGGTCTACTCGAAGACCGTCGCCTATTTCGCCACCCAGCTCGCGCGCGCCCCTTAGATGAGATGCTTGCAGGACAAAAGCGTAGGGCCGATCGCTCGGCGACCGGCCCTCTCCTAATGCGTTCCTGAAGTTCCTATTTGCCCATGGTGGCGTGCATCGCTTTGTTCAGATGCGCGCCGCACGCACCCATTTTGCCGTTGAGCAGCGAGTCCTGCGCGGCCGCGATCTCCTTCTGCGCGACGAACTTGCCGTCACCATCGGCCATGTTTTCGATCGCGGTCTCTGTCTTCTCCAGATTGGCCGAGCTGCAGCCGCCGGCGGCGTGCTTGGCGGCCTGGGCCGGCGTGACGGCGAACGCAACGGCGGCAATTGCGACAACCCCGAGTAACTTCGTCATGACGTTACCTTCCTTCTCTTGTTCTTGGGCCAGAGCCAGCGACATTGCCGGAATCTGCGACATCACCTTCCTCCGGGCGCGGCAACTTGACGCAATGAATTCCCCGCGAGAATTGCGTGATGTTGCGCGGCGCGCAGAGCTGCATGCAAAATTTCTGATTTTCATTACGCGCTTGTAATCAACGCCACACGTTCAGCCTGTGTGCACTGCGAGCGGGGACGGTTGTGGCTAACCAAGCGGGATAGTCCTGACTCGCCGCCCTTCGTCATGTGGATCCGCTGCAACCAGGCGAATCGCTGGCGAGAGTTGGCAAAAGGGTACGCACGCGCCAAGTAATGAGTATCAATTCATTAAATCATGCGATTCTCGCATGTGAGACTTGGTTATAGAAGCTAGTCGATCCGCTTGCGGACAGAGCAAAGCGACTTATTTCGCTCCGAACGGAACCCACTAGCCCATAGCAAATCCGTGAATTCACGGGACTTCAGACCTGTGCTCCCTGTTCCGCCTACCCTTTGGGCGGGAGTGCTTTCGGGTTAATCGTCCGTTACCAGCGCCATGCACTCAGCGCTTAGCTGCATCGCAGCATCGGAACTTTCGCACTGCACCACTCTCACCTATATTCATTTCAACGATGAGGCTCGGGCAAGAGCTGAATCGAACTACAGGAGATTACCAATGCTGCTCTCGCTCATCCGCATGATCCAAGCTTTCCGGGACTATCAGCGCAATGTTGCCGAGCTGTCCCAGCTCAGCGATCGCGAGCTTTCCGATATCGGCCTCGATCGCTCGGACATCCCGCGCGTTGCCGCCGGTCAGTATCAGGGCTGATATCGTTCAGCCCTGAACCGGACGGACCGATAGCGCCCGCCTCGTGCGGGCGTTGTCGCATCCGGAGGCAGAAAACTCGATCTCGGCGATTCCACTGATCGCCGAAAAGCGCTACCTGTCCGCCCCATGACAGGACCCCAATCAAATACCGTGCACGTGATCGGCGCAGGCCTTGCCGGCTCCGAAGCCGCCTGGCAGGTGGCCAAATCCGGCGTGCCCGTGGTGCTGCACGAGATGCGGCCGACCCGCATGACCGAGGCACACCGCACCGATGGGCTTGCCGAGCTCGTCTGCTCCAATTCGTTCCGCTCGGACGATGCCGCCAACAACGCCGTCGGCCTGCTGCATGCCGAGATGCGCCGCCTCGATTCGCTGATCATGCGCGCAGCCGACGCCAACCAGGTACCCGCCGGCGGCGCGCTGGCGGTGGACCGCGACGGCTTCTCGGCGGCCGTCACCAAGGCGCTGAACGATCATCCGCTGATCGAGATCGCCCGCGGTGAGGTCGCAGGCCTGCCGCCGGCCGAGTGGAGCAACGTCATCGTTGCGACCGGCCCCCTCACTTCGGCGCCGCTGGCCGATGCGATCCGCGAGTTGACCGACGAGAACGCCCTCGCCTTCTTCGACGCGATCGCGCCGATCGTGTACCGCGAATCCATCGACATGTCGGTGGCCTGGTTTCAGTCACGCTACGACAAGGTCGGTCCCGGCGGCACCGGCGCCGACTACATCAACTGCCCGATGACAAAGGAGCAGTATGACGGCTTCGTCGCAGCGCTGGTCGCCGGCGAGAAGACCGAGTTCAAGGAATGGGAGACCAACACGCCCTATTTCGACGGCTGTCTGCCAATCGAGGTCATGGCGGAACGCGGCCCCGAGACTCTCCGCCATGGACCGATGAAGCCGGTCGGCCTCACCAATCCGCACGATCCCACCACCAAGGCCTACGCGATCGTGCAGCTGCGCCAGGACAACAAGCTCGGCACGCTCTACAACATCGTCGGCTTCCAGACGAAACTGAAATACGGCGAGCAGCAGCGCATCTTCCGCACCATTCCGGGGCTGGAGAAGGCCGAATTTGCTCGCCTCGGCGGCCTGCATCGCAACACCTTTCTCAACTCGCCAAAGCTGCTCGACGGCCAATTGCGCCTGCGCGCGCAGCCGCGGCTGCGCTTTGCCGGCCAGATGACGGGCTGCGAGGGCTATGTGGAATCCGCCAGCGTCGGCCTGATTGCCGGTCTCTATGCGGCAGCGGAGGTGCGCGGCGAGACGCTTGCGAGTCCGCCGGTCACGACGGCGCTCGGATCCCTGCTCGGCCACATCACCGGCGGCCATATCGAGACCATCGAGCCCGGCACGCGCTCGTTCCAGCCGATGAACATCAATTTCGGCCTGTTCCCGCCGCTCGCCAGCGCACCGACGAAGAAGCCCGACGGAAGCCGGCTGCGCGGGAACGAGAAGACGGTGGCCAAAAAGCAGGCGATGAGCGCGCTGGCGCTCGCCGATCTCGATCGCTGGATCGCCGATCACCTGCGCATTGCCGCCGCGGCGTGAGTTTTCGATGAACCTTTCCAAAGACGACGCCGCAACACTCTCGGCGCGCTGGACCGAGGGCGTGCTGCTCAAGCGCGACGTGTTCTCGACCGTCGAGCGCGGCCGATTCCGCGACGATGACGGCGAGGTCGACGCGGTGCTGCGCCGCCTCGACGAGGTGCCGTGGTGGTCATTCCTTTTGGCGCGCCACCTGTTCGCCCGCGAGACGCATGCGCTGGCACTCGCCAAGGGACTCGATGTCGGCCCGGAGCTGCTGTGGGCCGGACGCCGCGCGCTGGTGCGCAGCTTCGTCGATGGTGTCGCACTGCATCTGGCGAAACCGCATGGCGACCTCGCCTATTTTCGCTCGGCGAAGGCCGCGCTGCGACGGCTGCGCCGCGCCGGAATCTGCCACAACGATCTTGCCAAGGAACAGAACTGGCTGGTCGGCCGCGACGGTCGCGCCTATGTGACCGACTTCCAGCTCGCCGCCTGCTTCGACCGTCGCGGCCGGCTTTACCGGATTCTGGCCTATGAAGATCTCCGGCATCTGCTCAAGCACAAGCGATCCTACGCGCCCGAGGCGCTGACGCCGCGCGAGCGCAAGATCCTGGCGAAGAAGTCGTTCGCCGCCAGCCTCTGGCTCGCCACCGGCAAGAAGGTCTATCGGGCGATCACCCGCGGCCTGTTCAACTTCACCGACCGTGAAGGCGGCGGCCGAAGGCTCGTCAACGACGCGCCGGTGCTGGCAGAATTGATCCGCAAGAACCCCGCCGTGCGCGACACCGCCATCGTCGCCTTTGCCGACCGCCGCTCCGGTGTCGGCCTCTATGCCTTCGTCGAAGCCGATCAGGCCGCGCTCGAAGGCCAATTGCGCAACGAGCTCACCGCTGCCAAGGGGCCAAAGCCGCCGGAACACATCCAGGTCGTCCACGCACTGCCACGCAATCCGGACGGCAAGCCGCGCACGGAGATCCTGCAACTGGTCGCCATGAACCAGCTCGACCTGATCGAGCCGATGATGAAGAACGACCAGGACCGTGCTTTCCTCAAGGACATCCTGGAGCAGCGCAAGAACCTGCGCGACCGCTTCAATTTCGAGGCCGACCTGCCGGCGAGCTAACGTGGATCACGCCTTGAAGCGTCCACATTGGCGATAGAGAAGCGATCCGATAATTCGAACTTGGTGGGGGGACTTGGCGGGGTCATGGGCACTCGGGGGTACATGATGCATCGTGTGGTTGGCGGCCTGATCGCTAGCCTTCTGCTGCTCGCCACCACGTCCGCAATGGCCGAGTCCCCCGCCGAGCTGATCTCGAGCTTCCGCCTCAAGCATGGTGAGGTCCGCGTCGTCCGCGATTCGACCCTCGACCGCATCGCCATGGACCAGGCGCGCGCGATGGCGACGAAGGACGACCTCAGTCACGACGCCCTCGGCCCGTTCAACCGCCGGGTCGCACCGGCCGGCGCAGGCCGCGCCGCCGAGAACATCGCCTACGGCTACGACAATTTCGAGAAGACCCTCGGACAGTGGATCGACTCGTCGGGACACCGCAAGAATCTGCTGCTGCACAACGCTTCCCGCGTCGGGATCGCGAGCGCGAAAAACGCCAGCGGCAAGCGCACCTATTGGGCAATGGTGATCGCCGGCGACTACGAGGCGAAGGGCAAAGGCAAAGGCAAGAAAGACGGGGAGCCGCTGGTTGCGGTGAAGCGCGAGGCTGCGCCCGCCAGCAAGCCAAAATCCAGCGGCTGCCACATCAAGCTGCTCGGCCTTTGCATCTGAGACCAAGCTTGGCCATCTTGTCCGCATCCCTCGACGCGTTTAATCCATGCACGAGGATCGCGAGACGCGGAGGCATGGATGATGGATATCGACCGAATTCGTCGCGACACGCCGGCTGCCTCTCGGCTCGCCTATCTCCACAACGCGGGCGCAGCGCTGATGCCGGCGCCGGTTGTTGCGGCGATGAAGGAACACATCGATCTGGAGAGCGAGATCGGAGGCTATGCCGCCGCCGACCGCGAGGGCGCCGACTTGAATCCGTTTACGGCTCGGTCGCCCGCCTCCTGAACGCCGCGCCCGATGAGATCGCCCTCATGGAGAACGCGACGGTTGCCTGGCAGATGGCTTTCTACGCGCTTCCATTCAGCAAGGGCGACCGGATCCTGACCGCCGAGGCGGAGTACGCGGCCAACTATGTCGCCTTTCTTCAGGTCGCCAAGCGAACAGGCGTTGCGATCGACGTCGTGCCGAGCGATGCCAGCGGCGAGTTCGACCTCGACGCGCTCGAACGCATGATCGATGAGCGCGTGAAGCTGATTGCGATCACCTGGGTTCCGACCAATGGCGGACTGGTCAATCCGGCTGCAGCCGTCGGCAAGATCGCGCGAGCGCACGGCATCCCCTATCTGCTGGACGCCTGCCAGGCAGTCGGACAGATGGTGGTCGACGTCGAGACCATCGGCTGCGATATGTTGTCGGCAACCGGGCGCAAATTCCTCCGCGGCCCGCGCGGCACCGGCTTTCTCTACGTCCGCCAGGCAATGCTGCAGCGGCTCGAACCGCCAATGATCGACCACTTCGCCGCACCCTGGGTCTCGCGGGACACTTATCGGCTGCGTGATGATGCGCGCCGTTTCGAGACCTGGGAGAACAACTACGCCGCCCGGCTTGGGCTCGGCGCGGCTGTCGATTATGCCCTTGATATCGGGATCGGCCCGATCGAGCGGCGTTGCCGCTTGCTGGCGGACCGCCTCAGGGGCCGCCTTGCGTCCATTCGCGGCATCAGAATTCGCGACCTCGGACGCACTCCGGGAGCCATCGTCAGCTTCACCGTGGAAGGGTACGAGGCGGACACGATTGTGAGCGGCGCGGCCGTAGCCGGCATCACGATCGGTGCCTCAGATCCGGCGAGCACGCGCATCGATGCCGAAATTCGCTCGCTGCCGCCGGTGGTGCGCGCCTCCCCGCATTACTACAATACGGAAGCCGAGATCGATCGGCTGATCGCGCATTTGGCGGGTTTGACGCCGCGATAGCGGCGATCATGCATCTCTCAGGTACAGCGCGCACTCAATCCGGATGCGCCAAGCTTCGCCATGACCTCGTCGAGATGGGCGCTGTCGCGGGTCTCGATCACCAATTGCAGCAAGGTCGCCTTGGCCGGAAGATCCGAGAATGTGCGCTGGTGCGAGACTTCGATGATGTTGGCGCCAGCCTCGGCCAGCAGTGCCGCGACCGCAGCCAGTTGGCCGGGCCTGTCGGGGATGTCGAGCGACAATTGGGTGAGCCGCCCCTCGCGCGCCAACTCGCGGGTCAGGACCGATGCGATCAGCCGTGTGTCAATATTGCCGCCGCTCAGCACCAGCCCAACCTTCTCGCCGGCAAAACGGGACGGGTCGGACATCAGCGCGGCGAGGCCAGCGGCACCGGCGCCTTCCACGACCGTCTTCTCGATCGAGATCAGGGTCGCCACCGCGCGCTCGAGCTCGGCTTCGTTGACGAGCGCAATGTCGTCGACGAGTCGGCGAACGATTTCGGCCGTAATCTTGCCAGGCGATTTCACCGCGATGCCTTCCGCGAGCGTGTCGCCACGTGCGGGCAGATTGCCATCATGGATGGCGTTGTACATCGAGGGGTAGAGCCAGGCCTCGACGCCGAGGATCCGCAGCGACGGCTTGATCGATTTCGCGGCAATGGCGATCCCGCTGATCAGGCCACCGCCGCCGATCGGGACGACCAGCGTATCGAGCTCCGGCACGGCCTCGAGTATTTCCAGCCCGACCGTGCCCTGCCCTGCGATGACAAGCGGATCGTCATAGGGATGGACGAAGATCATGCCATGGACTTCGCCGTGGCTGCGCGCATACGCGGCCGCCTCCTCCAGCGTGGCGCCCGTCACCACCACCTCGGCGCCGTGATGCCTGGTGTTCTCGACCTTCACCATGGGCGTGCCGACCGGCATGACGATAGTGGCGGGAATGCCGAGCCGCTTGGCGTGATAGGCGACGCCCTGCGCGTGGTTACCCGCCGACATCGCGACGACGCCCCGCGCGCGCTCCTCCGGCGTCAGCGCCTTGAGGCGGTTGAGCGCGCCGCGCTCCTTGAACGAGGACGTGAACTGGAGGTTCTCGAATTTCAGCCAGATGTCGCAGCCGCAGATATTGCTCAGCGTGCGGCTGTAGCTACAGGGCGTCTCGACGACGGCGCCGCGGATCGTCTCGGCGGCGGCATGGATGTCGGCCGGTACGACCGGAAGGCCGCCCAGATCGGAAGATATGGTTTGGGACAACTCAGCCATAGGACAGCATAGAGCATTTGCCCGGCTCCGGCGATAAGCCAACCGCTATTTGGTAAATTCCCGCGAACGTGAAGCCCGCCACAGCGTCCACAGCGTACGCAGCCGCGATGACGGTTGCGGCGTAAATGGATTGCGCCCGGGTTGCGACAGGCGCTTGAGGTCGGCCCGCGCTTGTCCGAGCGGAAGGAACGCTGGACGCACTGATGCCGGCACCTCCACCAGCAGCGACAAGGCCGTCGTCAAATGTTGCTGCGCCTCGCCCGAGAGTTGGCCCAGCGCGGCGCGCAAGTTTGGCGTCTCCTTTCCGGCGAACACGTCTTCCACGTCGCAATCGTGGCTCGCCAGCACCTGCTGCGGCAGGAACAATTGCCGGCGCGCCGCATCGCGCGGCAGATTGGCGATGACCTGTACGATGCCCTGCGCCAGCCCGGCATGGCGGGCGAGATGCTCGGCCGCCGCCGACGGTGGTCCCATGATCCGGGCGGCGAGATCGAACAGCGCCGATGAGGTCGCCGCGAGGTAGCCCTCCAGCGCCGCCATTGTTGGCATTGGGTCGTTGTAGAGATCGAATTGATGCTCGTCGGCGAGCAGCGACAGCGGCTCGACCGGCAGGTCGAAATCACGGATTGCGCGGAGCAGCTCCGCCGCCACCGGATTGCGCTCGGCACTGCCATGGACTTGGCCCGACAGCATGTCGGTCCACCATTGCAGGCGGATTTCACCGGGCAAGGGCTGGCTCACCTGATCGCGGACGCGGACGATCTCGACATTGAAGGCATAGAGCGCCAGCAGCCCGCGGCGCTCGGCAGCGGGCGCGAACAGGGTCGCGGCATAGTGCCGAAAGTCGTGGCTGCGCACGAGGTCAGCACAGAACGCAACAGAATCCGGCGGCGGCGCGGAGCCACTCATGGCACGGCGATCAGCGCGGCCGCGACGCGCCGCCGTTCGCCCATCATGATGTTGTAGGTACGCACGGCGGGACCGGTCTGCATCGCATCCAGCACCACCCTCGCCGCTTTGAGCGCCTGGCGCAGTTCCGGCGGCGGCAGCCAGACCCCGGTTCCGGTGCCGACCAGGAGCGTGTCGATGCTGTTGGCAGACTTGAAGACTCGATCCAGCGAATAGCGGTCGATCTTTGCAGGGTCCGTTATGTCCCAGGCCCAGATCGCGTCGGGCAGGCAAAGCAGCGATCCCCGATGCGACATGCCGGCAAAGGCAAAGCCGCCCTTGCCATAGGCTTCGATCGGCGCCGAGCGGGGGAAATGCGGTGCGTTGGGATCGCCGGCCATGAGCTTCGTCCGAATGAGCTTACTGCCCTCCCAAACTCCTGCGAGGGCATGCGGTTCGGATCATGCCTTGCTTTTCTTCGCCGGCGTAGCCTTATCGACCGCATCCTCGCGATGCTCGCCGACGCCGAGATAGATCAGGATCGGGGCCGCAATGAAGATCGAGGTATAGGTGCCGACCAGCACCACGCCGAACATCATGACCGCGGTGAAGCTGTGGATGGCATGGCCGCCGAACAGCAGCAGGGCCAGCAGCGCCAGCGTCACAGTGAAATGGGTGATGATCGAGCGCGACAGCGTCGAGTTGATTGATTCGTTGAGGAGCTGCGGCATCGGCATCTTCTTGTAGCGCCGCAGCATTTCACGGATGCGGTCGTAGATGACGACGGTGTCGTTGAGCGAATAGCCCAAAATCGTCAGAAGCGCCGCGATGCTGGTCAGGTCGAAATCGACCTGACTGATCGACATGAACCCGATCGTGAGCACGATGTCGTGCACGTTGGCGATCATGGCGCCAAGCGCGAACTGCCACTCGAATCGGAACCAGAGGTAGATCAGGATCGAGACGATCGCCAGCATCAGGCCGAGCATGCCGTAGGCGAGCAATTCGCCCGATACGCGCGGTCCCACCACCTCGACGCGGCGATAGTCGACGGAATCGCCAAGCGCGGTGCGGACCTTCTGCACGGCCTCCTGCTGGGCGGCGTCGCCGCCCGGCTGCTCCGCGACACGGATCAGGACATCGGCGGGGCCGCCGAATTGCTGCAACTGGACTTCGCCCAGACGCAGGGCATCCAACGTCGTACGCATCGCCGCAATATCGGCGGTGCCGGACTTGGCCTGCACCTCCAGTAGGGTGCCGCCGCGGAAGTCGATGCCGAAATTCAGTCCATGGGTGAAGAACAGCGTGATCGCGACGATCGACAACGCCGCCGAGATCGGGAAGCTGATCCGGCGAAAACGCGTGAAGTCGAAATGGGTATCGTCGGGGACGATGCGCAGCGACGGCAGCCAGCCGAATGCCGCAACCACGGTGAGAATGGCAATGAGGACGCCGAGCCCGATGAGAACAGTGTGATTCACGATCAGGCTCCTAGATCGGCACGCTCTGCGGCCGCTTCCACCGCACCCACCAGGCCACGATCAGCCGGGTCAGGGTGAAAGCGGTGAACACCGTGGTGATGATGCCGATTCCGAGCGTCACGGCGAAGCCGCGCACCGGACCGGTACCGATGTAGAACAGCACCGCGGCGGCAATAAAAGTGGTGATGTTGGAATCGAGGATGGTCGCAAGCGCCCGCTTGAAGCCGGCGTCGATCGCCGAGATCGCGTTGCGGCCGCCACGCAACTCCTCGCGGATGCGCTCGTAGATCAGCACGTTGGAATCGACCGCGATACCGACGGTGAGCACGATGCCCGCGATGCCGGGCAACGTCAGCGTGGCGTTGAGAAGCGACAACAGGCCGAAGATCATGGCGACGTTGATGGCCACCGCGATGTTGGCGAACACGCCGAACAGCCGGTAGGTCAAGAGCATGAAGATGATGACCAGGATCGAGCCGACATAGGCGGCGAGCTCGCCCTTTTCGATCGAGTCCTGGCCGAGGCCCGGACCGACGGTGCGCTCCTCGACCACCGTGAGCGGTGCCGGCAGCGCGCCGGCGCGCAGCAGGATCGCGAGATCGTTGGCCGATTGCACCGTGAAACTGCCCGAGATCTGGCCTTGTCCGCCTGTGATGGGCTCGCGGATCACGGGAGCCGAGATGACCTTGTTGTCGAGCACGATCGCAAAAGGCAGCCCGACGTTCTCTTGCGTGGCCTGCGAGAACTTGCGCGCGCCCGACGTATTGAACTTGAAACTCACGACGGGTTCGCTGGTGCGCTGGTCGAAGCTCGCTTGGGCATCGGTCAGGTCGCCGCCGGCGACCAGCACCTGCTTCTTGACCACATAGGGTGTGGGCGGCGGTGACGCGCTCATCAGAAGCTCGGATTCCGGCGGCAAACGTCCTTGCTGCGCCTGATCGGGCGGCACCGACGTATCGACCATGCGGAATTCCATCTTCGCGGTCTTGCCCAGCAATTCCTTCAGCCGGGTCGGATCCTGCAGGCCGGGGACCTGCACCAAAATGCGATCGTTGCCCTGGCGCTGGATGACGGGCTCGACGGTGCCGAGCTCGTTGACGCGGCGTTCGACGATCTGGATCGACTGCTCGATGGTCTTGCGCATGCGGTCGAGCATCGCGGCCTGCGGGATGGTAAGGCGGATCACGCCACCGCCGGCGTCAGTCACATCCAGGTCGCGCTGACCGCTGGATCCGACCAGTCCGCCCAGCGGCTGGGACAGCTCGCGCAGCTTGGCGAGCGCAGGCTGCAGGTCCGATTCCTTGGTGATCCTAACCTCGGCCGCGTCGTTGCGCACGGTGACGCCGCCGGTGAAGCCGATCTTGGCATCGCGCAGCGTCCGGCGAACGTCGTCGCGGACCTGGTCGAGCCGCTCCTTCTTCACATAGTTGCCGTCGACCTCGAGCAGCAGATAGGAGCCGCCTTGAAGATCGAGGCCGAGCACGAGCCGACGCTGCGCCCAGGCGGGCCAGGTCTTGACCTGCGCTTCGGGGAAGAAGTTCGGGACCGCGCAGAGGCACACGATCAGCGCCGTCAGGATAATCCCGAGCGCCTTCCACCGCGTGAAATACAACATCGACTGGACCTGTCAGATCAGGAGATTTGCAGGAAAACTTGAGAGACTCGCGGAAGCACTCACTTCGACGCGGCGTCTTCCTTGGCGCTTTCCTTGGATTCCTTGGCCGGCTCGCCCTTGGCGCGCACGCCGGAGACCATCGAGCGCATCTGCCGCACGCGCACGCCATCGGCGATCTCGAACTCGATCTGGTCGTCGTCGACAACCTTGGTGACCTTGCCGACGAGACCGCCCGAGGTCACGACGGTGTCGCCGCGGCGGATGTTCTTCACCAGGTCGGCGTGGTCACGGACCTTCTTCTGCTGCGGACGCAGAATCAGGAAGTACATGATCACGAAGATCAGGGCGAACGGCAGCAGAGACATCAGCATGCCGCTGGTGTCGCCGGCGCCCGCAGCCTGGGCATACGCAGGGGTAATCAGCATTCGGACGATCCTCGTGAGAACGGGGGAAAACCGGTCAGGCCCAAATGGCGACCGGTTCGGTCAAATTCGCGCGGACTATAGCGGCCATTGCCCCAATTGCAACGCTGCCAGACCGCCCTTTTAGCCACCTTGCGGCGCGCGCACAGGCCCGATAAGGCTGCATTCTCAGGAACTTCGGACATGCCCCAAAAACCAAGCAAAAGCCCGGCCGGCAAAGGCCCTCGCACCCCTGCCGCGAAGGCAGCCGGCGTCGCGGCAAAACGTCCCAAGGTGGCCCTCAAGGCGGCTTCCAAGACGATTTCCAAGACGACGTCCAAGACGAACCAAAACGTCTCCCAGCAGCGCATCGTTCGCGCGCTGGAGACGATTGCGGCGCACCTCTCCGCGCAAGGCAAGCCCGCCGCCGAACGCGAGTCGTTCAAGCAGGCGGATGCTTTCGTCTGGCACCCGGACGGCCGCCTTGCGGCGGTGCCGCGGGTCAGCCGCGTCGAAATGTTCCTGCTCAAGGGCGTCGACCGGATGCGCGACATCCTGATGGAGAACACCGAGCGTTTCGCCAACGGATTGCCCGCCAACAACGCGCTGCTCTGGGGCGCGCGCGGCATGGGCAAGTCGTCGCTGGTGAAGGCGGCGCATGCCAGCATCAACGCGGAGCGCAAACCGGCCGACAGACTGAAGCTGATCGAGATTCATCGCGAGGACATTGAGAGCCTGCCCGCCCTCATGGAACAGCTTCGCGCCTCATCCTTCCGTTTCATCGTGTTCTGTGACGACCTCTCGTTCGACGGCAATGATGCGTCCTACAAATCGCTCAAGGCGGTGCTCGAAGGCGGCATCGAGGGGCGGCCGGAGAACGTCATCCTCTACGCCACCTCCAACCGCCGCCATCTGCTGGCGCGCGAGATGATCGAGAACGAGCGCTCGACCGCGATCAATCCCGGCGAAGCCGTCGAGGAGAAGGTCTCGCTGTCGGATCGCTTCGGTCTCTGGCTCGGCTTCCACCGGTGCAGCCAGGACGAATATCTCGCCATGGTGCGGGGCTATTGCAGCCATTTCGGCGTGAAGATCGACGATGACGCCCTGGAACGCGAGGCACTTGAATGGTCGACGACGCGCGGCTCGCGCTCGGGCCGTGTCGCCTGGCAGTTCGTCCAGGAGCTTGCGGGACGGCTCGGCGTCAAGCTGGCGGCGACGTAGCCACAGTCATAGCCCAACCCAAAACTGTCATCGCCCGCGAAAGCGGGAGATCCAGTATTCCAGAGACGGTTGTGATCGATCGAGAGGCCGCGGCGTACTGGGTCGCCCGGTTAAGCCGGGCGACGACAGCTTCAGTTGGGAGACAATGTAGGCCTCATCACGCCCCGTTCAGGAATTGAAGCGGATCAACCGGGCTCGATCCCTTGCGGATCTCGAAGTGGAGCTGCGGCGACGCCACCTCCCCGGATTGACCCGACTTGGCAATGACCTGGCCGCGCTTGATGGTATCGCCGCGCTTCACCATCAGCTCACTCGCATGGGCATATGCGGTGACGTAGCCGTTGGAGTGCCGAACCAGGACCAGATTGCCGTAACCTTTCAGCTCGTTGCCGGAATAGGCAACGACACCGTCTTCGGCCGCCTTGACCGGCGTGCCCTCGGGCACCGCGAGATTGATGCCGTCGTTGGATTTGCCATTGGTCTTGGCGCCGTAGCTCGTGACCACCTTGCCGCGCACCGGCCAGCGGAAAGTCGGCAGCGCGCTGGTGGTCTCCGCAGCTTTCGCGGGAGTGTCCGCGGCCTTGTCTTCGACGTTGGCGGTGGCCTGGGCCAGGCGCGCGCTCTGCACCGGCGCGGCGACGGCGGCCATCTTGGTGGCGGGCGCAGGCGCGGCAGCAACCGGCTGCAGCGTCCCCGCGACGGGAGCGGCTCCGACCGGAGCCGCGGCAAGCGGTGCTGCGACAGCGGCGGTCTTGGCCCCGGGCACGGCCAGCCTGGCGCCGAGCTTGAGTTTTGCAGAGGGATCGAGGCCGTTGGCGCGGGCCAATTCGGCCGCCGAGATATGGTTCTTGCGGGCAATGCTGGCGAGCGTGTCGCCGTGGTTCACGAAGTGCGTGCTTGACGGCGCGGCAACGGCCGCAACCGGCTTCGCAGCGGGCGCTGGGGCAGCGGCAAGGGGAGCCATAAGCGGCGCGGGCGCAGCCGCCGTAGCTTGGTGCGGAATGATCAGTTGCTGGCCGGGCGAGAGCGCGCGCGGCCCCTTATAGCCGTTGGCGGCGAGGATCGCCTGCGGCGTGACGCGATAGCGTTTGGCAAGCAGGTCGAGCGTATCGCTGGTGCCGACGATGATCTTGGTTCCGCCGACCGGCTGGGCGGCTGCAACCGAGCGTGGCGGCACGGTGGCCGTGGTCTCGAGATGCGGCTGCGCCGGGGGTGCGTAGGAGCCCACGCCGCGTCCGCCTCCGGACACACCGCCTGCTGCAACGGGGTAGGATTGCGGCGTGGATACCGCCGGCGGCAAAGGCTGCGACTGATAATAACCGGACTGCGTCTGCGGCCGCGAATATTGCGGCAGCTCACGCTGCGGCGGCGGGGCCTGCTGCACTGAACCGGTCGATTCCTGCGCGAAGGGATTGGAGAAGTTCGACTGGGACATGCGCGACGACATGTCGGCGCTGCACCCTGCGAAGCTGAAGGAGATCAGCGCCAGCACCGCGACCTGCGGCACACGGCGCGAGTAAAGCAACTCGGCGGCAACGGACATGGTTACTCACTCGTACGCAACAGAACTGGTGTTTTAAGTAAACACGCGCCGAGTAAATAACGGCTTAACCCTCCCAATAAGATGTTGGCAGCGCAGCCAATCCGGAATTCTACAGCTCCCGCGCCACGCCGGGCAGCGCCGGCACGAAGCGGACCTCGACGAGTTCCTTGCGCTCGATCCCGGCTTCGGTCCGGCTCAGCCGGATCAGCGTCTGCACCCCCTGATGCGGGCCGACGGGCGCGATCAGGATGCCACCCACCTCCAGCCGCTCGACCAGGTTCTCCGGGAGCTGCTCCATCGCGGCCGTGACGATGATGCGATCGAACGGGCCAATATTGGGGGGCAGATTGAGTCCGTCGCCCAGCATCACCTCGACGTTGTGATAGTTGAGTTTTTCAAGCCTGATACGTGCGGCATCCGCAAGCTTGCGGTAGCGCTCGACCGTCAACACCTGGCCGGCGAGCCGCGACAGCACCGCCGCCTGGTAGCCCGAGCCGGCGCCGATCTCGAGGACGCGGTGCTTCTTCTGAAGCTGGAGCTGCTCGGTCATGTAGGCGACGACAAAGGGCTGGCTGATGGTCTGCCCGCAGGCGATCGGGAGCGCGCTGTCGCGATATGCGCCGTCCCGATCGGCGTCGTCGACGAATTGATCGCGCGGCACCTCCTCCATGGCCCTCAGGACCGCCTGGTCGCTGATGCCCCGACGCCTCAGCGTGAGCTGAAACATCATCTTTTCCGGCGGGTGCTGATGGGGGGGCATTGCCTGCTTGTGCTGTGTTTGCGGTCCGGGACGCCCAACCTGGGCGCGAGATTCCTGTTCCGGCTCAGGGAACCCATGATAGGCTTCGGATGGCGTAGTTGACCATAAATTGGCTTGCAACGGGCGAGCCGCGATGGCCATTTTCAGGCATCCGTTCGTCGAAACGCGCATTGCGTCGATTCATGTTATCTGCGAACGTTTTTGGCAATGGGCAAGGACTCGACCATGACCGCGACGGGGCTTACTGGCCGCTCTGTATTCCTCGTCGAAGACGAGGTGATGATCAGGATGATGGTCGCGGACATGCTCGAAGAGCTTGGCTACAAGATCGCAGCCGAGGCGGGCGACATCACCGAAGCCATGCGGCTCGCCCAGGCAACCGAGTTCGACATCGCCATTCTCGACGTCAACGTCAACGGCAAGGTCATCTCGCCGGTCGCCGATGTCATCAAGGCGAAGGGCTGCCCGTTCATCTTCGCCACCGGATACGGTTCCTCGGGCCTGCCCGAGCAGTACCGCGATCGGCCGGCGCTTCAGAAGCCATTTCAGCTCGACGCCCTCGGCAAGACCATCGAAGCCGCGCTTCGCGGCGGCTAGGCCCCATTCCAGGTCGGATTACTTCAGCGTCGGACTTACTTCAGCGTCGCACTCAGCGCCTCGGAAAACGCCTCGTTGGTCCGGTCGAGCCTGAGCGGCGTGACGGAGACGTAGCGTTCGCGGAGCGCCGCGAGATCGGTGCCGTCGGCCGGCGTATCCATCATCGCGGTGCGCTCGAAGCCGATCCAGAAATACGGATTGCCACGGCCGTCCCTGCGCTCGTCGATCCTAAGGAAGCCGAGATTGCGCTTGCCTTGCCGCGTCACGCGGATGCCCAGCACATCCTCCGGCGCGCAGGCCGGGAAGTTGACGTTGATGACGGTGTCCTTCGGGATGCCGGCGGCGATCACCTTGCGCAGGATGTCGGGCCCGAATTTGCGGGCCGTGTCCCACAGCGGCCGGTCGCGGGTCTCCACGCTGAACTCCTGCGACAGGGCGAAGGACGGCAGCCCCAGGATGGTGCCCTCCAGCGCACCGGCGATGGTGCCGGAATAGACCACGTCCTCGGCGACGTTGCGGCCCTTGTTGACGCCGGACAGCACGACATCGGGCAGCTTGGCGCCGAGGATGTGGCGCGCGCCCATGATGACGCAGTCGGTCGGCGTGCCGCGCACCGCGAAATGCCGCGGACCGACCTCGCGCAGGCGCAGCGGATCGTTGAGCGACAGCGAATGCGACACGCCGGACTGGTCGAGCTCAGGCGCGACCACCCAGACGTCATCGGACAATGCGCGCGCGATCTCCTCCAGGACCTTGAGGCCGGGGGCGTGGATGCCGTCGTCATTGGTGCAGAGAATGCGCATGGGAAAGGTCGATTCCTGAAGCGGGTCTGAGCCGTCTTATCCGGCCGGGGCCGATCAGGCAAACCGGCCGACCGGGCGGCACCTGGTCGCCGGCTTGGCGGTTATCGGCGAACTCGCCATTGCGGCAGAAAGCGCGCAAGCCGGCCCTCCGCGTGCAATCTCATCGCCGGCACGACCGGGCTCACCATCGGCGCCTCAATCACGCCGAGCGCCTCCAGCTGCGCGACGAATGGGTCCGGCACCGGCGCCTGTGGAAAGCGGTCACGTGCCAGCGTTAGCGCCTGGTCGAAATCGGCTGCATTCACACCGGGCTTGGCCCGCCGGCTCTGAACCAGATCGTCGTCCCAGAGCCGCGTGATCGCGATGTCGAGCACGCCACGCAGCCGCTGATCGACGGCCTGGATACCGGCACCCGTCACCGCCCATTGTCTGCCGACCCAGAAGATATCGCGGTGCAAGGCCATGAACGATCGGTTCGCGTTGTCGGGTGGCCGGCAGGATAACCGGCCGCCCGATCTTCGCAACCAAACGTTTCTCCGTTTCAGATTGGCGGCACGCCTAGTCGCGTGCGACCACCTTCAGCCCGCCCATATAGGGCTGGAGCACGCTGGGGACCGCAATCGAGCCGTCCTCTTGCTGATAGGTCTCCATCACGGCGATCAACGCGCGGCCTAGCGCTGTGCCGGAGCCGTTGAGCGTGTGCACGAACCGCGGCTTGCCATCGGGGCCGCGCGAGCGCGCGTCCATCCGGCGGGCCTGGAAATCGCCGCAAACCGAGCAGCTTGAGATCTCGCGGAATGCCCCGCCGTCGCCCTGACCCGGCATCCAGACCTCGATGTCATAGGTTTTTTGCGACGAGAAACCCATATCCCCGGTGCACAGCGTCATCACGCGGTAATGCAGCTCGAGCCGTCGCAGCACTTCCTCGGCACAGGCGAGCATGCGCTCGTGCTCGTCCTTGCTCGTCTCCGGCGTCGTGATCGAGACCAGTTCGACCTTGGTGAACTGGTGCTGCCGGATCATGCCGCGGGTGTCGCGCCCTGCGGCGCCCGCCTCCGCGCGAAAACACGGCGTCAGCGCAGTCAGCCGCATCGGCAGCTGCTTTTCGTCGAGGATGGATTCTCGGACGAGATTGGTGAGCGCCACCTCCGCGGTCGGAATGATCCCGAGACGCTCGGTCCGGAGCCGCTCATGGTCGGGCGCGGCGAGCAATTCGCCCTTGATCGCCCAGAACTGGTCGTCCTCGAACTTCGGCAATTGTCCGGTGCCGAACATGATCTCGTTGCGCACGAGCAGCGGCGGATTGATCTCGGTATAGCCGTGCTCGTCAACGTGTAGATTCAGCATGAACTGGCCGAGCGCGCGTTCGAGCCGCGCCAGTCCCTTCTTCAACACGACGAAGCGCGCGCCGGAGAGCTTCGCTGCGGTCTCGAAATCCATGTCACCGAGCGCGGCGCCGAGATCGTCATGGGGTTTTGGCACGAACGCGTAGTTGCGCCTGTTGCCGAAGACATGGCGCTGCACATTGCCGTGCTCGTCGACACCATCGGGCACCTCGCCGAGCGGCAGATTGGGGATCGCCGCCAGCTCCTTGGCGAGCTCCTCGTCGGCAGCCTTCGCGGTCGCCTCGAGCTCCGGCATGGTGGTCTTGAGCTCGGCGACCTCCGCCATCAGCTTCGCCGCGCGCGCCTCGTCCTTCGTCTTCTTGGCATCGCCGATTTCCTTTGAGGCCGCATTGCGCCGCGCCTGCGCCTGCTCGGAAGCCAGGATCGCCGCACGCCGGGTCTCGTCGATCGCAAGCAGCGACGCCGACATCGGCTTCAGGCCGCGTCGTGCGAGGCCGGCGTCGAAGGCTTGCGGGTTGTCGCGGATCGATTTGATGTCGTGCATGGCCGTGGTCCTGGGGCTTGTTGCAACCCTGCAAATCCTGGATTTGCATTTATGCAAATGGCTGCTTCCCCTAGCACGGCTGTCATCGCCCGCGAAAGCGGGCGATCCAGTATTCCAGAAACATCACTGATTCCCCATAGGCCGCGGCGTACTGGATTCCCCGCTTTCGCGGGGAATGACACCGGAGTATGGGGCGCCCTACTCTGCCGGATTGGCCGGCGTCGATACGTCGGTGCCGCTAGAGGCT
The DNA here is from genome assembly GCF_042666195.1 of Bradyrhizobium sp. GCM10028915. Lineage (NCBI taxonomy): Bacteria > Pseudomonadati > Pseudomonadota > Alphaproteobacteria > Hyphomicrobiales > Nitrobacteraceae > Bradyrhizobium > Bradyrhizobium sp. GCM10028915. The sequence goes on from NZ_JBHTFN010000044.1 coordinate 1,002,387, forward strand.
TGCGAAGCTGCAGCCTTCTTCTCCACAATTCCCACCGCGATGATCGAGCCCTCGTAGAGCGCGAGCAAGGGAATCGCGAGCGAGCACTGGCTGAGCACATCGGGCGGGGTCAGAACGGCCGCGATGACGAAGGCAACGACGATGAAATAGCGGCGCTTCTCGCGCAGCATTTTAGAAGTGACGATGCCGATGCGCCCCAGCAGCGTCAGGATCACCGGAAGCTGGAAGGCGATGCCGAAGGCGAAGATCAGCGACATCATCAGCGACAGATATTCGCCGACCTTGGGCAGCAGCTGGATCTGCGCGGTCTCGTCACTGCCGGCCTGCTGCATGCCGAGCGAGAAGCGGACCAGCATGGGCAGCACGACGAAATAGACCAGTGCTGCGCCCAGCACGAAGAAGAACGGGGTCGCGACCAGATACGGCAGGAAGGCCTGCTTCTCGTGCTTGTAGAGTCCGGGAGCGACGAACTTATAGATTTGTGTCGCGACGATCGGGAACGAGATGAAGCCGGCGCCGAACAGCGCGAGCTTGAGCTGGGTGATGAAATATTCCAGCAGCGCGGTGTAGATGAATTTCGAGTTCTCGGGACCCGCGATCCACACGAACGGCCAGACCAGCACGTTGTAGATCTGCTTGGCGAAGAAGAAGCAGAAGATGAAGGCAATGCCGAAGCCGAGCAGCGCTTTGATCAGCCGCGAACGCAGCTCGATCAAATGGTCCATCAGGGGAGCTTTGCTGGCCTCGATATCGGCGGCGCTCATGACGCTTTGGCGTCCTTAATCGCCTCGGCCGGCGCAGTGTCCTGGGTGACGGAATCTTGCGTGCCCGAACCTTGAGCGACCTGCGCCTGCTCGACCTCACGGGTGATGGCGAGCGGCTCGTTCACGGCCGCATGTGCCTCGGCTTCCACGAAGGTCTCCGGCGTCGGCGCTTCCGGCGTGGTGGGCGTCGTCAGCGCTTCGCTTGAAGTCGCCGACGGTTCGACAGCGGTGGAGATCGAGGTCTCGGCGGGCTTGTCCAGCGCATCGACGCGGAGCGCGTCGCTGACGTCTTTCTGGAGCGAGGTCATCAAATTGTTGCCGGCGAAGCCGGAAGCCGCTTCCTTGACCTCGTCGAAGCTCTTCTTGAGGTCGGCCATTTCGGCCTCGCGCATCGCTTCCTGGAATTGGCCCTGGAATTCGGCGGCCATCTTGCGCGCCTTGCCCATCCACTGCCCGACCATGCGCAGCACGCCCGGCAGCTCTTTCGGGCCGATGGCGATCAGGGCCACGACCCCGATCAGGACCAGTTCACTCCACCCGATGTCGAACATGAGGTCTTCCGTTCACGCCAGCCGCAGCCGGCCCAATCCCTCGCGCGCAGGATCGGGTCCGCTACCCGCGTCTCGCGTGCTCTCTGGCTCAGACGGCCTTGCTGCCGACGTCCGACCGTGCCGCGGTCGGCGCGGCATTGTTGTGCTCGATGGACTTGGCCGGCTCGGGCTTGTCGGCGACCTTGTCGTCGTCCTGCATGCCCTTCTTGAACGCCTTGATGCCCTGCGCCACGTCGCCCATCAGATCCGAGATCTTGCCGCGACCGAACAGCAGCAGGACCACTGCGATCACCAGGACCCAGTGCCAAATGCTGAGTGAACCCATCCTGCAACCCTCCAAACGCGCATGGCCGGGGACCGGCCGATCTTCACCGAAACCTAGGCTTGGCAGGTGTCAAAAACAAGGACCAAGGCAGCGCCAATTCGCTGTTGGCGCTACGTAATTTTGCTAGTGTTAACTGGTCGCAGGCGGCCGGTAAAAGGCCGGGACGTCAGTCCTCGCTGCCACCCTCGCCCCCCTCATGGCCGCCTTCCGGCGGCGTCTCGGGCTCGACCGCGGGCGCCAGCGCCAGATCAAGGTCCTCGCCCGGCTCCAGCGGATCCTCGTCTTCCCGCAAAGTCGGGTCATCCGACGGCGTCGGCACGCTGAATCCGGTCGGCAGGCGCGAATCCAGCAGGCCCGTGCCCTTCAGCTCCTCCAGGCCCGGCAAATCGCCGAGCTGTTCCAGAGTAAACTGCGACAGGAAGTCCTCGGTGGTTCCGAAGGTCAAGGGACGGCCCGGCGTCTTGCGACGACCGCGCGGCTTGATCCAGCCGGTTTCCAGCAGCACGTCCAGCGTGCCCTTCGAGGTGACGACGCCGCGGATCTCCTCGATCTCGGCGCGCGTCACCGGCTGGTGATAGGCGATGATCGCCAGCACCTCGATCGCGGCGCGCGACAGGCGGCGGGTTTCGGTGCTCTCGCGGGTCATCAGCCAGGCGAGATCGCCCGCGGTGCGGAAGGTCCATTTGTTAGCGACCCGCACGAGATTCACGCCGCGCAGGGAGTAGTCGGCCTGCAACTGCTCGAGCGCGGCCTTCACGTCGACGCCCTCGGGCATGCGCTTGGCCAGCGTCGCGGTATCCAGCGGTTCATTCGAAGCGAACAGCAGCGCTTCCAGCAGCCGCAATTCTTCGGGACGTGCCTGGGACTCGTTCTCCATCGGCTCGGCCTCTTCTACCCGCACTTCAGCCAGGCTTGCCATGGCAGATTCTCCTTGTTGCACTTAAGCGACCGGCGCATCGGGCGCAGGAGCTGCGTCCATGACCGGCTTGGGGCGCCCCTTCCGGAAATAGATGGGCGCAAACGCCTCTTTCTGATTCAGCTCGAGCTGACCTTCGCGCACCAGCTCGAGCGCAGCCGCGAAACTCGAGGCGAGCACCGTCGCGCGCTGCGTCGGATCGGCGACATGCTGAAGCAGAAAATCGTCGAGAACGCCCCAATCGTCTTGCTCGCTGATGCTGCCGACCAGCCGCTCCAGCGTGGCGCGCGCCTCGGCGAGCGACCACACCGTGCGCTTGGCCAGATGCACGCTCGCCAGCACGCGCGACTGGCGCTGCGCGGCATAGGCGGTGAGCAGGTCATAGAGCGTCGCGGTATATTTCGGATGCCTGATCTCGGCGATCTGCTCGGGCTCGCCGCGCGGGAAAATGTCGCGCAGCAATTGCTGCCGGTTCATCAGCCGGTTGGCGGCTTCACGAATGGCCTCCAGCCGGCGCAGCCGATTGGCGAGCGCCGTTGCCATCTGCTCGGCGCTCGGGCCTTCCGCACTCGGCGGCTCCGGCAGCAGCAGACGCGATTTCAAGAAGGCGAGCCATGCCGCCATCACGAGATAGTCGGCGGCGAGCTCGAGGCGGATCTTTCGCGCGGCTTCGATGAAGTGGAGATACTGGTCGGCGAGCGCCAGGATCGAGATCTTGGCGAGATCTACCTTCTGCTGCCGCGCCAGTGCGAGCAGCAGGTCGAGCGGACCTTCATAACCCTCGACGTCCACCACCAACGCCGGCTCACCCTCGGCGAGCTCTGCGGGCCGCCCGGTTTCAAACGATAGGATTTCTGCGGTCATGCCGATGCCGTGTTTGCCCGTGCGATCAATGCCTCCAGTTCGGCGCGCGCGGCCGCGCGATCGAACGGTTGCGGTCCTTTACGCGCAGCGAGCGCGGCGTTCGCCCGCTCCAGCGCCCTGCCCGCCAGTTCGGGTGTCTGGCCGGCGACCTCACGCATTTCCTCGATGTTGCCGTTGCAATGCAGGGCCATGTCGCAGCCGGCCGCAAAAATGGCGCGGATCCGTTCGGCGATGTTGCCCGACAGCGCGTTCATCGACACGTCATCACTCATTAACAAACCCTGGAACCCGATTGCGCCGCGAATCACCTCAGCGATCATTGTCGCAGATGTCGTCGCCGGATGGGCGGGGTCGACCGCGCTAAACACAACATGTGCAGTCATGGCCATCGGCAAATCCGCCAAAGGCTTGAATGCCGCGAAGTCGGTGCGATCCAGTTCGTCGCGCGACGTGTCGACCGTCGGCAGATTGAAATGGGTATCGGCCGTAGCTCGGCCATGGCCGGGGATGTGCTTGAGCACCGGCAACACGCCACCCTGTTCCAGGCCCTCGGTGACCGCGCGGGCGATCGCGGCGACCTTTCCCGGTTCGGTGCCGTAAGCCCTGTTCCCGATGACGGCGTTGGCGCCAGCCACCGGCACGTCGGCCAGCGGCAAGCAATCCACGGTAATGCCGAGATCTGCGAGATCGCACGCGATCAGCCGGGCGCTGAGGCGCGCCGCGGTCAGCCCGAGCGCCGAATCAGTATCGTAGAGGCCTGCGAAAATAGCGCCCGGCGGATAGACCGGCCAATGCGGCGGCGCCAGGCGTTGCACCCGCCCACCCTCCTGATCGATCAGGACAGGGGCATCAGCGAAACCCGCAACCGCCCGCAATTCCGCAACGAGTGCAGCAACTTGAGCCGGCGTCTCGACATTGCGCTTGAAGAGGATGAAGCCCCACGGGCGTTCGCTGCGGATAAACTCCCGCTCGGCGGCGGTTAGTTCCGTTCCGGAAACGCCGGTAATGAAGGCCCGCGTGCTCATACGGCCGATTAACCCTGACCCGCGAGAGGGTCAAGGAAACGGCCGTTAATTCCTCTGGACGAAGCAGGCAGACAGGCCAGCGGATTTCAAACTGTTGCAGGCCTGGTTCGCCTCTTCGAGCGATCCGTACGGCCCAGCGAAGGCGCGGTAGACGATTCCCTTGCCCTTGTCGGTCAGGTCGACCCGCTTGACCACGGGTGCGCGGGAGCCAAGCACGCTGCCGTACTTGCTCTGAAGCACCCGGTAGGAGGCGTGGGCGCTATCCTCGGTCTGCTGCGAGGAGACCTGCACGACGTAGCCGCCGCCACCGCTGCTCGCGGGCGCAATTTGCGTCGGATTGGTCGCAGCCATCCGCTGCGGTGGCTCCGCGGCCGGCGCCGATTGCGGCGCCAGCGAGAGCGGCTGATTGGCACTGGCATTGGCCGAGGTCGGCGGCGTGCGTGGTGCAGCTGGTGCCGCAACGGGCTTCGGGAGAGCTGTCGGCTTCGCGGCCGTGGCCGCTTGCGACGCGGTGGCGTCGGTCTGATCGCCCTTCACGGCCACGGTCCTGATCGCGCGCGGCGAATTGTTCGGCAGCGTGCCGTTGCTCGGATTCGGGCCCGCACTCGACAGCGGAATGCTGGACGGCGACACGCTCGCGACTGGCGGCGGGTTCGCGTTCTGGTTCAGCGCCGGGAACACCACGCGGGGACCTCCCGCCTTGGCGTTGACGTCGACAGGCGCCTCCTCGCGCGGCACGATCTTCTCGGCTCCATCTCCGGTGACCATGCGGTCCGGTACCTTGGCTGAGGAGTCCGACGGCGCCGGCACGATTTTGGTCGGCGTGTTGTCGGCCTTGATGATCGGCGGCTCGCCGCTGCGGGGCGAGCCCACATAGGTCTTGTAAGCGAACGCAGCGCCGGTCCCGACCACGGCAAGGGCCAGGATCGCCGCGACGGTCATCATGCCGCCGCGCTGCTTCTTCGGCTCGTCGAGATCGGCCTCGGGATAGTCGCTCTGGAACGCGTAAGGATCGTCGGGATAGGCGGGATCGCGCTGATAGTCCTGCTCGCCCGCCTCCAGCCGTCCGTAGAGCGCCTCGTCGTAGCGCGCCGGATCGGGCTGCTGGTGGGCTTGCTCCTGGTAAGCCTGATCGGGCTGCTGATATGCCTGATCCTGATAGGCCTGCCCCTGATGGGTGCGAGCTTGATAGGCCTGATCCGGATAGGCCTGCGGCTGACGATAATCAGGTTCAGGCTCGGGCGCAGTCGGCTGGGCTGAATAACGATGCAGTGGATGAACCGGGTTTACGGAAGCGGGATGGGCAGGCTCAGCTGGCACCGTCTGCGGCTGCACATTGGCGCGCCGCATCCATGAGGGTGGCCCGGGCGGCGGCGGGGCCTGCTCGGCATAGTCCTGCTGGCCATCGTCCTGGCGATAGTCGTCGTCCTGATAGCTCTGGGCAGGCGCAGGTGCTGCAGGCGGGTGCACGCCCGGCCGCCCTTGCGCTGCGAACGGATCGGTCTGCCCGATCAGGCGGGCAAGTTCGGCCAAGGGATCACCGCTCTCCGCCCTCCCATGCTGATCGCCACCGCGATAGTCATCGGAAGGAAACGGTCTGTCCTGATATCGTTCGGCCATCGTGATGATGCGTCCCTTCGGGAAAGCCGCGCGCCCCTCGACCAAGGCGCGGCTTTCGACCCACAAGGCTTTCAACCAAGTCTAAGCGATCCGGCTTCTGCCGGTTACCCCCGAAATCCCTTAAGTAGTTCGCCCCAAACTACCGCATCTCGTCCGGAGCATGGACGCCGAGGATGGCGAGGCCCGATGCCAGGACAGAGACGACGCCCTGGACCATGGCCAGCCGCGCCTTCGTTAGATCTGCATCATTATTGATAATGAAGCGTAAATAGGGCAAATCGCGCCCCTTCGTCCAAAGTGCATGAAATTCGCTGGCTAAATCATAGAGATAGAAGGCAATTCGGTGCGGCTCGTGGGCGGTTGCGGCCGCTTCCAGCATGCGCGGAAATATTGCGAGCCGCTTAAGAAGGTCGAGTTCAGCCGGGTCCGACAGCCGTTCCACCGCCGACTCACCCAGCCAGGCGATGCGCTTTTCCGTTTCCTCCGGGAGTTCCGGGAACACCTCGGCCCGGGCGTTGCGGAAGATCGAGTGGCCGCGGGCGTGGCCGTACTGCACGTAGAACACCGGGTTGTCGCGCGACTGTTCCATGACCTTGGCGAGGTCGAAGTCGAGCACCGCGTCGTTCTTGCGGTAGAGCATCATGAAGCGGACGGCGTCCTGGCCGACTTCATCCACCACCTCACGCAAGGTGACGAAGTCCCCGCTCCGCTTGGACATTTTCACCGGCTCGCCGTTGCGCAGCAACTTCACCAGCTGGACGATCTTGACGTCGAGCGCCCCCTTGCCGGAGGTGGTCGCCTTCACCGCCGCCTGCATGCGCTTGATGTAGCCGCCATGGTCGGCGCCCCAGACGTCGATCATCTCCGCGAAACCACGATCGAACTTGTTCTTGTGGTAGGCGATGTCGGCGGCGAAGTAGGTGTAGGAATTATCCGACTTGATCAGCGGGCGATCGACGTCGTCGTCATAGTCGGTCGCCTTGAACAGCAACTGCTCGCGATCTTCCCAATCCTCGGTCGGAGCCCCCTTTGGGGGCGGCAGACGGCCCTGGTAGACGTCGCCCTTGGCGCGCAGGAAATCGATGGTCTCGGCGACCTTGTTGTTGCCGGCGTTCTGTAGCGAGCGCTCGGAGAAGAACACGTCGTGGCGGATGTTGAGCGCGGCGAGATCATCCTTGATCTCGTCCATCATCATCGCGATCGCCTTGGCGCGCACCGTCGGTAGCCACGCGCCCTCGCTCACGGCGAGGAGCTTGTCGCCGTGCTCCTGCGCCAGCGCCTGCCCGACCGGCTTCAGATAGTCGCCGGGATAGAGGCCTTCCGGCATCGCGCCGATGTCTTCGCCGAGCGCCTCGCGATACCGGAGGAACGCGGAGCGGGCGAGCACGTCGACCTGCGCGCCGGCGTCGTTGATGTAATATTCGCGCGTGACGTCACGGCCTGCGAATTCAAGCAGGCTCGCCAGCGCATCGCCGAACACGGCGCCGCGGCAATGGCCGACATGCATCGGTCCGGTGGGGTTGGCGGAGACATATTCGACGTTGACCTTGGAGCCGCCGCGGACGCGGCCGTAATCGGCGCCCTCGCGCAGCACGGTCCGTAGCGCCTCGGCCCATGCGGCCGGCTCCAGCGTCAGGTTGATGAAGCCTGGACCTGCGACGTCGACCTTGGCGATCAACGGGTCCGCGCGCAGCCGTTCGGCGATCTGCTCGGCGAGGTCGCGCGGCTTTGCCTTTGCCTCTTTCGCAAGCACCATCGCTGCGTTGGTCGCCATGTCGCCATGGGAAGCATCGCGCGGCGGCTCGACCACCACGCGCGAGAAATCGATGCCCTCGGGCCAGTTGGCTTCCGCCGCGAGCGCGCGGCAGACCGCGTGCACGCGTGCGAGCACGTCGGCGAACAGGTGCAGTGCTGAGGATGTGTCGGGCATGGGCGCCGCCTAACGCAAATCCGGGGTCGAGTCAAAGAGCCGCTGGTGCTCGGTCAGGGCGAAACGGTCGGTCATTCCGGCAATGAAATTCCCGATCCGGCGGGCCCGGTCGCCCTCATTGTCCGCCTCCGCCCCGACCAGCCATTCCGGCGGCAACTCGCCGGGCGAGGTGAGGTATTTTGCGAACAGGTCGAACAGGATCTGTTCCGCCTCGCCCATCACCCGCATGACCCGCTTGTGGCGGTACATGTGCTGATAGAGAAAGCGCTTGATGGCGGCCTCCTCCTCGGCGACCGCGGCGGGGAATGCGATCAATGCCCGGCTCTGCTGGCGCACGTCCTGTGCGGATTGCGGTTTCACGGCGGCAAGGTTTATCTGGGCCTCGGCGAACACGGCACCGATCAAGTGTGAGATCAGCTCGCGCACCAGCTCGGCGCCGCGCCTGACGTCTTCGAGATCGGGGTAATGCGCAGAAGTCTCGGCGATAATCTCCGCGGTCAGCGGCATCACCTTGAGGTCGTCGAGGTGAAACAGGCCGGCGCGCAGACCGTCGTCGATATCGTGGGCATCATAGGCGATGTCGTCCGCGATCGCGGCGACCTGTGCCTCCAGCGAGGCGAAACTCCACAATTCGAGATCATAGATCTTGATGTAGTCGGCGATGCCGACGGGAACGCCGCGCTCGCGATAACGCCCGGCCGGCGCACCGCTGCGATCGGTCAGCGGGCCGTTGTGCTTGACGATGCCCTCCAGCGCTTCCCAGGTCAGGTTGAGCCCGTCGAATTCGGGATAGCGCTGTTCCAGGGCCGCAACGACGCGGAGCGTCTGGGCGTTGTGATCGAAGCCGCCAAAATCCTTCAGGCAGGCGTCCAGCGCCCGCTCGCCGGCGTGCCCGAACGGCGGATGGCCGAGATCGTGGGCGAGCGCCAGGGTTTCCGTGAGGTCCTCGTCCAGCCCGAGCTGCCGGGCCAGCGCGCGGGCGATCTGCGCCACCTCCAGCGAATGGGTCAGCCGGGTGCGGTAGTGGTCGCCCTCGTGGAACACGAACACCTGGGTCTTGTATTTCAGCCGGCGGAACGCGGTGGAATGGATCACCCGGTCGCAATCCCGTCGAAACGGGCTGCGGGTCCGGCTTGGCGGTTCCGCGACCAATCGGCCGCGACTGCGCTCGGGATCGCAGGCATAGGGCGCGTGGGGGGCAGCCATTCCGACGGACACGGCGAATTTAGTCTCTATCCATTTGATTCTGCGTATGGTGGCACTTAACTATGCCGGACGCGGGATACCAACTGAATAGGGCACGTGACCTTCAGGTGACCTTGGTGTGACCGCGGGCCTATCGGAGACGAACGATGACGACTGACGTGACCATCAGTGACAAGGCCGCACGCCGGATTGGGGAGATCCTCAAGGGCGAAGGGTCTGGCGCGATGCTGCGGATCTCGGTCGAGGGCGGAGGCTGTTCCGGCTTCCAGTACAAGTTCGACATTGACCGTGCCCGCACTGACGACGATCTCGTGATCGAGCAGGACAATGCGGTGGTGCTGGTCGATTCCGCCTCGCAGCCGTTCCTGGCGGGGTCGCAGGTCGATTTCGTCGACGATCTGATCGGCGCCTCGTTCCGCGTCAACAATCCGAACGCCACGGCGTCCTGCGGCTGCGGGACCAGCTTCTCGATCTGACGTCGCCGGCTAGGCGCCGGTCATCTGCCTTTCCTCGTCCGTCCACTCCACGTCGACCGACATGAGCTCCGGCTGAAGTGGTGCGTCTCCCGCCATCACATGTCCATCGAGCGCGCGCAGCAGCGCCGCCAGCAGCGCGGGTTTGCGTAGCGGCTTGGCCAGGAAGTCCGACATGCCGGCCTCGCGGCAGATCTTGACGTCCTCGGGGAAGGCATTGGCGGTGAGCGCGATGATCGGCAAGGATTCGAATCGGCCACCTTGCGCACGGATCGCCCGGGTTGCGGCAAGGCCGTCCATGTCGGGCATCCGCACGTCCATCAGCACGATATCGTATTCGCCTTGGGACATGGCCGCGACGGCGTCAACACCGTCGGTCACGACGCGCAACTCGACATCGAAGGCGCCAAGCATCTTGCTCACGACCATGCGGTTGACGGCGTCGTCCTCGGCGACCAGCACCCTCAGCGGTCGGTCGAGACTCGCGATACGCGCCTTGAGGTCGTCGGCTTCGTCGCGGTCGGCAATGTAGTCGGATGCCTGCTCCTGGCTCCAGGGCAGCACCAGCGTGAAGCTGAATGTCGAGCCCTCGCCCGGCGTCGAGGTGACGCCGATGGTGCCGCCCATCTGTTCGATGATGCGCCGGGAGATCGCAAGCCCAAGCCCGGTCCCGCCGAAGCGGCGGCTGATCGAGGCGTCGGCCTGCGCGAAGTCGGAGAAGAGCTGGCCAAGCTTCTCGGGGGCGATGCCGATACCGCTGTCGGTCACGCTCCATTCGACGGTGGCGAGCAGATCGCGGCGGGCCTGACAGACGGCTGCGATCGTGACTTCGCCTTGGTCGGTGAACTTCACCGCGTTGGATGCGAGGTTGTGCAGGACCTGGCGGATACGCGCGACATCGCCGCGCAGCGTCGGCGGCAGGTTCGGATCGAGCTTGACCTTGACCGCGAGCCCCTTGCTCTTGGCACTCGCGCGCACGACGGTCGCCAATGTCTCTACCAGCGCCTGCGGCGCGAAGTCGATCACCTCGAATGCGAAGCGTCCGGCCTCGAGCTTGGAGAGGTCCAGGATGTCGTTGAGGATGCGCTGGAGATTGTCGCCGGACTCGCGGATCGTGGTGACGGCCTCGTGCTGCTCCGGATCGAGTTTTGTCTCCAGAAGCATGCTGGCAAGCCCGAGCACGCCGTTCATCGGCGTGCGGATCTCGTGGCTCATCACCGCGAGGAAATCCGATTTGGCGCGGCTCTCGGCCTCGGCCTTTTCCGCGCGCCAGCGCTCGGTCACGTCGCGGCCGAAGCCGCGATAGCCGAGGAATTGACCGTCGCGGTCGTAGGCCGGCTTCGCGGTGAGCGACCACAGCCGCGCCTCGCCGCCGGCGACGACCTTGAGGTTCATCTCGTGCAGCGGTTCGGCGTGCTCCATCAGGCCGACGACATTGTAGGCCGCGCTCTTGTCTTCGGGGCACAGCATGTCGAGCACGTCGGCGAAATGCGAGCCCTTCAGCAAGGCCAGTGGCAGCTGTGCGACCGCGGCGAAGCGCTCGGGCACGTCGACCAAATGCCCTTCGGCGTCGGTCTGCCACAGCCAGTCGCTGGCGTTCTCCTGAAAATCTTTCAGCAATAGTGAGATGATCTCGGTCTTGCGCTCGAGCTCAAGCTGGGCCTTGAGATTGCCAAGGAACAGATTGCCTTGCGAGACGATGTTGCGCGCCATGAAGAACGCGAACAGCAGCAGGAACACCGCGGTCACGAGGTAAGGCCCGGCGCCGCACAACAGCAACGCCCCGGCGCAGGCGATCGTGGTCGTCGCGAGATAGACGAGGCCCGCGCGCGGGAAGGTCGAGAGCGTGAAGGCACCGCCGGACATCATGCCGACCATCAGGCAGGCGAGAATGAGCTGGCTGGTCGGCTCGATTCGGCTGAAGAGCGCGACCGGCAGCGTGCCCCAGATTGCGGCGAGGAAAAACGCCTGCCGCAACATCTGCCGCACGGCACGGGGCGAGACTTCTTGCGCCGGGCTCTGGTGGGAGCGCCGCCACGCGCGCACCGCGAGCGAGGCGGCGGTCGCGAGGGTCATGCCCCAGATCGCGAGAAAGTCGTTCCAGCCACGCCCCCAGAACAAAATCAGCACAACGGCGACGTTGAGCATGGTGACGGCCATCGTCACCGGGATCAGGCGTATCACCGCGTCGATCTGCTTGGCACGGATGCGGCTCAGCTCGCGCTCGCTGAGACCGGCGGTCAGGCCGTCCTCGATCTCGTAGCCGCCGAGCCAGTACAGGAACGCGCCGATCAACCCGTCGCGGGGCTCGGTTCGCTTCATGGCTTTGTTCGGCCGTCCCATTCGAAAAACCTTTTCACGATCAATGGCCCAGGCCCGACTTAAGCCGGGTTAATTTTGTGGGAGATTTCGCAGCGTCCTTGACGGGCGCGTTTGCATTTTGTTCTAACCATGGCCCCTGCCCGGAGCCGCCAAGATGCCCATCAGAATAGCCACCTGGAACGTGAACTCGGTCCGGCAGCGCATCGATCTCCTCCTGACCTGGCTGAAGGAGTGCCAGCCGGACATCGTCTGCCTCCAGGAGATCAAATGCGTCGACGAGGCCTTCCCGCGGCTGGAGATCGAGGCGCTCGGCTACAACGTGGTCACCCACGGCCAGAAGACGTTCAACGGTGTCGCTCTGCTCTCGAAGCTCCGGTTCGACGAGACCAAGTCGGGGCTGGCCGGCGACGACGAGGACGCCCATGCTCGCTTCCTCGAAGGCGTGGTGACGCTCAAGTCCGGCGTGCTGCGCATCGCCTGCCTCTATCTGCCCAATGGCAATCCGGTCGGCACCGAGAAATATCCCTACAAGCTCAAATGGATGTCGCGGCTTCTTGAGTATTCGAAGGAGCGCCTCAAGACCGAGGAGCCGCTGATCCTCGCAGGCGACTTCAACGTCATCCCGCATGCCCGGGACGTCCATAATCCCGCCGCCTGGACCGAGGACGCCCTGTTCAAGGCCGAGACGCGGGAGAGTTTTCAGTCCCTGCTCGGCCTCGGCCTGACCGATGGGCTTCGGGCCGTCACCGACGAGCCCGGGCTCTACACTTTCTGGGACTACCAGGCCGGCGCCTGGCAGAAGAACCATGGCCTGCGGATCGACCACCTTCTGCTGTCGCCACAGGCCAGCGACCGGCTCGCCAATGTCGGCATCGACAGCTATGTGCGCAGCTGGGAGAAGCCGTCGGACCACGTGCCGGTGTGGGCGGATCTCGATCTTGAGGCGGCGTGAGGCCGCCTCAACCCATCACTCCCGTCGACCCTGCACCCATTGCTCCAGCATCTGCAGGCACATGGCGCGATCGTCGTCGGAGGCCTTTGCGAAGGCGCGGTTGTAGTTTTCCTTGATCCAGGTCTCGTCGCTGCCTGCGCTGTCGCGCGCCAGCGTCAGCCACATCAGGCCGCGGGCGGCCTGCCGCGGCAGGCGGTCGCCGTTGAACAGCATCTGGCCGAGCAGCGCCTGGGCCTCGTGCTGACCCTTCTGCGCGGCGAGCCCAAGCCAGCGCGCGCCGTAGCGGAAATCCTCGCGCGAAGCGTCCGGCGTCTTCAGGTACAGGCGGGCGAGATCGTATTGCGCATCCGCATTGCCGAAATAGGACGCGGCATAGGAAAACATCTCCCGCGCCCGCTCCTGGTCCGGCTTGACCTTCGAATTCGGGATGCCGCTGAGATAATAGCGGCCGAGCGCCACAAAGGCGTTGGCGACGATCTGCGCCTGCGGCGCGGACGGGCTGTCTTCGGCGTGCGCGTTGGCGATGCGGGTGAAATACTCGAACGCACGCACATCGTCCTGGGCGACGCCGTCGCCATTGGCGTACATGCGGCCGAGCTTCCACTGCGCGATGGGGTGGCCACCCTCCGCGGCATATTGCAGGGCGCTGAGCGAGGTTTCCTGGGGCACGACTGGCGGTACATTGCGCACCTTGCCTGCTGCGCCCGGCAAGGTCGTGACCACCGGGATGGTCGCATCCTTCTGGCTGACGGGTGCGCCGTCAAAGGCGAGCGCCGGCGCGGCCAGCGCAGTAGCCCCCAACACAAATGCAACGATGGTACGCCTAGATGTCCGCATAGCACTGTTTCTCGTGCGCGCCGCCCGGATGGGTCACTGCCCCACCGAGCGCTGGTCCAACCTGCTGAGCATATTTCCAGAGCGCGCCCGTCGTGTGGTTAGTCGCGCGAGCGGTCCATTTGGTCTTGCGTTTGGCAAGCTCCTGGTCGCTCAATTTTACGTTAAGGGTACCGGCGACCGCGTCGATTTCGATGATATCGCCGTCCTCCAGCAACCCGATCGGGCCGCCGATGGCGGCTTCCGGCCCGACATGGCCGATGCAGAAGCCGCGGGTGGCGCCGGAGAAGCGGCCGTCGGTGATGAGCGCGATCTTGCCGCCCATGCCCTGGCCGGTCAGCGCCGCGGTGGTCTGGAGCATTTCCCGCATGCCGGGACCGCCCTTCGGCCCCTCGTAGCGGATCACGATGACTTCGCCTTCGCGGTAGGTGCGCTTCTGGACGGCCTCGAAAGCATCCTCCTCACGGTCGAAGCACCTGGCCGGACCGGTGAACCTGAGGTTGGACATTCCCGCGACTTTCACGATCGCACCTTCTGGCGCCAGATTGCCCTTCAGACCGACCACACCGCCGGTGACGGTGATGGGCTTGTCTGCCGGGTGCACCACGTCCTGGTGCGGATTCCACTTCACGCTTTTGAGGTTTTCGGCGATCGTTCGACCGGTGACGGTCATGCAGTCACCGTGGAGAAATCCGTTGTCGAGCAGCGTCTTCATCAGAAGCGGTATGCCACCTACTTCAAACATGTCTTTGGCGACATAACGGCCGCCTGGCTTCAAATCCGCGACGTACGGTGTCTTTTTGAAGATTTCGGCGACGTCGAACAGGTCGAACTTGATGCCGCACTCGTGCGCGATTGCCGGCAGGTGCAGTGCAGCATTAGTCGAGCCACCGGACGCGGCGACCACGGCGGCGGCATTCTCCAGCGCCTTGAGGGTGACGATGTCGCGTGGCCGGATGTTTTGGGCGATCAGCTCCATGACCTGCTCGCCCGCGGTCATGCAGAAGGCGTCGCGAATTTCATAGGGTGCCGGAGCACCGGCCGAGTACGGCAAGGCCAGCCCGATCGCCTCGGAGACGGTCGCCATCGTGTTGGCGGTGAACTGCGCGCCGCAGGCACCCGCCGAGGGGCACGCCACGCGCTCGATCTCGTCGAGGTCCTCGTCCGACATTGCGCCGACCGAGTGCTTGCCGACGGCTTCGAACATGTCCTGCACGGTCACCTGCTGGCCCCGGAAATTGCCGGGCAGGATCGAGCCGCCATAGATGAAGATCGAGGGCACGTTGAGACGGACCATCGCCATCATCATGCCCGGCAGCGACTTGTCGCAGCCGGCCAGGCCAACGAGAGCGTCATAGGCGTGGCCGCGGATCGTCAGTTCGACGGAATCGGCGATGCATTCGCGCGACGGCAGCGAGGAGCGCATGCCGTCATGCCCCATCGCGATGCCGTCGGTCACGGTGATGGTGCAGAACTCGCGCGGCGTGCCGCCGGCGGCTGCGACGCCCTTCTTCACCGCCTGCGCCTGGCGCATCAGGGAGATGTTGCAGGGCGCGGCCTCGTTCCAGCACGAGGCGACGCCGACGAAGGGCTGGTGGATCTGGTCGGTGGTCAGACCCATGGCGTAGAGGTAGGAGCGATGGGGCGCGCGCGCAGGACCTTCCGTCACGTGACGGCTCGGCAGCCTCTGCTTGATGTTGCTCTTCGCGTCCATCGCAAACCAGTTTCCCCGGCCAACCCTTTCAGACCCGAAAAATCAGAGCCAAGACTTTAATCGACCTTTTGAATCGACCTTGGGGATTTCCGTCGTCTTCCAGGATCACCGCTGCCGCTAAAATATTCGAGTGATTTTATTCATGTTCGGGTGTGGCCAAAAAGCGGCGTCGATGCGAACGGACAGAGAAGATGGTTAAATCCGTGACGGGTGTTGCACGGACGGCACAATCGTGGCCGTGAGGACACGATCGAGCTTACTGCGATACCCCCGGCGGGAGGACAATCCACTTCAAGTTTCCGGTGCGTGCCTGCGTTGCAACTTCGGCGCGACCACGAGGCGCAGCCAAGGTGAGTCGGCGCCTTCATCTCCCCGCCTGTCCGGACGCGCTGCAAGGGCGCTGCGTCCAGGCCACAGATCGAAGTGTTGTGCACACTCTCTCCACATCGTCTTTGCGAGCGGAGCGACTTGTCCGCCGAAGCTTTAGCGAAGGCGGAAGCAATCCAGAATCCTCCGCGGAAAGACTCTGGATCGCTTCGCTGCGCTCGCAATGACGGAGCAAGGGGCAGCAATCGCCATCCGCCAATGCAGATTCAACTTGCAGACACGCTTCGCGTTCTCGCGGCTGATTCCGCCCGAGCTTTGCTTCGTCGCTTCACCCTCTTGTCCAAGAGGGCGCAGGGTACCCGCTGTCGTGCTCGCCAGCGTGGGCAGCCTGATCGCGGTGCTCGACCATGCGCACGGGCTGATGACGAAACTGTCCATCGCCGTCGTGGTCTGCGCCTGGGTCTGGATCGTCTGTCGATCGCGGACGCGCGGCTTGAAAATCCGATCGTCCGTGCTGGCTGCAATGTGCGCCGCGACCGTTCTGACCGCGACGGCCGCGCTGTGGCCGGTGATGGGGCCCGCCGTCTTCCACACCCTCGGTGTCGCCAAGAAGCCGAAGCCTCCGGCCGGCTGATGCACGCAATCACAATCTTCGGACTGCTGTCGGTCAGTGCGATGCTGCTGTTTTACGCGCTCGAGCCGCGCGGACCGCATTTCGTGCTGGCCTTCGCGGCAGCCTGCGCGCTCAGCGGGGTCTATGGCTTTCTCCAGGGCGCCTGGCCGTTCGGGTTTGTCGAGACGGTTTGGACAGCGGTCGCCTTGCAGCGCTGGGCAAAGGTCCGGTTATCGGCATGACCGGACTTCAGTGCCTTGGTTGGCGCTCAGGCGTTCCGCATCGCGCGCCCGAACGGATCGGCCAGACGGACGATCTCACAGGCGGCGACGAGGCCGGCGAGCCAGATGGCGCTGGTCAGCCCGATCCGGGTCACGATGGCGGCGGTGAAGGCGCCCTCGCCGCCCAGGACCGGCGTCGCGGCAAGCAGCGCGAACTCATAGACCGCGTAGGCGGCAACGAATGCAATCGCAAGCAGCAGCGGCGTGCGGCCTTGCGGCAGCCTACGGAGGACCGTCGATGCTGCTGCGGTCGATAGCAGCGCAGCAGCGCCGATGACGAAGCCCCAGGCGATAGTGCTGGGGTCGATCGGATAGTGCAGCGCGCCGAAGCCGATGCCCTGGTTCACCAGCCAGGCGCCCGTGACGACGAGCAGCGCCGGACGCAGCGGCAGCATGGCGGCGGCGACAACCGCGCAAGCCGCAAACAGCGTGGCACAGGCCAATGCAAAGCTTCCCAGCGCGCATGACACGATCAGCAGCGCGAAGCCGAACAGCGGCGCAAGGCGCACCGCGACCGGGTTAAGGCGGAAACGGTCGCCGAGGGGCGGCAGGATTGGACGGGGCATGGATGAACTCATGCCGACGATCCTAGCACATTTGCACCTGCTTGGATCACCTCCCGCGGCAGTTCCAACTGCCTCATCAGAGGTCCCGACGGATGGTGACGCGAGCCCTCTTGCCCTCAGCTGGCTGCGCTCGGCCTCTTCTCCTTAAACGGCGGGCTACGCTCGCCCTCTTGGGCGCTGGGCCTGAGCCCAGGCCGCGGTGACGTCGCGCGGCGGGACGTCGACGCGCCGGATCGGCGTCAACTCGCCGGAGGCGGAGATGATCGCGGTCTCCTCGCGGCGGCAGCGCGGGCAAACGAAGCGGACCTCGTTCGGCGAAGCCGACCAGCTCGAACGTCTTACATTGGCGGCCATCGGCCAGGCTGCGCAGTGAGAGCATGAGACCAGGAACCGACCGGGATCGAGCATACCCATTCCAAAGGACTCCGCGTCCTGCCATCCCTTCAATGATTGATCCATGTGAATCGTTCCGGTGCCAAAACACCGTCGAGACACCGTCGGCCCCGAACCAGGGGCGGAGCCGCTCAGCGGGCGCCCTTGAGCGTGCACGACGTGCTGCAGGTGACCGTGTTGCCGTGGTCGCACGCCTTGCAGGCGGCAACGCACTGGGTCATGTCGCGGGGATTGAAGGAGGTAAAGTTCCGCATCGCGCACACCGGGGTCGAGCCGGTGATCTCCTGCTCCTGGTTGCAGGCTGCCGTCATGAGTCCAAACATGATGACCGCAAGGAGGCGCATGGGATCGCCCTGTGAGGCACGACAAAACAATCTCGCGAGGCGCGCTGCACCGCAGCGGGCGCCGGCATTTCCACTGCGGAAAATCGCCGCAGGCGTCCCCGCATCTGCATTGAGGATGCGCGCCAAGTGTTAAGAACGGATTGCCGGCGTCAGGCCGCAGCTTGGCTCGCTATGGCCTGCCGCATGTCCACCGCCAGCTGGCGATACCGCTCCGAGAGCTTCAGATAAAACTCACGCTTGGTGCTGTCGGTGGCGAGCCTGGCGATCAGCTCGCATTCGGCGGTGAGCGTCTCGAACCGTTCGAGCCTGTTCTCAAGTTCTGTCATCGGCGTGTCCCCATCAAACGCCTCAAGGACACCAAACCTAAGCCCGGGAAATAGGTCACTGCGAACATCGTTATCGAGTAGAATCAATTTTTCCCGCGCGGCCGACTATTTCTGCTCCAACCGCCAGGCGCCGTCCCAGCCCTCGTCCGGCGGATGGGCCTCGAACCGCGTGATACGAGCAAGCATTGCCCGCGAGGGGCCGTCGCCTGGGACGGCTTCAAGTGCCGCGTTGAAGCCGGCGCGGGCCTCGTCGAAGCGGCGGGCGCGATAGGCGGCGAGGCCTTCGGCGTAGTGAGAACGCAGGCTCTCATGCGCGGCCGTGAGTGCGCCTGCCCGGCCCATCACCTCGAAGATCGTTTGCGGCGCGCTCTGGCCGGCGACCGCAAGACGGTCGACCTCGCGCAATCCGAGGTGCGAGCCGATCGCGTCCGCCGTCGCCTGCGAGATCAGGATACGGGTGCCATAGGTCTTGTTGACGGCCTCCAGTCGTGAGGCGAGGTTCACGGCGTCGCCCATCACGGTGAAGCTCATCATCAGCTCGGAGCCGATGCTGCCGGTCAGGACCTCGCCGGTGGCGATGCCGATCCGCAGATCGCAAAGCCCGGGCATGGCGCGGATGCCGAGCAGATCCGGCAATTGCTTCTGCAGCGCGGGCACCTGATCGGCCATTTCGATCGCAGCAAGGCCTGCGAGCAGCGCCGGCTCTTCCTCCTCGATGAAGGGAGGGCCCCAATAGGCCATGATGGCGTCGCCGATATATTTGTCGATGATGCCGCGGTTGCTCCTGATCGGACCGGACATGACGGTAAAATAGTGGTTCATCACCTTGACCAAGCCGCGCGGGGTCATGCCCTCGCTCATCGCGGTGAAGCCGCTCATGTCGCAGAACATGATGGTCATCACCCGGCGCTGGCCGTCGACGGCGACCTCCGGCCGGTCAATCAGCCCCTGCACCACCTTGGGATCGATGTAGCGGCCAAAGGTCTCGCGGATGCGCTCGTTCTGGCGCAATTGCTCGACCATGCGATTGAAGGCGGAGGCGAGTTCGCCAATCTCGTCCTGCGTCGAGACACTGATGGTCTTGTCGAAGCGGCCCGCCTCGACTTCGCGGGTGCCGGCCAGCAAGAGCCGGACCGGTCGCGTGATCCCGGTGGAGACCATGATCGCAAAGGCAAGTCCGACGATCGCCGCGAGGATGGTCACGATGCCCGAGACGATGATCGCCTGGCGCTGATGGCGGATCACCTGCGCGGTGCTCACGAACACCTGCGAGAGCATCTCGGCGCGGATCGCATCGATCCGCTGGGTGAAGAGATCGCGGAGCGCGTCCACATGGACGAGCACGTCGCGCGTGGCCGCAAAGTCCTTGGCATCGAGCAGCCGGAGCAGCTTGGCGTCCTCCTCGTCGAGTTCGCGGCGAAGCTCCTTGACTGCATTCTCGATGCGCGTCTCGATCCGGGCGAGTGCCGCGTTGTCCGACGGTGTGCTCTCATCGTCGATGATCGCGTTGATCAGCTTTCGCGCGGCTTCGGCCTCCTGCTCGACCTGGGCGTCCGTTTCCCTGAAGATCTTCAGCCGCGCCGCAAAGCCCTCCTCGTCCGGCGGCGTTTGCATTTTGGCGATCACCATGCGCCGCATCGCCAGCGCCCGCTCCAGCGAACGCACATTGGACCGCGCCAGGTGGCCGTAAGCCGGAATATACCGCGCGGTCAGCTCATCCAGAAGATGGCCGACGCGGCTGGACATCACCATCGACAGGATCGCGGTGACGACCATCAGGATGATGAGGCCGAGCGCAATCCCGACGATCTTGCGCCGGATCGACTGGTTGAAAATCGGCATGGGCGCGGGACAATGGGCTGAAGGGGAAAGGCTTTGGAACCCAATACAACGGATTTGCCGCCGGGAATACGCGCAATTTGGCCGCTTCGAGGCGTCCTGAACCGCCGCAACCGTCGCGCGAGCCGTATTCGTTAATGAAGGTTAAGAGACCCGCTCGCCCCGCCGTTGCACAGGTTCCCTGGCTCCATCCGTATTTCGCCGCATTGTTGGAACAGCTTCAGGATGCGAAACGACGTCGTGTCACCATTTTGACGCCGTTTTGATTCTCGAGCCGCATCTCGTCGCGGACTTTGGTTTGTACTGGTTTCGCAGGGGGACCACGGAATGAACCAGTGCCTACGCTCGCTCGCGTGTGTCGTTGCCGTGGCCGCTTTGGCCTTCATCCCTACAGAGCTGGCAGCGAAGAGCGGTCACAAATCGTCCGCGCCGAAGAAGACGCATGAGGCGAAAACCGGCAAGCAGCGCCACGCCTCCGCCGGCAAGGCGCGGCACGGCAAGCATGCCGAGGCCAAGCGCAAGTCGAAGAAGCAGGACGACGCGCCCTCGGACAAGCCGGCAGCCCCGCCGCTGACTGGCGATCTCGCCGCGCTGAAGGATGCCATCGATCTCGCGCGGAAGGGCAAGACCGAGGACGCCAGCGCGGCGCGCGACCGCATTGCCGACCCGGCCGGACAGAAACTCGCCGACTGGTTTATGCTGCGCCATTCCGAAAGCACGGCGAATTTCAAGCGCTACGCCGCCTTCCTCGCCGCCAATCCGGACTGGCCGAGCAGCGCGCTGCTCCGCCGCCGCGCCGAGGCGCGGCTGTGGCAGGAGAAGGCCAACGCGGCGACCGTGCACAAATTCACGATGGACCGGCCGACCAGCGCCAAGGGCAAGTTCGCGCTCGCCCGCGTGCTGATGACCGAGGGCGACAGCGACAGGGCCGCGCGTCTCGTGCGCGATGCCTGGCGCACGGACGAATTGTCCGAGCGCAGTGAGGAGGATTCCTACCAAGCGTTCCGCGATCTCCTGACCGCCGAGGATCATCGCGCCCGCATGGACAAGCGGCTCGGCGCCAAGGACTATGCGGGGGCGCGGCGCGCAGCCAAGCGGCTCGGCGAGGATGCGCTCGCGATCGTCAAGGCCTGCGCCGCAGTCACCGGCAAGGCCAGCAAGGCCAAGGATTACCTGGAGGACATTTCGGCCGAGGCGCGCCGCGACCTCGGCTATGTGCTGTGCCGCGCGCAATGGCATCTCCAGAATGACCGCATCGACGACGCGGCCGAGGTGATCCTGGCCGCCGCGCCCGATACGATGGCGGCGCAAGACACCGACGCCTGGTGGCGCGAGCGCCGCCTGCTCGCGCGAAAGCTGCTCGACCAGGGCAAGTTCAAAACCGCCTATGATTTGGTGCGCTCGGCAGCCGTGCCCGCGATGGAGGTCTATCGCGCCGACTATCACTTCATGTGCGGCTGGATCGCGCTGCGCTATCTCGATGATCCCAAGGCGGCGATGACGCATTTCGCCGCGATCGACGAAGGCTCCGCCAATCCGATCGCGCTGTCGCGCGCGCATTATTGGCGCGGCCGCGCGGCCGAGGCAATGAACGCACCGGCCGATGCGCGCCTGAGCTATCAGGCGGCGGCGCGCTATCCGACCGCCTATTACGGCCAGCTCGCCCGCGCCAGGCTCGGTCTCGACCGCATCGAGCTGCGTGCGCCCTCGCCCGTGCTGGCAGCAGTCGACGCGCCGCCCGCGGACGAGCGCGTGCGCGCCGCCGACATGCTCTACGGCGTCGGTGAGCGCGACATGGTGTTTTACTTCGCCGAGGATTTTGCCAAGGAGAGCACCGACGTCGCCGCACTCGAAGCGCTCGGCGAGCTCGCCGGCCGGCGCAACGATGCGCGCGTGATGCTGGAGGTCGGCAAGTCGGCGCTGGCGCGCGGGCTCGCGCTCGATCACTACGCCTTCCCGACCATCGGCATCCCTGAACATAAGCAGGTGGCGCCCGCGATCGATCCCAGCGTGATCTATTCGGTGGCGCGCACCGAAAGCTCGTTCGACCAGCGCGACAAATCGGCCGCCAACGCAGTCGGGCTGATGCAGGTGACGCCGGAAGCGGGCCGCGACACCGCAAAGCGCTTCGGCCTGACCTATGACTGGGACAAGATGGTCTCCGATCCCGTCTACAACACGCAGATGGGCGCGGCCGAGCTCAGTGCGCTCATGTCGGAATATCGCGGCAACCAGATCATGACCTTCGCCGGCTACAATGCCGGCCGGGGCCGCGTGCGCGAATGGGTGCAGGCGCGCGGCGACCCCAGGGATCCCAAGGTCGATCCGGTCGACTGGGTCGAGCGCATCCCGCTGTCGGAGACGCGCAACTACGTCCAGCGCGTGATCGAGAACGTGCTGGTCTATCGTGCGAGGTTTGAGGCCAGCAGCGTCGTCGCGGGGAAGTCCGAGCAGCGCGTTACGACGCCGAACAGGGGCGCGATGCCGACGGCATCGGCCGCAGCCGCCGCGCCCTAGCTTCGCGACGCCGGGGCTGGACGCGGCGTGAAGCTGGATGCAGTGACTGCGACCGACCTCTCTGCGCGGGTCCGCATCGTTTGGCGAGCCGTCACCTCCTTCCGTGGTCAGAGGGTTCGTACGCGCGCAGAAATGCTTCCGTCAGCGAGCGCGAGAGCGCGCCCGTCTGCAGTATCCAGTTCCAGCTCGACACCGTGATCGCTTCGAGCGAACTGCGGTAAGGCCAGAGCATTTCCACAGCCGTCTGCTGATATCGACGGTAGCAATCATAGTCGCAGTACCGCCGCTCAGCGGGCACATGGCGGACGTAACTCGCGCCCAGCGGCTGCGCGCACGCGCTGCAGGTACCGCCGTGGCGAGGCCCTTCCTGATTGACGAACATGAATCTCATCGCGATGTCCTCTCGCCCGGACGGCAAATCCACCGCCCGTTTCGCCCTCCTATCCGCTCAAGACGCCGCTCGTGTGCGCCCCTCGATCAGCGGCGCAGCTTCGCCATGAAGCGCGTAACACTCGTAGCCGCAGTAGGGCAGCAGCGTCTTCGCATCGCGCAGATAGCCGCCGCTGATCTCCTCGCAGCACCAGAGGCAGGACGTTTTGCGAAAAGGGGTCCTGCCGTTCACCAATATGAACCTCATGTGGCACCTCCGAGCGCAAAGCAGTAGACCGTGTCGACGAGAGAGGCGGACGGCGGCGGCGCGCAAAGATGGTTGCGGCCGTCGGGATTATCCCTGTTTCGCTCGACCTTCTGAGGCGGAATGAGGATGTATTTCCCGTCTTCCCGGCGCAGCGCGTAGATGCTCCCCTCGACCCGCCGTATCTCGGTCGGGTAGCAGTCGGCGTTGTTGCAGCAAGTCAGCACCGGATTGTCCCGCATGTGCCAACTCGAATAGAACTGCTCGTGGAGGAGCAGATCCCGAGGCGGATGACGATGTGCGCCATCCTGTCCAGCCTCGTCCGCCTCCGCTCCAGTCATCAACGAAAGCGGCAGCGTGATCGCCAAGAGGAGCTTGCAACAACGGTTCAACGCGCAGCCTCCCGATACAGAATTGCCGAACGCAGCGGATCCGGTGACTGGTGCTTACGCCGCCTGAGACCGAAACAGCCATCGGCGATCGCGTTCGCGGCGCGCTCTGAAGCGATCGAGACATTTCCGGGAGCAAAGCGGCGCTCGCCAGGAATAATACCGGATCAGGCCGAACTTCCCGCTGCAGACGGCGCAGCTTTTTGCGGCGGAAGGGCGCTCGGAGTGTTCGGGCTTATCGCACATGATCCTCTCCTCCTGGCCTCTGATGGGCGCCTCTGACGGTCGAGGATCCCCACGGGCGCTGATGCACAATCATCACGTTCGTCAACGAAATGCGGCTTCTCAATCGTGACCAGATCATCGGCAAGTCAGCGCCGGCGGAGGCGAAGCTGGCCTCTTGAGTGCACGACCCCGCGCTACTCAACTGTTCAAGCGTTGCGATCGACACCACTGGATTGCCGGTGAGACTAGTCCCCATGTGACGGGCCGCTCAATTGTACGGAGGTAAATGCAGCGTATGACTAGGATTGCGCGACCTATACATAGGTTTGTCCGGTGATTTACCGGAGTTTCGTCCGCTCGCAACGAGACGGCGCAACGCTGGCAAGCTGCACGGAGCCCGCGAACTTTCGATGCGGAATCCTGCTTTGATCAGGGAATTGCCCCTGCTGTCGCAAAGTGCTCTACTCTCCCTGCCCCACGCGGGCCGGGACGCTTGCGATGATGCCTGGCCAGATCGCAAAACTAGGGAATTCGGCCGCGCAATTCCTGCTCGGCGGCCTTGCGGCGCTTCGATCTCTCGGCAATGCGGGGAAAGGCGAGCCCGCGACTGGGGATGGCTGGCGGCAGGACAATGCCGACCTGCGCGACGCCGTGAAGCAATGGCGACAAGTGTTCGAGCACAATCCGGTCATGTATTTCATGGTCGATCCGGCCGGAACGGTGCTCAACGTAAATACATTTGGCGCCGCGCAACTGGGCTACACGGCGGCCGAGTTGACCGGCCAATCTGTGCTGAACGTCTTTTTCGAAGAGGACCGCGATTTCGTCCGTCGCTGTGTCGGGCTGTGCCTGGAAACCGTGGACCAGTCGCACACCTGGGAGATTCGCAAGATCCGGAAGGACGGCTCGGTTCTCTGGGTCCGTGAGAACGCCAAGGCCATGCGACGCGGCGACGGCACGCCGATCGTGCTGGTCGCCTGCGAAAACATCACCCAGCGCAAGGAGGCGGAGGATGCGCTGCGGCAGAGCGAGGCCTACCTTGCCCAAGCGCAGGAGTTGAGCCGCACCGGCAGCTTCGGCCTGAGCCTGGCAACCCGCGAGGCCGTCTGGTCCAGGGAGACCTTTCGCATCTTCCAATGTGACCCGCAGGTCAAACCGACGCTCGATTTCGTTTTCCAGCGCATTCATCCGGAAGATCGCAATGCGGTCAGCAAGACCCTTGATCGGGCCTTCCGTGAGGTCGGCGATTTCGACCATGAATATCGCCTGCTGATGCCCGATGGAACCATCAAATATCTCCATTCCGTGGCACGCGTGGTGAGACATGGATCCGGCCACATCGAGTTTGTCGGAGCGGTCACTGACGTCACTACGGCAAAGGAAACCGAACAGCGGCTGCGTCGCAGCGAAGCCTATCTGACCGAAGCCCAGCGCCTCAGCCACACGAGCAGCTGGGCCTGGAACGTGCGCAGTCAGGAGTTTGCCTACCGATCGGCCGAACTCTATCGCCTGTTCGGATTCAACCCGGACCAGATCGATCTGTCGGCGCAGGCTTTCCAACAACGGATCCTCGCCGAAGACTTTCGCCGGATCGTCGATGTGGAACGTCAGGCAATCCGGCAAAAGCAGCCTTTCGAAGTTGATTTTCGGATTTTGCGTCCGGACGGTTCCGTACGACACGTCCATACGGAGGGGCATCCCGTCGTCGGCGGGGACGGCGATGTCACGGAAATCATCGGCACCCACGTCGATGTCACCGAGCAGTTTGCCGCCAGACAAGCGCTGCAAAAAGCCTTTGACGAGCTCAAGCTGTCCGAGCAGCGATTTCGCGACTATGCCGAAACCGCCTCGGACTGGTTTTGGGAGAGCGGGCCGGACCACCGTATCACACGGATTTCGGAACATGCCGACACGGCCGGTCCCGTGCCCACGGGCGTGATCGGCCTCGCCCGTTGGGACATTCCACCCGATGCCGAGCTCGAGCCCGAGAAGTGGGAGCGGCATCGCGCGACGCTCGATGCCCACCTTCCGTTTCGCGACCTGGTCTACCGAAGCAAGGATCGCAACGGATCTCCGATCTACGTGCGCACCAGCGGCAAGCCCTTGCACGACGCGAACGGCAACTTTCTCGGTTATCGTGGCGTCAGCAGCGACGTGACGGCGGCCATCCGCGCCGAGCAGGCCGAAGAAGCGCTGCGCAAGGCGCAAGCCGAACTAGCTCACGTGACGCGTGTCACGATGCTCGGCGAACTCACGGCCTCGATCGCCCACGAGATCAATCAGCCCTTGGCCGCCGTGATCTCCAATGCGGATGCCTGTATCGGATGGCTCGGCCGCGAACCAGCCCAACTGAATGCCGCACGCCGTTCCGTGGAATGGATCGTCGAGGACGCCAATCGCGCCAGCGAGGTGATCCGCCGGATCAGAACGCTTGCGAAGAAGACCGAGATCGAGATGGCTCCGGTCGACATGAACCAGCTCGTCAGGGAGACGGTGGCGCTCGTCCGCCGCGAGCTTGCCACCCATGCCGTGTCGGTACGAATGGAGCTGGCGTCCGCTCTACCCAGCGTTTGCGGCGACCGGATCCAGCTGCAGCAGGTGCTGATCAACCTGGTCATGAACGGGATTGAAGCCATGCACGCCAATGTGGACCGTCCGCGCGAGCTTGCGATCCGCTCCAGCCAGGCGAGCGAGCACGGCGAAGGCCGCATGCTCCTGATCGTGACAGACAGCGGGGTCGGCCTCGGCGACGGCGCGACGGAGCGCATCTTCACACCTTTCTTCACGACAAAGCCGAGCGGCCTGGGGATGGGACTGTCGATCTGCCGATCGATCATCGAGGCTCATGCGGGCCGGCTCTCGGCCTTCCCCAATGACGGAAGCGGAGCAACATTCCAGATTGCCCTGCCCTTGCCGATCGAGGACACGTCGTGACCGACCTTCCCAAGGTGGCGACGGTGCAGACGAGTTCCGACGATCCGATCGTCTTGATCGTCGACGACGATCCATCGATGCGCCGTGCGCTCACCAACCTCTTTCAATCCGTCGGCCTCAAGGTCGAGGCTTTCGGCTCCGCGGCGGAGATCATGGAAGCCAAGCCACCGGCGGTCCCCAGCTGCCTTGTGCTCGACATCCGCCTGCCGGGCTCAAGCGGCTTTGACCTGCAGTCGGACCTAGCGAAGGCGAACATTCACACGCCCATTATCTTCATCACCGGTCATGGTGATATTCCGATGACCGTCAGGGCCATGAAGAGCGGCGCCATCGATTTTCTGACCAAGCCGGTGCGCGACCAGGACATGCTGGATGCGGTTCAGGCCGCGATCGAACGGGATCGCAAGCGACGCAATGCCGAGGAGTCGGTCGCGGGAGTGCGGTCCCGATTCGAGGGTTTGAGCGCGCGCCAGCGCGACATCCTCGCCCTGGTGGCGTCCGGCCTGATGAACAAGCAAGTCGCTGCCGAGCTCGGATTGGCTGAGATTACCGTCAAGATCTACCGCGGGCAGATCATGCGGAAAATGGGCGCCAAGTCGTTGGCCGATCTCGTCAGAATGGTGGAGGCGCTCGGAATCTCACGCCCGGGCGGAAAGGTGCAAACCTAAGTATGCTTTTCAAGCTCGCTCCAAGGGCTCACTTTCGTCAAGTGCGGCACCGTGATCGGCGGCTCCCCGATCAGGAGCGATCATCTTGTCAATCCCCTCGGCCATTTCCGTCATCGACGATGATCGATCAGTCCGCCTTGCGACCAATAATCTGCTGACGTCGCGGGGATACACGGTCAACATCTTTCGCTCCGCTGACGAATTTCTTCAATCGGCCGAACTGAAGACGACGTCCTGCGTGATCGCGGATGTGCAGATGTCGTTGATGGGCGGCCTTGAGCTCTTGACGCACATGCGCAGCCTTGGTCACCACACGCCCTTCATTTTCATGACGGCTTTTCCCGACGATGCCGTGCGCGACCGCGCGCTGAAAGCGGGCGCTATCTGCTTTCTGGCGAAGCCGTTCTCCACGCCCGCTCTGCTTGAATGTCTGCGGATGGCCCTGTCCGGCTCCGATCAAACCGAGACGTGATACGCTGGCGCCGAGCCCTGGCGACACGGCGCTCACTCCACCTTGATGTTCGCCGCCTTGATCATTGGCCACCACTTCGCGATCTCCGCCTTCTGGCGGGCGCCCAGGGCCTCGGGCGTGAGCTGATCCTGGGGTGTCATCTCAAGCCCCTGACTTTCGAGCTGCTTCTTCACGCCGGGATCGTTCAGCGCTTCCACGGCAGCGGCATTGAGCTTGGCGACGATCGCCTTTGGCGTGCCCTTCGGCACCCACATGCCGGACCAGAGCGTCATGTTGAAGCCCTTCAGGCCCGCCTCCTCCGCCGTCGGGATGTCGGGCGCCGACGACAGGCGCCTGTCATCGGTGATGGCGTAGGCGCGAATGGTGCCGGCGCGGACCTGGTTGATGGAGTTCGAGGTCTGGTCGACGATGACGTCGATCTGGCCGGCAATGAGATCGTTCAGGGCGGGCGCGGTGCCGCGATACGGTACGTATTGCAGCTTGATGCCGCTGACGCTCTCGAAATAGACCCCGGCGATGTGGCTACCCGAGCCCGCGCCGGCGGTGCCGGCGGTCGGCGGCGACGGTCGCGACTTCAGCCAGTCCAGCAGCTCCTTCAGCGAGGTCGCGGGCACCGCGTTCTTGCTGACGACGATCATCGGATTGCTCGGCAGCAGCACCACCGGCTCCAGGTCCGCGACCAGGTCGTAATTGAGCTTGTAGACGGCGCCGTTGGCAACGTGGGTGCCGAGATGGCCGAACGAGATCGTGTAGCCGTCGGGGGCCGAATGCACGGCGCGGCCGACGCCGATCGAGCCGCCCGCGCCGGTGACGTTCTCGATCACCAGCGGCTGCCCAAGCGATGTCCGCATCCGCTCGGCAAGCACTCGCGCCATCGCATCCGACGGACCGCCGGCGGCGAAGGGAACGATGATGGTGATGGGACGCGAGGGATAGTCGTCGGCGCGCGCGGCGCCTGCAACAGCGAGAATAGCAATCAGCGCAGCCCAGGCGGCCTTCATTGTCTTCTCCCAGCAATGTCATTGTTGTTTTAGTCTCTTCCCGCGTACGGGAAGAGGGATCGTTCCTGAAGGGACGAAATGCCGCGCTAGAACTGCGAATAGTCGATCGGCTTGTGGCGATCGAGCGTGCGGGTGACCGGCGGCAGCGGGTATTTCAGGCCGGTGGCGCAGTTGAACAGCATCACGCGGTCGGACTTGCTGACGCGGCCGTCGGCGAGGCTGTCCTTGTAGGCGGCGTAGGTGGCAGCACCTTCGGGGCAGAGCAACAGCCCCTCCTCGCGCGCGACCTCGCTGAGCGCCGATGAGATCTTATCGTCGTCGACGGCAATGGCAAAACCGTTGCTCTGCCGCACCGCGCGCAAAATGAGAAAGTCGCCGATCGCCTGCGGCACGCGAATGCCTGACGCGATGGTGTGAGCGTCCTCCCAGCGCGTCGCATGCTCGGTGCCGGCCTCATAGGCGCGCACCATGGGGGCGCAGCCGGAGGCTTGCACCGCGACCATGCGCGGGCGCTTGCTGCCGATGAAGCCGATCTTCTCTAGTTCGTCGAACGCCTTCCACATGCCGATCAGGCCGGTGCCGCCGCCGGTCGGATAGAAGATCACGTCGGGCACGTCCCAGCCGAGCTGCTCGGCGAGTTCGAGCCCCATCGTCTTCTTGCCTTCGATGCGGTACGGCTCCTTCAAGGTCGAGGTGTCGAACCAGCCGACTTTCGCCTTGCCCTCGCCGACGATCTTGCCGCAATCGTCGATATAGCCGTTGACGCGGTAGACGGTGGCGCCCTGCAGCTCGATCTCGCTGACGTTCACCTCCGGCGTATCGGCCGGGCAGAAGATCGTGGTCTTGATGCCGCAGGAGGTCGCATAAGCCGCGAGCGCCGCGCCGGCATTGCCGTTGGTCGGCATCGCCATATGCTTGATGCCGAGCGCCTTGCCCATCGACACCGCCATCACGAGGCCGCGCGCCTTGAACGAGCCGGTCGGCAAGCGCCCCTCGTCCTTGACGATGATCTCGCCGCCGCCGAGTTTTGCACCGAGCTTGGGCAGCCGGATCAGCGGCGTCGTGACCTCGCCGAGCGAGACGATATCCTGACATTTACGCACCGGCAAAAGCTCGCGGTAGCGCCACATGTCGGCGGGGCGCTGGGCGAGCGCGTCTTTCGTCAGCGCCGTCTTCACACCGGCAAGGTCGTAGCGCACCAGCAGCGGCTTGCCGGCCTTGGAGAGGTTGTGGACCCGGTCGGCGGCGTAATGATCGCCCTCCATCGCGCATTCGAGATGGGTGACGAAGGTCGGGCGTTCGATGGTGAGGTTGTCGTTGTCTTGCATGGGGTGATTTCCTTCTTGTTTTGCAAACAGATCCCTCCGCTCGTCATTGCGAGCGCAGCGGAGCAATCCAGAGTCTTTCCGCGGAGGCAGTCTGGATTGCTTCGCTTCGCTCGCAATGACGGTGGTGGGCGGCGATGCGCGCCCGTCAAATATTCAGCACCCGTCCATACGCATCCAGCACGGCTTCCTTCATCATCTCCGACAGGGTCGGATGCGGGAACACCGTGTGCATCAGCTCCTCTTCCGTGGTCTCAAGGTTCATGGCGACGACGTAGCCCTGGATCAGCTCGGTGACCTCCGCGCCGATCATGTGGGCGCCAAGCAGCTGGCCGGTCTTCTTGTCGAAGATCACCTTGACCAAGCCCTGGTCCTCGCCGAGCGCGATGGCCTTGCCGTTGCCGACGAAGGGGAAGCGGCCGACGCGGATCTCGCGGCCGTTCTCCTTGGCCTTGGCTTCGGTGAGGCCGACGGAGGCCACCTGCGGCTGACAATAGGTGCAGCCCGGGATCAGGTTCTTGTCCATGGCGTGCGGATGCAGGCCCTTGATCGCCTCGACGCAAATCACGCCTTCATGTTCGGCCTTGTGAGCCAGCATCGGCGGCCCCGCGACATCGCCGATGGCATAGATGCCGGGGATGTTGGTCTTGCCGTAGCCGTCGATCACGATGACGCCGCGATCCGTTTTCACGCCGAGCTTCTCGAGTCCAAGGTTCTCGATGTTGCCGACGACGCCGACCGCCGAGATCACACGCTCGAACTCGGTCGTCACAGGCTTGCCCTTGCCGTCGTCAATGGTAGCGACGACGCTGTCGGCCTTCTTCTCGAGCTTGGTGACCTTGGTCGAGGACAGGATCTTGATGCCCTGCTTCTCGAAACGCTTGCGGGCCAGGCCGGCGATCTCGGCGTCCTCCACCGGCAGGATCTGCGGCAGCACTTCGACCACGGTGACGTCCGAGCCCATGGTGTGGAAGAAGGAGGCGAACTCGATGCCGATCGCGCCGGAGCCGACGACCAGCAGCGATTTCGGCATCCGCTCCGGCACCATCGCCTCGAAATAAGTCCAGATCAGCTTCTTGTCGGGTTCGAGGCCCGGCAGCACCCGCGGCCGCGCGCCGGTCGCGACGATAATGTGTTTGGCCTGATACGTTCCCTCGCCCAGCGCACCCTTGGGGCCCTCGACGTCCGACTTCTTCACGGTGACTTTGCCGGGCGCGTCGATCGAGGCCGCGCCCCAGATCACGCTGACCTTGTTCTTCTTCATCAGGAAGCCAACGCCATCGTTCAGCCGCTTCGAGACACCGCGCGAGCGCTGCACCACCGCCTTCGGGTCGAACGAGACGTTTTCGGCGGACAGGCCGTAATCCTTGGCGTGCTGCATGTAGTGGTAGATCTCGGCCGAGCGCAGCAGCGCCTTGGTCGGGATGCAGCCCCAGTTGAGGCAGATGCCGCCGAGATAGGATTTCTCGACGATCGCGACCTTGAAGCCGAGCTGGGCGGCGCGGATTGCGGTGACATAGCCGCCCGGACCGGAGCCGATGATGATGATGTCGAAGGATGTGTCGGCCATGGCGGCTCCCATTCAACTCAAGAGGCGCCGCGGGCGCGGCGCTTGATCAGAAAAGACCTCACCAGCCATTCGAGCATCGTCGCCAAAGCCATTACGGCCAAGGCGATCAGCACGACCGGCTGGGCGATGTTCCGTGCCAGTTGTTCACCGGCAAAGAACGCGGAGTAAAGAAGATCGAGCCCAATCGGGTTGAGCGCGACGACTGCTCCAAGCAGCAGCGACATCCATGGCCAGCGGGTACGGACATGCAACGGTGCCCCCTCTACCGCGCGTCAGACCATCATCATGACGGGATTTTCGATCAGCTGCTTGAAGGCGCCGATCAGTTCCGCGCCGAGCGCGCCGTCGATGGCGCGGTGATCGCAGGACAGGGTCACGCTCATCATGTTCGCGATCTCGATCTTGCCGCCGCGGACTACAGGCCGCTCCTCGCTGGTGCCGACCGCGAGGATGGTCGCATGCGGCGGATTGATCACGGCAGTGAAGTGGCTGATGCCGAACATGCCGAGGTTCGAGACGGCCGTCGTGCCGCCCTGGTACTCTTCGGGCTTCAGCTTGCGCGAGCGCGCGCGTGCCGCAAAATCCTTCATCTCGTTGGAGATGGTCGACAGCGTCTTGGTCTCGGCCTTGCGGATGATCGGCGTGATCAGGCCGCCCGGCATCGCCACGGCGACGCCGACGTCGGAATGGTGATGCTTGACCATGCCGGATTCGGTCCAGCTCACATTGCAATTCGGGATCTTCTGCAGCGCCACCGCCATCGCCTTGATGACGAAGTCGTTGACCGAGATCTTGTAGAGCGGCTTCTTCTCCTTATCCTTGGGAGCAGCCGCATTGATCTCCTCGCGCGCGGCGAGCAGCTTGCCGATGTCGCAGTCGATGGTGAGATAGAAGTGCGGGACGTTCTGGATCGACGCGGTCAGACGCTGCGCAATCGTGCGGCGCATGCCGTCATGCGGGACCACCTCGTAGGAGCCCGGCTCGAACAGCGCCAGGATCTGCTTGTCCGACATGGTCGGCGCGCCCGAGGGTGCACCTGACGGCGCCGCCGCGGGAGCCTTGAGGCCCTTGCCGGACTTGGCCTGCTCCACGTCGCGCGCGACCACGCGGCCGTGCGGGCCGGTGCCGGTCACCATCGCAACATCGACGCCAGCTTCCTTGGCGAGCCGGCGCGCCAGCGGCGAGGAGAACACGCGGCCGGCATGGCCGTTGCTCTGCGCAGCCGGTGCTGCGGCCTGCGGTGCAGGTGCTGCGGCGGGCGCCGGCGCGGCCTTGGGCGCAGCAGGCGCAGGAGCCGGCGCAGCAGCGCGAGCTTCAGCAGCTTTCGGAGGTGCGGCCGAAGCGCTCGGTTTGGCGGCACCTGCCGCCTTCACGTCCTCGCCCTCGCCGGCCAGCACCGCGATCACGTCGTTGACCGGGACGTCCTGCGTGCCCTCGGGCACGAGGATCCTGGCGATCGTGCCCTCGTCGATGGCCTCGACCTCCATGGTCGCCTTGTCGGTCTCGATCTCGGCGATGATGTCGCCGGATTTGACCTTGTCGCCTTCCTTCTTCAGCCACTTGGCGAGGTTGCCCTTCTCCATCGTCGGCGAAAGAGCGGGCATCAGGATGTTGATGGGCATGCTGACCTCAAGAAGAACTTTGCAAAAATCCGTCTCCGGACCGAAGACGAACAGACCACGTTAGTTGCCGATGTCGCCCTGCCACAGGCGCTCATTGGCAGGGATGGAACGCCAATTCTTCATCATGGTGATGGAGCGGTCGTCGGCAAGGTCGATCCACGGGATGCCGAACTTGTCGAGAATGTCCTTGGAGCCCTCGAAGGTAACGGACTCTCCAATCACCACGAGCTTCACCTTGAACAGTGCGAGCGCACCGGCACACATCGCGCATGGCGACAGCGTGGTGTACATGACGGTATCGTGGAACGAAATCGCACCCGCCTCGCGCAGGCAACTCATCTCGCCGTGCAGGATCGGGTTGTTTTCCTGCACGCGGTTGTTGTGGCCGCGGGCAATGACCTTGTTGTCGCGGGTCAGCACGGCGCCGATCGGCAGGCCGCCTTGCACGATCGAGGCTTCCGCCTCGCGGATCGCCTCCAGCATGAAATCGAAATGATAGGCTTCGATCGCCACGGTCAGTGCCCCTTCCCGCGCGGCGTCGTGGTGCCGGTGTCGGTGGGACGCTCGATCTCGGCCTGGAACATCTCGATGATCCGGTTCAGCGCGTCCTCCTCGGTGTATTCGCTCTCGCGCGCATAGGCGCGCGCGGCGTGACGGGCGAGATCGACGAGCAGCAGGCCCCACATGTCGGGCTCGTCGAAGGCCCGCTGGAACGCCATCGACAGCCCGCCGTCCAGCACGAACACGCGCAGGATCTCGACCGCATCATCGCGGACGAGGACGTCGGGTGGCAATGGCTGCTCCTTCGGACCCGCCATGGTCTACCTGTAGCAGACGGCTTTGGCGGCCTCGACCACTTCGGCAGCCGAAGGCAGCGCGAGCTTTTCCAGGTTCGCGGCATACGGCATCGGCACGTCCTTGCCGGAGACCCGGGTTACAGGCGCATCCAGATAGTCGAAGGCATGCTCCATGATCCGCGCGGCGATCTCGGCGCCGACACCGCTCTGGGCCCAGCCCTCTTCCACCGTGACGGCACGTCCCGTCTTTTTGACGGAGTTGACGATGGTGTCGGTGTCCATCGGACGCAGCGTGCGCAGGTCGATCACTTCGGCCTCGATGCCGTCCTTGGCGAGTTCGTCGGCGGCCTTCAGCGCGTAGCTCATGCCGTTCGACCACGAGATGATCGTGACATGGCTGCCGGAGCGCACGATGCGCGCCTTGCCGATCGGAATCACGAAATCGTCGAGCTTCGGCACCTCGCCAGTGTGGCCGTAGAGCATCTCGTTCTCGAGGAAGATCACCGGATTGGGATCGCGGATCGCAGCCTTGAGCAGGCCCTTGTAATCAGCGGCCGAGAACGGCGCGACGACCTTGAGGCCCGGGACGTTGGAATACCAGGACGAATAATCCTGGCTGTGCTGGGCGGCCACGCGGGAAGCGGCGCCGTTGGGCCCGCGGAATACGATGGAGCAGCCCATCTGGCCGCCGGACATATAGAGCGTCTTGGCCGCGGAGTTGATGATCTGGTCGATCGCCTGCATAGCGAAGTTGAAGGTCATGAACTCGACAATCGGCTTCAACCCGGTCATCGCGGCGCCGACGCCGATGCCGGCAAAGCCGTGTTCCGTGATTGGCGTGTCGATGACGCGCTTGGCGCCGAATTCCTGAAGCAGCCCTTGCGTCACCTTGTAGGCGCCTTGGTATTCGGCAACCTCTTCGCCCATCACGAAGACGTCGGCGTCGCGGCGCATCTCTTCGGCCATAGCATCGCGCAGGGCTTCGCGGATGGTCTGCGTCACCATCTCGGTGCCGGCGGGCACTTCCGGGTCGGGTTCTGCGACGGCCTGCGGCGCCGGCGCAGCCTTGGGAGCTGGAGCCTCGGTCTTCGCGGCGGCAGGGGCTACGGATTCGGCAGCCTTCTGCTGCTGGGCAGGCGCGGGCGCCTTGGCGAGATCGGCGGCACTTTCGCCATCGGCCAGAATTGTCGCGATCGGTGTGTTCACGGCCACGTCGGCGGTGCCCTCGGGGATCAGGATCTTGCCGAGCGTACCTTCATCGGTCGCCTCGACCTCCATGGTCGCCTTGTCGGTCTCGATCTCGGCGATGACGTCGCCGGACTTGATCGTCTCACCCTCTTTTTTCAGCCATTTGGAAAGGTTGCCCTTCTCCATCGTGGGCGACAACGCGGGCATCAGCACTTGAATTGGCATATCGGCTCCAAAAGAAAGCTTGCGCGCGTTCAGCGGTAAATATCGGTCCAGAGCTCGGCGGCATCCGGCTCGGGATCATGCTGGGCGAAATCGGCGGACGCGTTGACGATGTCGCGCACCTCGGCGTCGATCGCCTTCAGATCCTGCTCGCTGACCTTGGCGGCCAACAGGCGGTTGCGCACCTGCTCGATCGGATCCTGGTCGTGGCGGACTTTTTCGACCTCCTCGCGCGTTCTGTACTTTGCGGGATCGGACATCGAGTGGCCGCGATAACGGTAGGTCTGCATCTCCAGGATGAAGGGTCCCTTGCCGGCGCGGCACCAGGCCGCCGCCTCGTCGCCGGCGGCCTTCACGGCGCGGACGTCCATGCCGTCGACCTGCTGGCCGGGAATGTTGAAGGAGGCGCCGCGCTTGGAGAAATCCTGCTGCGCCGAGGCGCGTGAGACCGAAGTGCCCATGGCGTAGCGGTTGTTCTCGATGACGTAGATCACCGGCAGCTTCCAGAGCTCCGCCATGTTGAAGCTCTCATAGACCTGGCCCTGGTTGGCCGCGCCGTCGCCGAAATAGGTGACGCTGACATTGTCGTTGTCGCGATAGTGATTGGCGAAAGCGAGCCCCGTGCCGAGCGAGACCTGTGCGCCGACGATGCCGTGGCCGCCGTAAAAGTGCTTCTCCTTGCTGAACATATGCATGGAGCCGCCCTTGCCCTTGGAATAGCCGCCGCGACGGCCGGTGAGCTCGGCCATGACGCCTTTGGCCTCCATGCCGGTGGCGAGCATATGGCCGTGATCGCGATAGCCGGTGATGACCTGATCGCCCGGCTTCAGGGCCATCTGCATCCCGACCACCACGGCCTCCTGGCCGATATAAAGGTGGCAGAAGCCGCCGATCGCGCCCATGCCGTAGAGCTGGCCGGCCTTTTCCTCGAACCGCCGGATCAGGAGCATGTCGCGGAGCGCCTTGAGCTCCTGCTCTCTGGTGAATTCCGGGGGCGAACCGCCGTCGGTCTTGTCCTGTGCAGTGCTTGCGGCGGCTTTCTTGGGTGCGGCCATGGGAATTCCGGGTCAGAGAAAACTTCAGCCCTGTCTAACCCAAGTCAAACGCCCTTGGAAAGCACCGCGGCGGCATGGCACGACTTTCATTATGCCGCACTGCAACGTGATCGTAATATTGCAAAATCTTTGACGCGGATCGGGCAACATTTAGCTCCCTGACTCCCGCATCGTGTGTGGATACCGATCGCAGACCCGCTCACGTCAGCCGCAGGAAGCAACGGGCTGCTTGCATATCGCAATCGCGCTGGCTCGATGGAGTCAGCGGCAGACCGCAAACCCCGCAAATGGCGCTTGTGCCGCTCGCGTGTCAGTTCGCCGGGATCGTCCGGACGAGATCGCGCGGATTGACGTAGTCGAGCTGGAAGCGCGCCCGCTCGTCCAGCATGTCGGGGTCGATCTTCGCGGAGCGCAGCAGCGAAACGCGCTGCTCGCTCCTGGCGCGCTCCCGCTTGAGCTGCGCCAGTTCGCTGGTCAGCGCCACGATCTCCTGGTCGAGCTCCTGGCGGGCGTTGAGGCCGTATTTGCCGGTATAGGCGTTGACGCCGAAATAGCCGACGATGGCGGCCGCCATCGCATAGAGGGCAAGACCGGTCAGGATCGATTTCAGGCGCGCGCGGGAGACCATCCTGGGAAGATGGGACAGGTTGGTTAAGGGCGTGCTAATTGCCCGCCCGCTTGGCGTTCCAATGCCTGGCTCAGCCGTCATGCCCGGCCTTGTGCCGGGCATCCACGTTCTTCGTCAATTCGGCAAAGACGTGGATGGCCGGGACATCTAGCGCGAAGACGCGCTTCGCGCTTTTGCCCGGCCATGACGGAGACCCGGGGTTCGCGGCCTCAGCCGTGATGCTTCGCGACGTGCACCGCAAACGCGTCGATATAGGCCTGGAGCACCGGCTTCAGGGACTCCTTGGTCAGGTTGCCGTCGGCATCGAACGCGTCGCCCACCCCGTTCAGATAGGCCTCCGGCTGCTGCATGATCGGGCCGGAAATGCCCGGCAGGATGTTCTGGAGCGTCTTGGCGGCACTGACGCCGCCGAGCGGGCCCGGCGAGTTCGCGATGATGCCCACCGGCTTGTCGTTGAACGAGCTCTTGCCATAGGGCCGCGAGGCGACGTCGATGGCGTTCTTCAGCACCCCCGGGATCGCGCGATTGTATTCCGGCGTGACGAAGATGACGCCGTCCGATTTCTGGATTTTTTCGCGGAAAGACAGCCAATCCGCCGGCGGCGCTCCCTCGAGGTCCTGGTTGAAGAACGAGATGCCGGCCGGCGTGATGACCTCGAGCTTGAGCGAGGCCGGCGCGAGCTTGGCGAGCGCATTGGCGATCTTGAGCGAAAAGCTGTCCTTGCGCAGGCTGCCGGCGATCGTGACGATATTGTAGGCCATGGAGTGTCCTCGAAATCTTCAGCGGGAGTGCCGGGTCGGCACTTAAGCGATCTCGACCGATAGATGCAAGTGCATGGACCGGTCGGATTTGGAAACGCTGGGTTTCTGAACGGTTGCCCAAACAATCAGGCCGCCAAGTGGCGGCCCGATCCCTGGTACAAATCTGCAAATCGGCTCAGATCGTCGGATTCCACGCCGACGGGATCAGGCGATATTTGGCGCCGTCCTTCTCGACATGGCCGACCGAGGGGAAGGTGAAGTGGAAGCCGATCACGGTCGCCTTCTCGGCCGCCGCCATGTCGTAGAATTTGTGGCGGGTTTCCTGCGCCAGCGCTGCATCGGTGTCGAACACCACATGCCAGTCCGGATTGCGCAGGAAGAACTCCGGGATGTTGGTGACGTCGGACTGGATCAGCACCTTGGAATCGCCTGAGGCGACCGCGAACGAGGTGTGCCCCGGGGTGTGACCGGGCGTCGCGATCGAGGTGATGCCCGGTGCGACCTCCTTGCCCCACTCGTACTTCGTCACCTTGGATTCGAGGCCGGCAAAGGTCTTCTTCACGTTGGCGAAGTAGTTCTTCATCATCGCGTTGGACTCGGCCTTGGCGGCGTTGTCCTCGCTGGTCCAGAACTCCCAGTCCTTGCCTGGCACCATGATCTCCGCATTGGGGAAGGCAAGCGCGCCGTCGGCGAGACGAATGCCGTTGGTGTGGTCGGGATGCAGATGCGAGAGCAGCACGACGTCGATGCTCTTGGGGTCGACACCGGCGGCCTGGAGGTTCTGCAGCGTGCGGCCGACCGCGCCCTTGCTGGGCTCGAGATTGGCGACACCGTTGCCGGTATCGATCAGCACGAGCTTGGAGCCGGTGTTGATGAGCTGCGGGTTGAACGGCACCGTGACCATGCCCTTCGGCATGTAGGCCGCCTCGCCAGCGGCCAGCGCTTCCTCCTTCGGCGCGTTGACGACGAACTTGTCCGGCATCGGGAAAGTGCGCGCACCGTCATTGATGGAGGTGCACTCGTAGCTGCCGACCTTGTAGCGGTAGAAGCCCGGCGCCTGCGTGCCGGCTTGCGGTACTGAGGCATTGGCGGCGGTCGGCCCAAAGCCGGTCACGGCAGCCGCACCGAAGGTGGCGGCGCCTGCAAGCAAATGGCGGCGATTAAGATCGGTCATGAGGTCCCCTTCTGAGCGCCCCGCGGTTTTCCCGCGTGCAAATGGCGGCGGAATAATCCCCGGCTTCGCTCAGAAGGCAAGACCTTCTTTCGGTGACGTGCCGTCGCACGTCCCGATTATTTGTTCGGGTTGATGAGGAATTTTTCGCCAGTGGCGCGTTTGGCGTACACCGCGATGTTGGCGGGATCGAGCGCCTCGGAAAGCGACACCACCTTGGTGTAGTGGCTGGCAAACGTGGTCTTCAGTTCGTCGACGACGCGCTGGCGCAGCCTGGCCCCGTCCGCCTGCCCGATCTTCATCAGGAACGGAAACAGCAGCCAGCCGCCGACGCCCCAAGCCATGCCGAAGCCGCGCGGCAGCTCAATCGGGCGGACATCGAGCGCGCCATAGACATAGACCTGCTTGTGCACGTTGGAGCCGTAGCGGCTGTATTCCTTCGCGGTCTTGTTGATCGCGACTTCCATGCAGTTGAGGATGTCGCCGGCGAGCTTCCCGCCGCCGATGGCGTCGAAGGCGATGGTGGCGCCGGTCTCGACCAGCGCATTGGTGAGATCGCCGAGGAAGCTCGGTGCGGTGGAATCGACGACATATTTGGCGCCGATCTTGTGCAGGATGTCGGCCTGCTCCTTGCTGCGCACAATGTTGACCAGCGGGATGCCGTCCTTGATGCAGATCTTGTTCAGCATCTGCCCGAGATTGGATGCGGCCGCAGTGTGCACCAGCGCCTTGTGACCCTCGCGCCGCATGGTCTCGGTCATGCCGAGCGCGGTCAGCGGATTGACGAAGCAGGAGGCTCCTTCGGCCGGCGTGGTGCCTTCCGGCAACGGCAGGCACTCGCGCACTTTCAACGTGCGATACTGCGTGTACATCGCGCCGCCGATCATGGCGACGGTCTTGCCCATCAGCGCCTTCGCGGCATCCGAGGAGCCGGTCCTGATCACGACTCCCGCGCCTTCGTTACCGACCGGCATGGATTCGTCGAGCCGGCCTGCCATCGCCCGCATCGCGCCTTCCGGCACTTTCGCGGTGATGACGGGAGCTTCTTTGGTGCCCGAAGCCTTTGCCGTGCTCATGTCGGCCGCGCCGATCAAGAGCCCGAGGTCGGACGGGTTGATCGGCGCGGCCTCGACGCGGACGACAACCTCGTCCGCGGCGGGTTCGGGGGTCGGCACGTCGAGCAGCGAGATTTCGAGCTCACCGCTCTTCTTGATCAGCGAACGCAGTTGCAGGCCGTTCTTGCCGTCGCTCATGTCGATCCTCCCCTGTTCTTGTCCGACCGCTGGCTTATGCCAGCGCCTTCAGTGCCGCCTTGCCGCCGTAGAGCGCCTGCTTGCCGAGCTGCTGCTCGATGCGCAGGAGCTGGTTGTATTTGGCGGTGCGATCGGAGCGCGCAAGGGAGCCGGTCTTGATCTGACCGCAATTGGTGGCGACCGCGAGGTCGGCGATGGTAGAATCCTCGGTCTCGCCGGAGCGGTGCGACATCACCGAGGTGTAGCCGGCCTTGTGCGCCATCTCGACGGCGGCGAGCGTCTCGGTCAGCGTGCCGATCTGGTTGACCTTGATCAGGATCGAATTGGCCCGTCCGGCCTTGATGCCTTCGGCGAGGCGCTTGACGTTGGTGACGAAGAGATCGTCACCGACGAGCTGGCACTTCTTGCCGACGAGGTCGGTCAGCTCCTTCCAGCCGTCCATGTCGTCTTCCGACATGCCGTCCTCGATGGTCACGATCGGATAGCGCGAGACGAGATCAGCAAGGTACTTGGCCTGCTCGGAGATCGAGCGGGTCTTGCCCTCGCCCTCGTAGACGTATTTGCCGTCCTTGAAGAACTCGGTCGAGGCGCAGTCGAGGCCAATGACGATGTCGGAGCCCGCCTTGTAGCCGGCCTTGCCGATCGCGTTCATGACGAATTCGAGCGCGGCGTCCGCCGACGGCAGGTTCGGGGCAAAGCCGCCCTCATCGCCGACATTGGTGTTGTGGCCGGCCTTCTTCAATTCGGACTTCAGGGTGTGGAAGACCTCCGCGCCATAGCGCAAGCCCTCGGCAAAGGAGGACGCGCCAACCGGTAGGATCATGAACTCCTGGAAGTCGATCGGATTGTCGGCGTGCATGCCGCCATTGATGATGTTCATCATCGGCACCGGCAGCAGCCGCGCCGAGGTGCCGCCAACGTAACGATAGAGCGGCATGTCGAGCGAGTTCGCGGCCGCCTTGGCGCAGGCGAGCGACACGCCGAGGATGGCGTTGGCGCCCAGCCGGCTCTTGTTCGGCGTACCGTCGAGGTCGATCATGATCTGGTCGAGCTGGGCCTGCTGCTCGACATCGAGGCCGCTCAGGGCCTCGAAGATTTCGCCGTTGACGGCGCCGACCGCCTTGGTGACGCCCTTGCCGAGATAGCGAGTCTTGTCACCGTCGCGTAGTTCCACCGCCTCATGGGCGCCGGTGGAGGCGCCGGACGGCACGGCAGCACGGCCAAGCGCGCCATCTTCCAGCACGACGTCGACCTCGACGGTGGGATTGCCACGGCTATCGAGAATTTCGCGGCCGATGATGTCGATGATGGCGGTCATGATGTGCACTTCCGTTCGTTAGGGCTGATCGGTGCCGCGGGTCTTACACGGACCGCAAGCAAATGTGAACGCTTGGAGGGTGGGCTTCGACTGACGCGTGAAGCGGCTCGGACTAAGGTTGACCGCATCTGGTCTGCCGCAAAACCTCAATCTGAAACGGTCGGGGTAACGCCATGAATCGCCGCCAGTTTCTTGCCTCGAGCATCGCCCTCCTCGCGACGCGCCCGAGTTTTGCGCAGGAAGGCCCGTTCCGGACAAAATACTACCCCATTAGCTCCGGCATCGGTCTGCACGACCTCGCTCCCGCTCCCGATGGCACGGTCTGGTTTACGGCCCAGGGCAAGGGCCTGCTCGGCAGGCTCGATCCGAAGGATGGCAGCCATAAGACGGTCAGCCTCGG
The DNA here is from genome assembly GCF_042666195.1 of Bradyrhizobium sp. GCM10028915. Classification (NCBI taxonomy): domain Bacteria; kingdom Pseudomonadati; phylum Pseudomonadota; class Alphaproteobacteria; order Hyphomicrobiales; family Nitrobacteraceae; genus Bradyrhizobium; species Bradyrhizobium sp. GCM10028915. The sequence continues at coordinate 1,044,722 of NZ_JBHTFN010000044.1, forward strand.
CCAGGGCGCCGCCCCGCACGGCGTGACCATCGGCCCCGACGGCGCGCCCTGGATCACCGAGGGCGGCCAGAATGCGATCGCCCGCGTCGATCCTTCCGACCTCAAGGTCACCCTGTTCCGCCTGCCCGAGAAGTTCGCCTACGCCAATCTCAACACCGGCGTGTTCGACAAGGACGGCACCTATTGGTTCACCGGCCAGTCCGGCTATTACGGCCGCCTCAAGCCGAACGCGGGCGGGATGGACGTGTTCAGGGCGCCCAAGGGCGTCGGCCCCTACGGAATCACCGTCACGCCCAAGGGCGACGTCTGGTATGCCTCGCTTGCCGGCAGCTATATTGCCAGGATCGATCCGGCGACGGGCAGCGCCAGTGTGGTCGAGCCGCCGACGCCGAGCCAAGGTTCGCGACGGGTTTGGTCGGATTCGAAAAGCCGGATCTGGGTCAGCGAGTGGAACAGTGGCCACGTCTCGGTGCACGATCCCGCGGAAGCCTCCTGGAAGACCTGGAAGCTGCCCGGCGAGCGTCCCCGCACCTACGCGGTCTATGTCGATGACAAGGACAAAGTCTGGCTGACCGATTTCTCCGCCAACGCCATCGTCCGCTTCGATCCCGCCACCGAGCGCTTCAACGTGTTCGCCAGCGACAAGGCTAACGCCAATGTGCGCCAGCTCGACGGGAGGCCGGGCGAGCTCTGGGGCTGCGAATCCGGCAACGACCGGATCGTCATGATCCAGACGGTCGCCGCCGGTTGACGACAGCGGCATTTGCGTCCATCCCGGCACGCGGAACAGGATGTGACGACAATGGCGAAGAAATCCCTTCAGCTGGGCCGCGCGGTCGAATGGCCGCACACACCGGAAGAAGCGCAGCTCGACCGCGTGCCGAACCCGCAAAAGGGCACGGACTATCTGGTACGCTTCACCGTGCCGGAATTCACCTCGCTCTGCCCGGTCACGGGACAACCGGATTTCGCACATCTGATGATCGACTACGCCCCCGGCCAATGGTTGCTGGAGTCGAAGTCGCTCAAGCTCTACATCGCGAGCTTCCGCAATCACGGCGCCTTCCACGAGGACTGCACCGTGATGATCGGCAAGCGCATCGCGAGCGAGATCAAGCCGAAGTTCCTGCGCATCGGGGGCTATTGGTATCCGCGCGGCGGCATTCCAATCGACGTGTTCTGGCAGACGGGCCGCGCGCCGAAGGGATTGTGGGTGCCCGAGCAGGGCGTCGCGCCCTATCGCGGCCGGGGCTGAGCTTGAAGAGACCGTTTCTGACTCACCGCGTTCGGTCTCGACCGCGAAGATTTGCTCGCTCGGGGGACGAGGTATAGCGGCTAACAACCATGCCGCTCGAATAAGCCTTGGCCTCGAGTAATTTTAGCTTCCTGAACCCCGACGCCGCGAAGATCCTGACGCCGTCACCCAATACCGCCGGGTTGACGTAGAATTGAAACTCGTCAACGAGACCTTGTTCGATCAGCGCCGCGGCAAACCCCGCGCCACCGAACACGCCAATGTCGCGCCCTCGTTGGCTCTTTAAGGCGCCGACCACCTCGTGCAAATCTCCGCTGACAAGCGTGGTTCGTTCCCACGCCGGCTCCGTTGGCTTATTCGTCGGAACCATTTTGCTCATTTCTGTGATACGCTTAGCGAACGCGTAGAATGGCTCAGTTGGGTAGCGGTTCGCTGCGTTCTCCCAATGCCGTAGATACCCTTCATTCAGCATCTTCCGACTGAGAAGAATCGTGTCGATGCGCTCGAAGTGAGCATTGAAATCGCGCTTCAGTTCATCATCCCAAAAGTTGTTGTCACCCCAACCCCATAGCTGCCAATTTACCGTTCCGTAGGAGCCGACAAAGCCATCGGCTGACACCTGCATCTGAAGGATAAGTTTTCGCATCGGTCTATTCTCTCGAATCATGCAAGGATCGAAGCTGCGAACGATTCAGCAGCCCATTGTTTGAAGGTCGTTCGAGTTGTGTTTTCTGAAGTTGGCGTGTCGAGTGCCCATCGCTCTTGGCGATTGAAGCTCGCTGGAGTTTCGATCAACGCTTCCGTGAAGCTGGCTGATATCCCGTTTGCGATCATGCTGCTGCGGGCGTCATCGAGCGGGACAGATCGATAAGTCACGTCTTTGCGCAGTTTCCTGCCCAGGAGCTCTGTCACCTTCTGAAATATGTAAAAGCCGCCGCTTGCAACCTGATGGATATCTGCGGGCATTTTCCACCACTCCTCCAGCATTGAGACTTTGTGATTGGTTTACATTTGGAAGCATTGACGCCAGCCTCGAATGATGTCAATAGTAAATCGATTTACAAAGGGAACTACGGATGTCGGGAAGACAGCGATCAGGTTGCCCAATCAGTCTGTCGCTGGAGTTGCTCGGCGATCGCTGGACGCTGCTGATTGTGCGTGACATCGTTTTCGCGGGGAAACAGCACTTCCGGGAATTTCTGCAGTCCGATGAAACGATATCATCGCGGACGCTTGCGGAGCGGCTTCAAACGCTGCAAGAAGGCGGCGTCCTTACCCGTCATGACGACCCCACGCATAAACTGAAGGCGATTTATCGCCTTACGGAGGCGGGCATTGATCTGCTGCCTGTCCTCGCCGAGCTTGGCTTATGGGGCAGCAAATATCGTAATGCTGATCCGGATCTTGGTGCGATTGCCGAGAGACTATCGGCGGGGGGCCCCAAGATGCTTTCCCAGATGAAGCAAAAACTGAGGAAAGGAGGTTCTAAATGACGATACGCCGCGTCAGGCGCTAGACATCTTTTAGGCGACTGCATCCGATGGCGCCCGCTGTTTCAACAGCCGCGCACAGGCGAAGCCCAGCGCGACCATGATCGCGGCGCTCGCGAACAGGGTCGGCATCTTGCCGCCATGCTGGAGGCCAAGTCCATAGGCGAGCGGCCCCACCGTCTGCCCCATGAAGAAGAAGAACGAATGCAGCGACAACGCGGTTGCGCGCGCCTCGACCGAGAGTTCGCTGGCAAACATCTGAAGGCAGCCATGGGCGATGTAGAAGCCCCATCCCATCACGATGAGATTGAACGCCTGCACTTCCCAGCGCAGGCCGAAGCCGACGGCAACGAGCTGCGAAGCCACCAGCGTCATGCCCGCGATCATCATTCCCTTCATGCCCAGCCATGGCAGCAGGCGCGACACCGTCAGCGTGTAGAACAAGCCGCCGACCGCAAAGCCCGCGATGACGATGCCCGCGATCGAGAGCGAGGTCTGACCGAGCTCGAACAGGAACGAAGCGATGTAGGGAAACAGGCCGAGCACGCAGCAGCCTTCGATGAACACCGCCGCATAACAGACATAGGCGTTCGGGTTGGTGAAGATGGTGCGATAGCCCGCCTTCAGCGCCGACAGGCTCGTCTTCGGCGGATGCTTGACCTTGGCGCCACGAAAACCGGCGGCGACCGCGATCGAGGCAACGATCACCAGCGCGCCGAGCACCGCCAGCACGCCGCGCCAGCCGAGGAAATCGCCGATCAGGCCGGAGGCCGAGGCGCCGAGGAGATTGCCCGTCATCGCGCCGGCGAGCGTGCGGCTGATCGCGACCTGGCGCTTCTCCGGACCGACGAGATCGCTGGTCAGGCTGAGCGCCACCGGAAACACGCCGCCGGAGCCGATACCGGCGAGGATACGGGTCGCGAACAGAACCGAGAATGAGCTCGAGAGCGCCCCCAGGATGTTGGCAAGGCCGAGCAGCGCGAGGCAGCCGATCATCAGCCGCGTCTTGCCGAACAGATCGGCGGCGGCGCCGACGATCGGCTGGATGATCGAGAAGGTGAAGGCGAACACCGCGGCAAAACCGGCAGCGGTCGCGATGCTGACGCCAAAGTCCTCCGCGACGTGCGGCAGCACCGGATCGAGCGCGCGCGCGGAGAGCGCCGCGGCGAAGCTTGCACCGGAGATGACGTAAAGCGCGGCCGGCAGGCCGTGATCGTGCGCCCGCGCCTCGCCTTGCTGCATCAGCGCGGGTCGGCTTTGGTCGAATCCTTGGCGAGCGCGTCGAACGCCATCAGCCTTCGGATCAGCCCTTCGAACTCGCGCAGCGGCACCATGTTGGGTCCGTCGGACGGCGCGCTGTCAGGATCGGGATGGGTCTCGATGAAGATACCGGCAACACCGACGGCGACGGCTGCGCGTGCGAGCACCGGCACGAATTCGCGCTCGCCTCCGGAAGACGTCCCCTTCCCGCCCGGCTGTTGCACCGAATGAGTCGCGTCGAAGATCACGGGGGCGCCGGTGGTGCGCGCCAGGATCGGCAGCGCGCGCATGTCGGAGACCAGGGTGTTGTAGCCGAAGGACGCGCCGCGTTCGGTGACGAGCACGTTGGGATTGTTCGCGCTCGTGATCTTGGACACGACGTTGGCCATGTCCCAGGGCGCAAGAAACTGACCCTTCTTGACGTTGACGACCTTGCCGGTTGCGGCCGCCGCCAGCAGCAGATCGGTCTGGCGACATAGGAAGGCGGGAATCTGCAGCACGTCCACCGCCTGCGCCACCTCGGCACACTGCCCGGCGTCATGCACGTCGGTCAGGACCGGCAGGCCGAGCGACGATCGGATTTCGGCGAAGATCGGCAGCGATTGTGCAAGTCCGAGGCCACGCGCGGCCGACGCGCTGGTGCGATTGGCCTTGTCGAATGAGGTCTTGTAGACGAGGCCGATCTGCAGCCGCGCGGCGATCTCCTTCAGCGCGGAGGCCACCTCCAGCGCATGCTGGCGGCTTTCGAGCTGACACGGCCCGGCAATGATCGAGATCGGCAGATCATTGCCGAATTTGACCTTGCCAATGGTGACGACCGGAGCCGCTGACGTCGAAGAGCTCAAGGCAAATCCCTCGTTTCGGCGCGACCATAGCCGCGATGAAGGGCGGATCAACCCCATTCGGCCTGGGCTCCCAGAATATCAGGGTTGCGCCCAGGCTCCCCGCGACGCCCTCGCGCCGGCCGTCTCTACTTCACCGACGAGAAGGCGGTCGGCGCCAGGATCTGGCTGACGATGTTGCCGACGATCTGGCCGTCCGCCTCGCTCTCGGCGCGCCCTTTCATCCAGTCCGGATCGGTCATGAAGGCGGCCCACTTCTTCTCGCGCTCGGCGAGCGACTCCCAGGCCAGGAAATAGGTCAGCTCCTGGTTGGATTCACCGATCAGGGTCGTGAAGAACCCGGCCTGCTTGATGCCGTGCTTTTCCCACACCTTCAGCGTGACGGTCTCGAACCGCTTGAGCAGTGCCGGCAGGCGGCCGGGCACGCAGCGATAGATGCGCATTTCGTAGATCATTCGTATTCCTCCCTGATCAGGTCCGGCGGTTATAACGGCCGGCCCCGACGGTGTCTTGAGGCCCGCTCGGCCGCCCCGGTAGCGTTCCGTGCATGGCTAGAGCCGCTCAAGCCGCTTCATCGAGAGCCGGTTCCCGCAATGCTGCCGCAATGATACGGCCGCTAGAATGGCGCGATTGAGGTTGAGGTGCGGATCATGCGGATTTTGCTCGTCGAGGACGAGGCCGAAATGGCCGACGCGCTGGTGTCGGCGCTGAAGCGCTACGACATGGTCGTGGACCACGCCCCGACGCTTGCCGAGGCGGAAGAGGCCATTTCTGCCGACGTCCACGCCGCCGTCCTGCTCGATCGCCAGCTTCCCGATGGCGACGGTCTCACCCTGATCCCGAAACTCAGGGCGCGCGCCGACGGCGTGCCGATCATCGTGTTGACGGCGCGCGGCGAACTCGCCGACCGGGTCGCCGGACTGGACTGCGGGGCGGATGATTATCTGTCAAAGCCGTTCGCGGTGGAGGAATTGTTGGCGCGGCTGCGCGCCGTGCTGCGCCGGCCCGCCGGGCTGCATCCCGACATCATGCACGCCGGCCGCCTCGCCTTCGATTTCGGCCATCGCGAGGCAAGCATCGACGGGGCTCCGCTCGAGCTGCCGCGACGCGAGCTCCTCGTGCTGGAAGCCCTGGTCCGCCGCATGGGCCGGACCGTGCTGCGCTCCGCGCTGGAAGAAGTCGTCTACAGTTTCGACGACGAGATCCAGTCGAATGCGCTCGATACGCATGTGTCGCGCCTGCGCCGCAAACTCTCGGAAGCCGATGCGCGCGTGGAGATCCACGGCATCCGCGGCGTCGGCTATCTCCTGAAGAAGCTGCCATGAGCAAGCACCACGAACCCTATTGTCTGCGCTCGCGGCTGAGCTTGCGCCTGCTGTCGCTCCAGGCGGTGCTGCTCACGGCGCTCGTTGCCGTCGTCGTCGGGGCATTGAGCGCGTCGGGATTCGTGATCGCCGGACGCGACGAAGATCGCGTGATCGATATCGTCCAGCGCGCGCTCGGACGCGACGCGCAAGGCGACCTGGTCCTGCGGTCGACGACCGAACTGAAGCAATTGCGCAGCGAGACCCCCGATCTCTGGTTCCTGGTCCGCGACAGGCAGGGACATTCGCTCAGCGAAGGCCCCGTGCCGGCCGAATTCGCCGCCATCGGCAGCGGCCTCGACCAGATCAGCCAGGCCCGGCTCGGCTGGCAGCTGTTCGAGGACGATCCGCGCAAGCCCCCGGCGCGGCTGAAGCGGGTCGATACCGACGCCGGCAATGTGCAAATCATCACTGCGACGCAAGGCAAGCTCACCGGCGCCAAGGCGTTGTTCATGACATCGCTTGCATTGCTCGGCATCGCCCTGCCCGGTCTGCTTCTCATGGGAACGGCGACGTTCATCGCCACGCCGATGATCGTGCGGCGCGCCTTCGAGGCGCTCGATGCGACGGCGGACCAGGCGCGGCGCATCGACATCCATCAACGCGGCGCGCGGCTGTCGCTGGACCGGATTCCGCTGGAAGTCGTGCCGCTCGTGACTGCGGTCAACGACGCGCTGGCGCGGCTGGACCAGGGCTATGCCCGCCACAAGCGCTTCGTCGCCGATGCCGCACACGAGTTGCGCACACCGATCGCGATCCTGAACACGCGGCTGGAGTCGCTTCCAGCGGGGCCGGACAAGACCCGGTTGCTGGAGGATTCCGCGCGGCTAGCAACGCTTGCCGAGCAGCTGCTGGACATTCAAAGGCTCGACCGCTGCGGCCATCCCTTCACGCGCGTTGACCTCGTCGCAATCGCGCAAAGCGCGGCCGCAGATCTTGCGCCGCTGGCCATTGCCGCCGGCTACGAGTTGGCGCTCGACGCCCCCTCCACGCCGGTCGAAACGATCGGCGATGCGGCGGCGCTGGAGCGCGCGCTGACCAACCTTGTGCAGAATGCGATCCAGCACGGCCCGCGCCGCGGCACCATAGGCATTCGTGTCAGCAGGCCCGCGAGCATCGAGGTCACGGACGAAGGCGCCGGCATTCCGGCCGATCAGCGCGAACAGATATTCGAACCGTTCTACCGGCTGACACCGCTCGATCGCGGTGCCGGCCTCGGTCTCAACATGGTGCGCGAGATCGTGCTCCTGCATGGCGGCCACATCTCGGTCGCGGACACAGCGATCGGCGGCGCGTGCTTCAGGATGTCACTGCCGCCCGTCCGGGAGAATTGACGCAATCGACAGGCGGCACGCAATGCTGTCGCAATGCACTCAAGCGATTGTTCGGCCGCCTCACCTCTGACCTGCGAGGCGCAACCAAGATGCCGGAGTGCGCATGCCCAACGATTTCCTCTCGTTCTTCCTGTCATGGATGTCAGCCCCGCGCCGCGTCGGCGCGATCGCGCCGTCAGGCGCGGCGCTGGCCGATCTCATCACCCGCGAGATCACCGCATCGACCGGCCCTGTTCTCGAGCTCGGCCCCGGCACCGGCGCGTTCACCTACAAGCTGCTCAAACGCGGCGTGCGCCAGCAGGACCTCACGCTGATCGAATACGGCTCCGACTTCATGAAGGTGCTCCAGATGCGTTTTCCGAACGCGCGCGTCTTGTGGATGGATGCAGGGCGGCTCGCAACGGAGCGCCTCTATGACGGCGCGCCCGTCGGCGCGGTCGTGAGCGGCCTGCCGCTGCTCAACATGTCGACGCGCAAGGTGGTCTCGATCGTCGGTGGCGCGTTCAGTCATGTCCGCCCCGGCGGCGCCTTCTACCAGTTCACCTACGGCATGAGTTGTCCGATCCCGCGGCCCGTGCTCGACCGGCTGGGCTTGCGCGCAAAGCTGGTGGATCGTGCCCTGCTGAACGTGCCGCCGGCCGCCGTCTACAAGCTGACGCGACGGCCGCAGATGAAGCTCGTCACGGGATCGCTTGCGCCTGATACGTCAATGCCGGCCGCGCCGGAGCCGATGCATCTTGCAGGTGACTGCACCGCCACGCGCTGAGCGATTACACCAGGCGGCTCTGAACCATTGCCGCGCGAATGAACGACGCGAACAGCGGATGCGGCTCGAACGGTCGCGACTTCAGTTCCGGATGGAACTGGACGCCGATGAACCAGGGGTGATCCTCGTACTCGACGATCTCCGGCAGCACGCCGTCGGGCGACAGGCCCGAGAATTTCAGCCCGTGCTGCTCGAGGCGATCCTTATAGGCGGTGTTGACCTCGTAGCGATGGCGGTGGCGCTCGGAAATCTCGGTCGCGCCGCCATAGACTTCCGAAACGCGGCTGCCGCGATTGAGCGCCGCGGGATAGGCGCCCAAGCGCATCGTGCCGCCGAGATCGCCGGCGTTGGTGCGCTTCTCGAGCTCGTTGCCGCGCAGCCATTCCGTCATCAGGCCGACCAAGGGCTCCTTGGTCGGGCCGAACTCGGTGGAGTTGGCCTCCTCGATCCCGACGAGATTCCGAGCTGCCTCGATCACCGCCATCTGCATGCCGAAGCAGATGCCGAAATACGGCACGTCGCGCTCGCGCGCGAACTGCGCCGCGCGGATCTTGCCTTCGGCGCCGCGCTGGCCGAAGCCGCCGGGCACCAGAATGCCGTTGACGTGCTCGAGGAACGGCGCGGGATCTTCCTTCTCGAAGATCTCGCTTTCGATCCAGTCGAGATTGACCTTCACCTTGTTGGCGATGCCGCCATGGGAGAGCGCCTCGATCAGCGACTTATACGCATCCTTCATGCCGGTATACTTACCGACGATGGCGATGGTGACGTTGCCCTCGGGATTGCGGATGCGCTCGTTGATCTGCTGCCAGCTCCGCAGCTCCGGCGGAATCCGCGAGCCGATGCCGAAGGCGGCAAGCACTTCGTCGTCGAGGCCTGCCGCATGGTAAGCCTGAGGGACAGCGTAGATGCTGTCGGCGTCGCGCGCCTCGATGACGGCGCTCTCGCGCACGTTACAGAACAGCCCGAGCTTGCGCCGTTCCTCCTTCGGGATCTCGCGATCGGTACGGCAGAGCAGGATGTCCGGCTGGATGCCGATCGAGCGCAGCTCCTTGACGGAGTGCTGCGTCGGCTTTGTCTTCAGCTCACCGGCGCTCGGGATGTAAGGCAGCAGCGTCAAATGAATGTAGATGGCGTGATCGCGCGGCAACTCGTTCTTGAGCTGGCGGATCGCCTCGAAGAACGGCAGGCCCTCGATGTCGCCGACGGTGCCACCGATCTCGACCAGCACGAAGTCGTAATCGTCGTTGCCGTCGAGGACGAAATCCTTGATGGCGTTGGTGACATGCGGAACCACCTGGATGGTCGCGCCGAGATAATCGCCGCGCCGCTCCTTGGAGATGATGTCCTGATAAATCCGCCCGGTCGTGATGTTGTCGGCCTTGGTCGCCGGCCGCCCGGTGAAGCGCTCATAGTGACCGAGATCGAGGTCGGTCTCCGCGCCGTCATCGGTCACGAACACTTCGCCGTGCTGATACGGCGACATCGTTCCGGGATCGAGATTGAGATAGGGGTCAAGCTTGCGGAGGCGGACCTTGTAGCCCCGAGCTTGCAACAGGGCACCGAGTGCCGCTGAAGCCAGACCCTTGCCGAGCGAAGAAACCACGCCGCCGGTGATGAATATGTACCGCGCCATGGGGCTTAACCTCTAATCCCTCGAATTCGATTCGCCAAAGCGATTCGTATTCCGCCCCAAACATTTTGCGGGGCTGTGGGTGAGCCAGAACTGAGAGTGGTGACAGAGCCTTGATAGGGATTGTTGATCCAGGACGGTAGAAGCCGCCCTGCATGGCCCCCCTGTTTTATTGCGAACGCGGTACCTGCGGGCCGCTCGGTGCCGGAGCCTGCTGCTGCTCGTCGGCCTTCTTCAGCGAATCCAGGATGCCACCCGAGGTCGGCGGCGCGATCGGTCCGCCACCGGCCGGCTGTGTCTGCGACGCCGGCGCACCGATGATCGACGACGGCTTGCGGTCGTAGCCGGCATACCAGGACAGGAACAGGCTGGTGAGGAAGAAGCCGACGGCCAGAATCGCGGTGGTCCGCGTCAGAAGGTTCGCCGTGCCGCGGCTCGACATGAAGCCTGCGCCGCCTCCCATGCCGAGGCCCCCGCCTTCCGACTTCTGGAGCAGGACGGCGCCGATCATAACGGTGACGATCATGAGGTGAATGACGATGACAACGGTCTGCATAGTGTCCTTCCGTCACAAGCCGACAGCGCCGAGACGGCGGCCAATCGTGCTTCGCGGGGTTTTCCTGAAGTTGCGCGGTGTTACACGATCGGACGGGGCATTGCCACCCCCGATCAGCCCCGGACCAGTGGTTTGAACCAGCCAGGGACGGCCCTGCCTAAATAGGGCAGCCCTGCGCAATCGCAAGGAAATCGGCCGCCTTCAGACTGGCCCCGCCGACCAGCGCGCCATTGACGTTCTTCACGGCCATCAGCTCGGCCGCGTTCGAGGGCTTGACCGAGCCGCCATAGAGAATGCGCATCCCGGCGCCGTCGGCCTTGAACCTGGAGGTCAGGAATTCCCGGATAAAGCCATGAATCTGCTCGACATCCCGAGACGTCGGGGTCAGGCCGGTGCCGATCGCCCAGACCGGCTCATAGGCCACGACCAGATTGGCGGAGGTCGAGCCATCCGGCAGCGAGCCGGTGAGCTGGCCGCGCAGGATATCCAGGGTCTGGCCCGCATCGCGCTGGCCCTGCGTCTCTCCGATACAGACGATCGCCGTCACCCCGGCGCGCCAGGCGGCCTCAGCCTTCTGCCGGATCAGGGCATCGCCCTCGCCATGGTCGGCGCGGCGCTCGGAATGGCCGACGATGACGGCGGTCGCACCCGAATCCGCTAGCATTTCGGCGGCGATGTCGCCGGTATGGGCGCCCGAGGCTTTGGGGTGGCAATCCTGGGCCCCCACCGCGACCTTCTTGCCGCGTGCCTTCTCGGCAAAGACAGCGATCAGGGTCGCCGGCGGGCAAACCAGCAGCTCGGCTTTGCCGGCCACCTCTGCCGCGCCATTGAGCATGGCGTCGAATTCGGCAGTCGAGGCCTTGAGGCCGTTCATTTTCCAGTTGCCGGCGATCAGGGGGCGGATGGCATCGGTCATGTCAAATTCCAGCAAAATTTGGTTTGTTCATGCGCTAGCAGAGGTCCCGTGGCAGTTCCAGAGACCAGGGGCTTTTAACCGCAGGGATCGAAAGCCCGCTAGACCCGAGGTTGCGGGGGGAAAGCCACCACTTTATGATGATTGATCAATTTGGTGACGCGCTTTTGCGGAATCTGCATTAAGACGCGCTCCCGTTCCCCTCCTGCCAAACAAGTTGGACCAAATGCTTCGAGGAATGCGCAAGGCCTCATCAAACTGGCTCGGCAAGACCATTATGGCCATTGTGATGGGCGTGCTAATCATCAGTTTCGGCGTTTGGGGCATTGCCGACATCTTCAAGGGTTTTGGGCAATCCACCGTGGCCAAGGTCGGCGGCACCGAGATTTCGTTGAACGAGTTCCGCCAGATTTACACTGATCGCCTCCAGCAGATCAGCCGCCAGTTCGGCCGGCCGCTGTCGCCTGAGCAGGCGCGCGCCTTCGGCCTCGACCGTCAGGTGCTCCAGCAGACGATCGCGGAAGCCGCCCTCGACGAAGAGGCGCGCCGGCTCGGGCTCGGCCAGTCCGACGACCAGATCCGCCAGCTCATCATGAACGACCCGAACTTCAAGGGCGTCGGCGGCAACTTCGATTCGAACCGCTTTCAGTCCGTGATCCGCAATTTCGGCTATACCGAGCAGCGCTACGTTTCGGAGCAGCGCAAGGTCTCACTGCGTCGGCAGATCACCGGCACGCTCGGTGCCGGCCTCGAGCCGCCGAAGGCGATGCTCGACGTGCTGACGCGCTTCCAGAACGAGCAGCGCGCCATTGAATTCGTCAGGCTCGACGCAGCCCAGGCAGGCACCATCGACGCGCCATCGCCGGAGGCGCTCGCCGCCTATTTCGAGGATCACAAGGTCCAGTTCCGCGCGCCCGAATATCGCAAGATCGCGTTCGTCGTGGTCTCGCCGGAGGAGATCGGCAAGTGGAGCGAGGTGTCGGACGAGGACGCCAAGAAAGCATTCGACCAGCGCAAGGACCGGCTCGGCACGCCGGAGAAGCGCCAAATCCAGCAGATCGTATTCCCCAACGCCGCCGAGGCACAGGCCGCACGCGAGCGGCTCACCAGCGGGACGTCGTTCGAGGACCTCGGCAAGGAGCGCGGACTGAGCGCGTCTGACGTCGATCTCGGGCTCGTGACCAAATCCTCGCTCGATCCCGCAGTTGGAGACGCTGTCTTCGCGCTTCCCGCCGGTGAAATCAGCCAGCCGATCCAGGGCCGTCTCGGCACGTCGATCGTCAAGGTCGAAAAGATCGAGCCGGGCACTGAGGCGAACTACGCGAGCGTTGCCGCCGACATCAAGCGCGAGATCGCCACCGAGCGTGCGCGCGTCAAGGTCGCCGATCTCCGCGACAAGATGGAAGACGAGCGCGGCGGCGGTGCCAGCGTGATCGACGCGGCGCAGAAGCTCGGCCTCACCGCCGTGACCATCGACGCCGTCGACCGTTCCGGCCGCGCGCCGAGCGGCCAGCCGGTCTCCGGCATTCCGCAGGGCCTCGACGTGGTGTCGCAGGCCTTTAACACCGATGTCGGCGTCGACAACGACTCGATCTCGTTCAAGGGCGGCTATGTCTGGTACGACGTGCTTGCCATCACGCCCTCGCGCGACCGCAATCTCGACGAGGTTCGCGACCAGGTCGAGGTGCGCTGGCGCCAGGACCAGATCGCGACCAAGCTGAAGGCCAAGGCGACCGAGATGGTGCAGAAGCTCGAATCTGGCGGCAAGCTCGCCGACGAAGCAGCCGCGATCGGCGCCAAGGTCGAGACCGCCACCGGCTTCAAGCGGGACGACTCGCCCGCCAGCGTGCCCGCGGCCATCGTGTCGGCCGCCTTCCGCGTCGCCAAGGACGGCGTCGGGCAGACGGCAGTGACCGGCGGCACCGAGGTGATCGTGTTCCGCGTTACCGAGATCATCGATCCCACCGTCGATGCCGCTTCCGATGCGGTCAAGAAGCTGAAGGACAGTCTCGACCGCGCGCAGACCGAGGAGCAGGTCGCGTCCTACGTCAACAAGCTTGAAACCGACATCGGGACCACGATTAATCAGGCCGCCTTCGCGCAGGTGACCGGCGCGAACCAGTGAGTTGAAAGCACGCGATGGACGACCTGAAATCGATCATTGGAAAAGTGGCGACCGGCGCCAGCCTGTCGCGTGACGAAGCGGCTTCCGCCTTCGACGCCGTGATGTCCGGCGAGGCTACGCCCTCGCAAATGGGCGGCCTGCTGATGGCGTTGCGGGTACGCGGCGAGACCGTGGACGAGATCACCGGCGCGGTCTCGGCCATGCGCTCCAAGATGCTCACGGTCGATGCGCCCGCGGACGCCGTCGACATTGTCGGCACCGGCGGCGACGGCTCCGGCTCGGTCAATGTCTCGACCTGTGCCTCCTTCATCGTTTCGGGCGCCGGTCTGCCGGTGGCCAAGCACGGCAACCGCGCGCTATCGTCGCGTTCGGGCGCTGCCGACGTGCTGGCTTCGCTCGGGGTGAAGATCGATCTGAGGCCGGAGCAGGTCGGCCGCTGCATACGCGAATGCGGCATCGGCTTCATGTTCGCGCCCGCCCATCATCCCGCCATGAAGAACGTCGGCCCGACCCGGGTGGAGCTTGCGACACGCACGATCTTCAACCTGCTCGGTCCGTTGTCCAATCCGGCCGGTGTGAAGCGGCAGATGGTCGGCGTGTTCTCCCGGCAATGGGTGCAGCCGCTGGCGCAAGTGCTCAAGAACCTCGGCTCTGAATCCGCCTGGGTCGTGCACGGTTCAGACGGCCTCGACGAAATCACCCTCACCGGCCCGACCTTCGTCTCCGCGCTCCACAATGGCGAGATCCGGAATTTCGAGGTGACGCCGGAGGACGCGGGCCTGCCGCGCTGCGAGGCCGGTGCACTCAAAGGCGGCGACGCCGACGCCAACGCTATCGCCTTGCAGGGCGTGCTCGACGGCAAACCGAGCCCCTACCGTGACGTCGCGCTGATCAACGCCGCTGCCGCATTGGTCGTGGCGGGGCGTGCCGGGGATCTCAAGGAAGGTGTCGTGATCGGCGCAAAATCACTCGACAGCGGCGCGGCGCGCGCGCGGCTGAAACATTTGATCGCGGTCTCGAACGGCTGAGCCTGACATGTCGGACATCTTGACCAAGATCGAAGCCTACAAGCGCGAAGAAATCGCTGCGGCCAAGCGCGCGCAGCCGCTGTCGGCGGTAGAGGCGAAGGCCAAGGCGCAAGCAGCACCGCGCGGCTTCCTGCGCGCGATCAAGGCCAAGCACGCCAATGGCGACTACGCGCTGATCGCGGAGGTCAAGAAGGCGTCGCCGTCAAAGGGCCTGATCCGCGCCGATTTCGATCCGCCGCTGTTGGCCAGGGCCTATGAGGCCGGCGGCGCTGCCTGCCTGTCCGTGCTGACGGACACGCCCTCGTTCCAGGGCCATCTCGACTTCATGGTGGCGGCCCGCGCGGCAACGTCACTGCCGGTGCTGCGCAAGGATTTCATGTTCGACATCTATCAGGTGGCGGAGGCCCGCGCGCACGGCGCCGACTGCATCCTGATCATCATGGCGGCGCTCGATGATGCCGCGGCCAAGGAGCTCGAGGATGCCGCCATCGCCCACGGCATGGACGTGCTGATCGAGATCCACGACCGCGCCGAGCTTGACCGCGCGCTGAAGCTGCGTTCGCCGATGATCGGCGTTAACAATCGCAATTTGCGCACCTTCGAAACCACGCTTGCGACCAGCGAAACATTGGCGCCGCTGATCCCCGGCGACCGGCTGATGGTCGGCGAGAGCGGCATCTTCACGCCCGCCGATCTCGCCCGGCTCGAGCGCGTCGGCATGTCGACCTTCCTGGTCGGCGAGAGCCTGATGCGGCAAGCCGATGTTACCGCTGCGACGCGCACATTGCTGGCGCGCGAGACGACGGCGCGCGCGACGGGCACGCGCTGACATGGCCCGCAAGCCGACCGCGACGAAACCAGCCAAGTCCGAGTCCAAGACCCAGTCCAACACCAAGACCGGCCCTGCCCTCACCCATATCGGCGCCTCCGGCGAGGCGCGGATGGTTGACGTGTCGGACAAGCCCGCCAGCGAGCGGCTCGCGGTCGCGGAAGGACGCGTCGTCATGACCAGGGCGACGCTTGACCTGATCGTGTCCGGCAACGCCAAGAAGGGCGACGTGCTCGGCACCGCCCGCATCGCCGGCATCATGGCCGCCAAGCGCACCGCGGAGCTGATCCCGCTCTGCCATCCGCTCGCGCTGTCGAAGGTGACGGTCGAGATCGAGCCAGACGCAACGCTGCCGGGCTGCCTCGTCCGCGCCAGCGTGAAGGTCACGGGCCCGACCGGCGTCGAGATGGAAGCGCTCACCGCCGTCTCGGTCGCCTGCCTCACCATCTACGACATGATCAAGGCGGTGGAGCGCGGCGTGCGCATCGAAGGCATCCATCTGGTCGAGAAGCTCGGCGGCAAGTCCGGCCATTACCGCGTCTGATTGCGGCTGCTACTTCAACGACGCGCTGATCGACCCGAATTTTGAATTGAGCTTGCTGCCCAGGCCGTCCACCACGGCGACGATCGCGAGCGCAATCAGCCCATACTCGATCGCATATTGATTGCTTTTGCGAGGGTCCCTTCACGGCCCATTAACCCAGCTTGCTAACTTCGCCTCCACTCCGTTCCCGTAAACCAACGGATGTTTCCGGGGCCAAGAATTGACCCTGGCGTGTGCACGACAACGATCGATCATGATGACGGGATTCGGCAGTCGCCTTTTTGACCAGGCCTTCGTGCGCAGCGGACCGATCCGCTGGCTGGTGGTGGGCGGCACACTGTTGATCGCTGCGATCGCCGTCGGCGCGACGCTGATGGCGCAGAATTTCCGCGAACGTGCGCTGCGCAGCTCCGGGCGCGAGCTGGAAAACACCGTGCTGATGCTGGCCCATCATTTCGACCAGCAATTGCAGGATTTCGCGGTCATCCAGAAGGATTTCGTCGACTACGTCCGCGCAAGCGGCATCACCAGTGCGGCGGACTATCGCAAGCGCCTCGCCGGCCAGGACCTCCACCGGATGCTGCGTTCGAAGATCGAGGCACTGCCCTACATGGGCGGCGTCAATATCATCGATGCCGAAGGCAATTTGATCAATTCGTCGGCGGCATGGCCGGCCCCGAACGTGAACGTTGCCGATCGCGCCTATTTCCAGACCTTCCGGTACGATCCCGACGCTCCCGACGTCCTGATCGAGCCACTCTACAGTCGCATCTCCGGCGCATGGACCATCCTGATCGTGCGCAAGGTCGTCGGACCGAACGGCGAATTCATGGGTGTGGTCGGACGCGGCATCGAGCCGGCAAACTTCGAAAAATTCTTCGAGTCAGCCGTGCTCGGCGAAAGCACGACGATCTCGATGCTGCACCGGGACGGCACGATGCTCGCCCGTTATCCCCATTCCAGTGAATTGATGGGACGGAATTTCAAGAACGGTCCGTTCGCGCATCAAAGGGTTTTCGGGCTCGACCATTTTACCGGCCGCTTCATGAGCCCCGTTGACGGCGAGGACCGGCTGATTTCCTCACATGCCCTGCCTCACTTCCCGATCCTGATGATGGCCACCACGACGCGCGCGACGGCCCTGACGGACTGGCGCGAGCAGATCGGCATCCTGATCTCGGTCGCGGCCTCTTCCGCGCTCGCCATCGCGGGCGTGTTGATCGCGATCGTTCGCAAGCTCCTGGAGCAGCATCGTCTTTCGCGGGAACGGCTGACGCTGGAAAAGCAGCGTCTCGACCGCGCCGTCAACAACATGACCCAGGGCCTGCTGCTGTTCGACGCCTCGCAGCAGCTCGTGATCTGCAATCAGCGCTACATCGAGATGTACGGGCTGTCGGCCGAAATCGTGAGACCCGGCTGCAGCTTTCACGACATCATTGCACACCGCAAAGCCACCGGCTCGTTCACCGGCGATGCGGACCAGTATGTCGCACGGGTCCTGCGCGACGTCCACGTGCGCAATTCCATGGTGGTCGAGACCTCCGACGGTCGCTCGATCCAGATCGTGAACGAACCGCTCACGGATGGCGGCTGGGTGGCGACGCATGAGGACATCACGGAGCGCCGGCGTATCGAGGAGCGCATCACCCATCTCGCTCATTACGACGCACTGACCGACCTGCCCAACCGCACCATGTTCCACGAGCATCTGCGTCAGGAACTCGATCTCGTCGCCGGCGGCGAACAACTCGCGGTGCACTACATCGACATCGACGAGTTCAAGGGCGTCAACGACGCGCTCGGGCATCTCGTCGGCGACGAGCTCCTGAAGTCGGTCGCGCAGAGCCTCCACCGCTGTGCGGGGCCGACGGACTTCGTGGCGCGCCTCGGCGGCGACGAATTTGCCATCGTCCAGAGCGCGGTGACATCGCTGGATCAGGTCAACGAACTCGTCGCGCGGGTGTTTGAGGCCATCCGCGCGCCGTTCGACTGCATGGGACATCATCTTGCCACCGACGCCAGCATCGGCATCGCGCTGGCGCCGCAACATGGAACGGCGCTGGACCAGATCCTGAAGAACGCGGATATGGCGATGTACGCCGCCAAAGCCGCCGGGCGCCGCACCTACCGTTTTTTCGAGCCGGAGATGGACGCCAAGATCCACGAGCGGCGGCAGCTCGAGATCGCCCTGCGCCACGCCATCGCCCAAGGCGGACGCGAAGGCGGCCTCGAGGTGTATTACCAGCCCTGCCTCAGCCTGAAGGACGACCGCATCACCGGCTGCGAGGCGCTGGTGCGCTGGCGCCATCCCGAGCGCGGCATGGTCTCGCCGGCCGAGTTCATTCCGATCGCCGAGGACACCGGCCTGATCAACGAGATCGGCGAATGGGTGCTGGCGACCGCCTGCCGGGACGCGGCGAACTGGCCCGACGACATCCGCCTCGCCGTCAACGTCTCGCCGGTGCAATTCAAGAGCGGCACGCTGGCGCTGAAGATCATGGCGGCGCTTGCCGCCTCCAATTTGTCGGCGAGCCGGCTCGAGCTCGAAATCACCGAGGCGGTGCTGATCCGCGACGACGACACGGCGCTTGCGATCCTGCATCAACTCCGCGCCATCGGCGTCCGCATCGCGCTGGACGATTTCGGCACCGGCTACTCCTCGCTAAGCTATCTGCACCGCTTCCCGTTCGACAAGATCAAGATCGACCGCTGCTTCGTCAACGACATCGCCGGCCCCGACGGCTCCGCCAGCATCGTGCAGGCGCTCGTCAATCTCGCGGCCGCCCGTCGCATGACCACCACGGCCGAGGGCGTCGAGACCGAGGAGCAGCAGCGGTTGCTGCGCGCGCTCGGCTGCTCCGAGATGCAGGGTTATCTGTTCAGCGCCGCAAAGCCCGCCGACAAGGTGCTGGAGCTGTTCGCAGCTCATCGCAGCCGTCTCGCCCGGCGTAATGGCGAGGAAGGCCGGCGCCGCGAGGCAAGCTAGTTCGGACCTCGTGGTCGGCGCAGCGGCATTCCCAGAAGCTCTCCTCGATACACACGACGCAGGGTGTCGCGGAGGTCATGCAATTGCTGGAGTTGCGGGTCCAGCGGCGAGGTCTGGTCGAGCGCGACCGCGCCCGCCGCTGGGCCGAGCGCGATGGCTGCTACGAGGCCACCTTCGCGGCCATGAACCCGAGCTGACACAGCGTCCCGAAACAAGTTCGCCCGGGAACGGCTATCCGCTCCCGGGCGATCAACACCTTACCGTCGCGAGCGCCTAGTTCGGCACCGCAGCCTTCGACGCCGGCTTGGCGGCGACCGCATTCGCGGTTTGGCCGTGCAGGAAGTCGTAGGCCGTATGCAGGGCCTTGTCGTCTTTCGCTTCCGGTGGGACATAGGACTGCGACCCGGTCTGCTCGGTGCCGTCGGCTGCCTGGAGATGACCGCGCATCTGGGACTCCGCCATGGTGTCCATCCGGCCCTTCAGCTCGGGCGGCACGTCTTGGAGGATCTCGATGTCGGGCGCGATGCCCTGGGCCTGGATCGAGCGGCCCGAGGGCGTGTAGTAGCGCGCCGTGGTCAGCGCCAGCGCGCCGTTGCCGGTGCCGAGCGGAATGATGGTCTGCACCGAGCCCTTGCCGAACGAGCGCGTGCCGATCAGCGTCGCGCGCTTGTGGTCATGCAGCGCGCCGGCCACGATTTCCGAGGCTGAGGCGGAGCCGCCGTTGACGAGAACCACCAGCGGCTTGCCCTTGGTGAGGTCGCCACCATGGGCGGTAAAGCGCTGGGTCTCTTCCGGATTGCGGCCGCGGGTCGAGACGACCTCGCCACGCTGCAGGAACGCGCTCGACACCGACACGGCCTGGTCGAGCAATCCGCCCGGATTGTTGCGCAGGTCCATCACGTAGCCTACCAGCTTCTCCGGCGGAACCTCCTTGGTGATCGATGCGATCGCCTTCTTCAGGCCATCGGTGGTCTGCTCGTTGAACGAGGTGACGCGGATATAGCCGATATCCCCGTTCTCGACGTGGAAGCGCACGGGACGCACATGGATGATCTCGCGCTTGATCGCGACGTCGAGCGGGGCGTCGGCGCCCTTGCGCACGATCGTGAGCTTGGTCTGGGTCTCGACCGGCCCCTTCATCTTGTTGACGGCCTGCTCGAGCGTCATGCCCTGCACGGCATCGCCGTCGATCTTGCTGATGAGGTCGCCCGACATGATGCCGGCCTTGGATGCCGGCGTGTCGTCGATCGGCGAGACGACCTTGACCAGCCCCTCCTCCATCGTGACCTCGATGCCGAGCCCGCCGAACTCGCCGGAGGTGGTCTCCTGCATCTCGGTCCAGGCCTTGTCGTTCATGTAGCGCGAGTGCGGATCGAGCGAGGTCACCATGCCGGTGATCGCGCCTTCGATCAGCTTGGCATTGTCAGGCTTCTCGACATAGCTCGCCTTCACCCGCTCGAACACTTCGCCGAACAGATTGAGCTTGGAATAGGCGTCATCCGCGCTCGCTGCCGCCCGTGCCGCCCATACGCCGCCGTGCGGACTGGCTACCAAAAGGGTCAGACACGCTCCGGTGAGCGCGCCCAGTGGAAACAGCAGGGTTTTCCGCATGGATAGGCTGGCCTTTTTGCTTCGCGGTTCGGTGGGGCTGGGAGCCGCCATGCAAATGGCGATCCAGCCTGCTTCTCACAATACCATTCTGGTTTCTTCAAGGCCGGGATGCCACGCCGGCGGGTACACCGTAAAAATCGGTTGGTCCGGACCCAAACTTTCGGCAACGTTGCAGGACCGGTTCGTGCGCCGCGGGGGTCGGCCGGCCGGCCCGCGCCTCGCAGCCATGCCATTTTAGGATGGTTTTGGCGCCCCGGACGGGTTAGGCGATCAGGGAAGGCTTCAAATTCTCGGGAGGATAACAATGAACGAAGCACCCCGCATCCAACCGGAAAGGAACGTCGAGCTCGGCGCTAGCACCGAGCCGTTCCAGAATCTGCATGAATTCATCCGGAAAGCCCGCGCCAACCTCAACCAGAATGCATGGGACTATATCGTCGGCGCGGCCGAGACCGAGACCACGATGCGTCGCAACCGCATGGCGCTGGACGAGATCGCTTTCCGCCCGCGCGTGCTGCGCGATGTTCGCAAGGTTACAGGTTCGGTCGAACAGTTCGGCCGCAAGATGCGCCTGCCCGTGGTCCTCGCCCCGGTCGGCGCGCTCGAGATCTTCGATCCGGATGGTGCGGCGAGCGTGGCACGCGCCTGCGGCACTTTCGGTGCGGCGCACATGCTCAGTTCGGTGTCCGAGCCCGGCCTAGAAAAGACCGCCGAAGCTGCGTCCGACGCGCTGCGGCTCTACCAGCTCTATGTGCGCGGCGATGACGCCTTCGTCGCCGACGTCATCAGCCGGGCCGAGAAGAACGCCTACGCCGCCTTCTGCCTGACCGTCGACACCGCCCACTACAGCCGCCGCGAACGTGACATCGCCAAGCGCTACGTTCGCGAGAGCCGCTTGCGCGCCACCGGGGGCGATTACCAGAAGGGTCTGGAGTGGCGGACGGTGAAGATGATCAAGGACAAGTTCAAGATCCCGCTGATCCTCAAGGGCATCGCGACGCCAGAGGACGCGCTGATCGCGATCGATCACGGCGTCGAATGGATCTACGTCTCCAACCATGGCGGCCGTCAGCTCGATCACGGTCGCGGCGCCATGCACGTGCTGCCCGAGATCGTCGACGCCGTGAACGGCCGCGCCAAGATCATGGTCGATGGCGGTGTCTGTCGCGGCACCGACATCGTCAAGGCGATCGCGGCGGGCGCCGACCTCGTCGGCATCGGCCGGCTGCAATGCTGGGCGCTGGCGGCGGCCGGCGAAGCCGGCGTGGCGCGCATGCTGGAACTGCTCGAGGACGAAGTGCTGCGCTGCCTCGGCCTCTTGGGTGCGACCTCGTTCGCCGAGGTCAACAAATCCTGCCTGCACCAGGCGACCGCAACCAACGCGCCGAGTGTGTTCAGCGCGTTTCCGCTGTTCGACCACGAGCCGTATCGATACTGAGTGAAAGGACGCAGGTGACATCGCTCTCTCCCGGCAGCGCGGATGCGCTCCTGTTCGATCTCGGCCGCGTCGTGCTCGATATCGATTTCTCCAAGGCGATCGCCTGCTGGGCGGGACATGCCGGCTGCAAGCCCGAAGCCATCGTCGCGCGCTATGTGCGGGACAGCGAAGCCTATCGGTTGCACGAGATGGGGAAGATCAGCGATGAGGACTATTTCGCCTCATTGCGAGCCTCGCTCGGAATCGGCATTTCGGATGCGCAGTTCCTGGAAGGCTGGAACGCGATTTTCGCCGGCGAAATGCCTGACATCGCCGAGCTGCTGCCGCGCGCAGCGAAACAGATGCCGCTCTATGCTTTCTCCAACACCAACCGGCCGCACGTGGACCATTTCTCGAGGGAATATGCCGACCTCCTCGGCCATTTCCGCGAGCTGTATTTGTCGTCCAGCATCGGCCTGCGCAAACCGGATGCGGAGGCCTTCGACCACGTCGTTGCGGCGATCGGCGTGCCCGCCGGGCGCATCGTGTTCTTCGACGATCTTGCCGAAAACATCGAGGGAGCGCGCGCGCGCGGCTTGACGGCGGTGCATGTGACCTCGCCGCGTGACGTCGGGAACGCATTGAAGGCATTGGGCATTTGACGACGGTCCGTTGTCGCGAAACCCACGACGGCACGGCCCGACGGACCAATTTTGAAAAATTGAGGAACCGGATCACTTTGTACATTTTTATACAGAGTTCCGGGAACGGAATACCGCCTTCCGGACTCTTAGAGTCCGTTGGGACTTCTACGGACGGATGCATCATCGTGCTGGGCAAAACCTACCTCACCAAGCAGGCCTCTCTTCTTCTTGAATTCGCGAGGACAACTTCAGATTCGGACCTTTCCGCCAAGCTTGTGAGCAAGGCCGCCGACCTGAAATCCCAAGCCGACCCGCTGCCCGACAAGGATCAGGGATCCAAGGCGCCCGACGTAACTCCCGGGCAGGCAGGGAGCTGATCGATTCAGGCCATGGCGCGTTCTCGCCTTGCCATGATTTTCGTCGCTTCCATGACCACTCTCCTGCCGATCTGTGACCTCCTTCGGATCATGCCGCGACGCGCTTGATCCTGCCTTCCGGAACAATGTGAAGGGGCGGGATGACTGTGCCTGCTCAGCCGCTTTTGCCTCTGCGCCTGCGCTCGGCTAGAAGACGTGCGGAACATTCGCCCGAACGTGCCGAGCAGGAGTTTTCGCCGTGGCCTTGATGCCGGTTTCTGACGCGCTTGCCGCGGTGCTGGCGGGTGCAGAGCCGCTGCCGGAAGAAATGATTTCCCTCGACGAGGCCTACCATCGCGTGCTCGCGCGTGACGTCGTGGCGCGGCGCACGCAGCCGCCGCAAGCGATGTCGGCGATGGACGGCTACGCGGTGCGCGCGGCCGACGCCGCGACGATCGATTCGGAGCTCACCGTCATCGGCGAAGTCGCAGCGGGCCGACCGTTCGAGGGGACGGTCGGAGCCGGCGAGGCCGTGCGGATCTTCACCGGCGGCGTCATTCCCTTTGGCGCGGACGCCGTCGTGATCCAGGAGGACACGGTCGCCGCCGGCAAGCGCATCACGATCAAGGAAGCCGCGATCGCCGGCCGGCACATCCGCCCCGCCGGCGTCGATTTCCGCGAGGGCGACGTGCTCCTGCGCAAGGGAAGCCGTCTGACCGAGCGAGACCTCGCGCTCGCCGCCGGGATGAATCATCCGCACCTTGCCGTTGTCAGGCGTCCGAAGGTCGCGATTCTCGCCACCGGCGACGAGCTGGTGATGCCGGGCACCACGCCCGGCCACGGCCAGATCGTCTATTCCAACGGCTACGCCCTGCACGCGCTCGCCCGCAGCGAGGGCGCCGAGACCATCGACCTCGGTATTGCCGCCGACACGCTCGAGGCCACCACCGCCGGCATCCGCCGCGCCCGCGAGAGCGGCGCCGACGTCCTGATCACGACCGGCGGCGCATCGGTCGGCGACCACGATCTGGTCCAGCAGGCACTGCGGGACGAAGGCATCGCGATGGCGTTCTGGAAGATCGCGATGCGGCCAGGCAAGCCGATGATGCACGGGCGACTCGGCGCAATGGGTGTGATCGGCCTGCCGGGCAATCCCGTATCGTCCTACGTGTGCGCTTTCCTGTTCATGGTGCCGCTGATTCGCGCCCTGTCGGGCCGTTCAGTGATTCACCATCGCCGTGAACGCGCCGTGCTCGGCCGCGACGTCGGCGCCAACGACCAGCGCGAGGACTATCTGCGCGCGCATCTTGAGGAGCGTGACGATGGCACACGCGTCGTTGTTCCCGTCAATCATCAGGACTCTTCGCTGCTTGCGAATCTCGCTGCAGCACAGGTACTTCTCGTCCGCGCACCATTCGCGCCGAAGGCCGAAGCCGGCACGGCTTGCGAAGTGTTGCGGCTCCCCGTCTGAGCGCCCCCGCAACGCGCGTTCCGCGCACTTTGCTCTGTTCACGGTAAATTAAGCAGTTGCGGAACATGTATCGAACATATAGTGTCTGTTCATGATTTGTTTCGAGCATGCAGCGGCTTATGGCCGAATTCAGCGTCTCGGAATCGGACGACATCAACCGGGGGACTTTGGTCGAGATGTTAACGCGCAAACAATACGAGCTTCTGCGGTTCATCAGTGAACGTCTGAAGGAAAGCGGCGTGCCGCCCTCCTTCGACGAGATGAAGGATGCGCTCGATCTGCGCTCGAAGTCGGGCATCCATCGCCTGATCACGGCGCTCGAGGAGCGTGGCTTCATCCGACGCCTGCCCAACCGCGCCCGTGCGATTGAAGTCATCAAGCTGCCGGAGCTCCAGGCAGCCGCTGGCAGCCGCCGCGGCTTCACGCCGAGCGTCATCGAGGGCAATCTCGGCAAGGTGCGTGCGAGCGCGAGCCTGCCCGCTGACGAGGGCGAACGTCCCGTCGCGGTGCCGGTGATGGGCCGCATCGCGGCCGGCACGCCGATCGAGGCGTTGCAGACCCGCAGCCATACTATCAGCGTACCGCCTGACATGCTCGGCTCGGGCGAGCATTACGCGCTGGAAGTGCGCGGCGACTCGATGGTCGAAGCCGGCATTCTCGACGGCGACATGGCCCTGATCCAGCGCAACGAGAGCGCCGATACCGGCGACATCGTGGTGGCGCTGATCGACGACGAGGAAGCGACGCTGAAGCGCTTCCGCCGTCGCGGCGCCTCGATCGCGCTCGAGCCCGCCAACGCGGCCTATGAGGTCCGCATCCTGCCGCCCAACCGGGTGAAGATTCAGGGCAAGCTGATCGGGCTTTACCGGAAGTACTGATACCGGGAGTCCTTTCTATCGGCAGTACTTCATATCGGAAGCACTTCATGCCGGAGGTGCTTGGCGCCTCGCGCGCTTCCGATCGGCATCGCCGGTCAGAGATTGGAGCGGATCATCGTCCGCTCCGGCTGGATAGCCTTTCTGGTTCTGCACAGACTATCCGGCCCCTCCTCCAACGCTGGCTCCTCGCCACGCCGACGAAGCAGCACCGCTTCAAGCAGCACCGCTTCGCGGCTCGGTTGTTCGAGGAAACAGCGACCAGCGGTCAAGTTCGGCCGTTGCAGCCAAGTTGGCAATGTTCGCGTACGCGCCTCCCGAATGCATCGCGGCGAGCTTTGTTCCTATTGAATTCGGGAAAGATAATGTGATCGCGGCTTGCGGAAGCCAGCCGCAGATTTGCCCACAACCAAGCACAGCGTTCGTGCTTCCACTCTGATAGAGGCCTGCGCCTCGATAAGAGACGCGGGTTGCTATCCCAGCATGAGGAGCACCCGATGTGTGACTACAGCCTACATGCCGTCGCGTCGCGCCCCGCCGAAGTCGGCGAGACGATCGTCACGACAAGCTTCCGCGGCACCTCGACGCGCGGCTTCGCCTCTGCAGCCGATCCGTCCGTCGCCGTCTGCCTGCTGCCGGGGACGGAGCTCGCCTTCGCCGACGACGTCCGCTACGACAATCGCTGGATCTGGACGCGCACCATCAATTCCCGCGTCGGCAAGTTCGGCAAGATCGATCCGCACGTTCCCGACCGCCATCATGATGCGATCGAATTCCCCGACGGCAAATACGTGCTGGTGACGCAGCTCGTCGAAGGCCAGCGCGCGACGGTGCTGCAACTGCCGGTGACTCAGTCGGTCACCGAGCGCGAGCACAAGGCGCAGATCACCGCCGACAGGCAGCCGACCGTCACGCACCTGCCGATCGGCTGACAGAGCCGCCCTCCGGCTACGAGGTCGGAGGTCAGGATTGAATCGCCATCGCCGGCCGTGGCCGGCGAGATGGTGTGGTTTGCGCCCCGCGAATCCGAACGGACGCACCGAACCACTGCGTTGCTCCGCACCATCAGATCAATCGTCGGCTTGCAGGTCGGTGTCCGCCGGCGTTGCGTCCTTGATGCGAGGCGCGGTCGACTTTGGCGCGAGGCTGCCGTCGAAATCACCCTCGCCGGCGCCGGCCGGCAACCAGGGGCGGCTCGTGCCTCTCGCCCTCACTGCCTGAACCACAAAACCGTCACCACGCTGCGTCAGCGCCAGCGCGCTCTGGCTGGCGAGCCGCTGCCGATCGACCACCATCGCCGCGCAATCGGGCGGCGCGGGACGAGTCGTCACCACCAGGGCGGCCCGACTGCAATCGTCTGCGAGAGCGTCGACGCGCAGTGCCAGCGCGACCAGCCTCCCGTCGGCCAGTGGCGTCACGCAGCCGGATTCGTCGCAGGACACGCCATCGGCAAGCGAGGCTCTGCCCGCATCGCGCGGATCGGCGTCGGCAGCGAGCCATTCCTTGAGCAGAAAGCCGTCCTTGTTCGTCCTGATCAGGTGCAGATATCCGTCCCTGCCCCGCACCGCGACGCTCGCGCCATCCCCGGCAATCAGGATGTCGGGCTGCCGCGCCGACAGTCCCCAGAGGATCGCTGCCAGCAGCACCAGGGCGCCGGACCAGCGCAGCGGCGTGCGCAACAAGCCGAGCACAATGATTCCCAGGCTCGCCGCGATCAGCGGCGCGATCCCGAACGCCGGGATGCGGCCCACCGCGCCCGGCAAGGCCGCGACCCAGCGCGAGACCGCGACCATCCACTCGATGCCAATCCCCATCAGCCACCAGAACACGCTGTCCAGCCCGAACGGCGCAGCAAGCAGCCCCAACAGCCCCGCCGGCATCACCAGCGCAGAGACCACGGGCATCGCGCCGAGATTGGCGAGCACGCCGAACGGCGTGACACGGTGGAAATGAAAGGCGGCATAGGGCGTGGTCGCAAGTCCCGCAATCAGCGAAGCCATGAACAGCATCGCAATCTCGCGCCCACCCCACATCGCAATGCGCGCAGTCGCCGAATTGTCCGGCGAGGCAAACAAATTGGGCATGCCGATTTGCACCAGTGCGACCAAGCCGAGCGTTGCCGCAAACGACATCTGAAAACTCGGATGCACCAGCGCTTCCGGCGCGACCGCCAGCACGATCAGCGCAGCCACAGCAAGCGTGCGGAAGGTGATGGCGCGGCGATCGACCATCACCGCGATCAGCACCACCGCCGTCATGAAGAACGACCTTTGCGTGGCGACCTCCGCGCCCGACAGCAGCAGGTAGAACGCAGCGGCGACCAGCGCGGCGGCGGCCGACCATTTCTTGATGGCGAAGCCGGCTGCCAGTCCGGGGATCAGAGCGAGCAGCGCGCGCACCGCGAAGAACACGACGCCGGCAACGACGGCCATGTGATAACCGGAGATCGAGAGCACGTGGCCGAGGCCGGAGATGAACATCGCATCGTTGACGGGCGTGGTGATCGCATCGCGCCGCCCGGTGAGCAGCGCGGTCGCGATCGCCCGATTGTCGCCGTCGAGCGTCGCCCGGATGCGGGCATCGATCGCATCGCGCAGGCCTTGCATGAAGGCCGCGTAACGCAGCCGTAAGCCGCCGGTCTCAGGCGGCGACGCCACCGTGATGGCGCCCATCGCGAAGCCGGAGGCGCCGATGCCCTGGAAGAACATGTCACGCGAAAAGTCGTAGCTGCCGGGCCGCACCGGCGCGAGTGGCGGCATCAGCCGTGCCTTCAGCTGAACGAAGCTACCGACCTCCGGCGCGGTGCCCTTGCGGACCGACAGGCGCACGCGCTCGAGCCTGACGTCGCTGCGCTGCGCCTCCATCGCCGTGACGCGCAGCACGAAACGATCGGTACGCTCGCGGATGTCGCGAGCCTCGACGAAGCCCGACAACGACACCGAATAGAGCGCCCTTGCCAGCACCGGGTGGGCGATGCGCGCCGTCTTCCAGGTTGCGACGGCAAAGCCGGCCGCGACCGCCGCGATCATGATGGCCGGGGCGAACAGCCGGCTCCGCCGCAACAGAGCCGCGCCAAGCAGGAGCGCGATGGCGGTCGTGGCAACGACCCACAGCACCGGCTCATGATCGGCAGAGAAATAAAGCGCGATGCCGCAGCCAAACGCGACGGGCACCCACGGCAACAGCCGCCCGGCGCCCGCCTCGGCGCGCAGCCAGGCGCGGAGGGTCTCGGCCAGCGATGTCCAGAGGTCGAGGCCTGCAGGCGCGAGGCCGCCCGCGGACGCGGCGCGGCCCGCGGGCCACGTCCCCGCGATCCCCTGCGATCGTACCGGCCGGCCCGGCTCCGCCATTCCCTGCACTCGATGATACGCAACGAAGCCAGAAGCTACCGGAACGTGCAGGTGGGCGGATAGCGGTACGGATCAGGAACGAAGGGGCGCGGCCGCTACTTTTCCTCTTCCATCGTCACGGCCACATCCGCCTTGGCCGACAGCCTGACCTTGTTGCCCTCGATATCGGCGACGAGGCCCTTGTCGATGAAGTGATGATGGCCCTTGTGGCTGCCCTCGCCGCTGTCCTTCTTGGTCAGCTTGATGCGATTGCCTTCGACCTTGTCGACGGTGCCGATGTGGACGCCGTCGGCGCCGATCACTTCCATATGCTCTGCGATGTTCTGCATGGTGGGTTCCTTGTTGGACCCACCCCAACGCGCGGGGAGCACGTTCGTTCTCTCACGAGAATGACGAAGCCGTGTGCCCGCTCGTCAGATCAGCGGCGCCTGCGACGAAGCATGGTGATTGACGATCTTCCACTCGCCGTCCTCGCGCATGATGACCCAGCTCATCTTGACCGAGAAATCGGGGCGTTCGCCGGCGAGATCGAACGAGATGGTCGCGGCCATATTGATCAGATCAGGACCTGCCTGCGCCGCCGTCACCTCGGAAAACACCGCGCTCGGCTTGCGCCAGTGCGGCAGGCCGTTGAAATAGTCTGCGACGCCGGCCCTGCCCCGGTAGAGCTTTGGGTTGGAGCCGAAGAAGAAGGCATTCCTCGCATAGAGCGATGAGAGCGCGGCCGCATCGAGCGTGGCGAAGCCGGCGCGCCATTTCGCGATGATGCCGGAAACGATAGCGTCGGCTTCGTTGCTCATTGTGGTCTCGCAGCTCTTTTCAGCCTTTGGCAACTTCCTTCGCGAACGTGTCGCGCAGACCGATAGTCCTGGAAAATACCGGTCTGTCGGACGTCGAGTCCTTGTCGCGCACGAAATAGCCCTGGCGCTCGAACTGCATCGGCTCGGTCGAATTGCTTTCCGCGACCGATGCCTCGACGCGGGCATTAGCGAGAATTTCCAGTGACTGCGGATTGAGGTCGGCGGCGAAGTTCGAGGCGTCCGGGCTCGGTTTGGCAAAAAGCTGATTGTAGATGCGGATTTCCGCGGGCACGGATGTCGCCGCCGGCAGCCAGTGCATGGTGGCCTTGACCTTGCGGCCATCGGGCGCGTTGCCGCCCTTGGTCGCGGGATCGTAGGTGCAGCGCAGCTCCACCACCTCGCCGGCATCGTTCTTGATCACGCCGGTGCACTTGACGAAATAGGCGTAGCGCAGCCGCACCTCGTTGCCCGGCGACAGACGGAAGAACTTTTTCGGCGGGTTCTCCATGAAGTCGTCCTGCTCGATATAGAGCTCACGGCCGAACGTGATCTTGCGGGTGCCGGCGGAGGGATCATCCGGATGGTTGATCGCCTCGAGCTCCTCGGTCTGCCCCTCGGGATAATTCTCGATCACGATCTTGAGCGGCTTAAGCACCGCCATGCGCCGCTGCGACGTGCGGTTCAATTCCTCGCGGATGCAGAATTCCAGCATGCCGACGTCGACCACGCTATTGGCTTTCGCAACGCCGATGCGCTTGACGAATTCGCGAAGCGCGGCCGGCGGCACGCCGCGGCGGCGCATGCCCGCCATGGTGGGCATGCGCGGGTCGTCCCAGCCCGCGACATGGCCCTCGCGGACGAGCTGGGTCAGCACACGCTTGGACAGCAGCGTGTAGGTCAGGTTCAGCCGCGCGAATTCGTACTGGTGCGGCTTCGAGGGCACCGGCAGCTTCTCGATGAACCAGTCGTAGAGCGGCCGATGGTCCTCGAACTCCAGCGTGCAGATCGAGTGCGTGATGCCTTCGATGGCGTCCGATTGGCCGTGGGCATAGTCGTAGCTTGGATAGATGCTCCATTTGGTCCCGGTGCGCGGATGGTGCGCATGCAGGATGCGGTACAGCACGGGGTCGCGCAGATTGATGTTGCCCGCACCCATGTCGATCTTGGCCCGCAGCACGCGCGCGCCGTTCGGGAATTCGCCCGCCTTCATGCGACGGAACAGGTCGAGGTTTTCATCCACGGTGCGATCGCGGAACGGCGAGTTCTTGCCGGGCTCGGTCAGCGTGCCGCGCGCAAGACGAATCTGCTCCTGGGTCTGGTCATCGACATAGGCGAGCCCGTCGCGGATCAGCTGCTCCGCCCATTCGTAGAGGCGGTCGAAATAGTCCGAAGCGAAGAACAGGTTCTTGCCCCAGTCGAAGCCGAGCCAGCGCACGTCGGCCTGGATGGAATCGATATATTCCTGCTCTTCCTTGACCGGATTGGTGTCGTCGAAGCGCAGATGGCAACGGCCCGGAAACTCTTGGGCGATGCCGAAATTGAGCGCGATCGACTTGGCGTGGCCGATATGGAGATAACCGTTCGGCTCCGGCGGGAACCGGGTCACGATCTCCTTGTATTTGGCCTCCTCGAGGTCGGCCTGGATGATGTCACGAATGAAATCGCGCCCAACCTCGTTCGCCACCGGTTCTGTCATTACGAAAATCCTGTAGGGAAATCAGCGGCCCTTCTGCCAAATTCCCTTGGCTGAGCCAAGGGCTTAAGCAAGGTCTCAAGCAACCCCTGGCGGTCCGCTGCCGGGCTTTAGTTATGCTCCGGTCCTGTTATATACCAGCGCCTCCAATGCATAGGCCCTGCCAAGAATGACCTCTCCCGTCGTCACCCGTTTCGCTCCTTCGCCGACCGGCTTCCTCCATATCGGGGGCGCGCGCACGGCGCTGTTCAACTGGCTCTATGCGAAGAAGCACGGCGGCAAGATGCTGCTCCGGATCGAGGACACCGACCGGGAGCGCTCCACCGAGGCCGCGATCGGCGCCATCCTCGACGGCCTGAAATGGCTGGAGCTCGGCTGGGATGGCGACGTCATCTACCAGTTCAGCCGCGCCGCCCGCCACCGCGAGGTCGCCGAGCAGCTGCTCGCCGACGGCAAGGCCTATCGCTGCTACGCCACCGCCGAGGAGCTCACCGCGATGCGCGAGAAGGCGCGCGCAGAGGGGCGCACGCGCCTCTATGACGGCCTGTGGCGCGACCGCGATCCGGCGACGGCCCCGACCGACGTAAAGCCCACCATCCGGCTCCGTGCGCCCCAGACCGGCGAGACCGTGATCGAGGACCAGGTCCAGGGCCGCGTGGTCTGGCAGAACGAGAATCTGGATGACCTCGTCCTGCTGCGCGGCGATGGCAACCCGACCTACATGCTCGCTGTGGTGGTCGACGATCACGACATGGGCGTCACCCACGTCATCCGCGGCGACGACCATTTGATCAACGCGGCCCGCCAAAAGCAGATCTACGACGCGATGGGCTGGACGCTGCCGAGCATGTCCCACATCCCCCTGATTCATGGCCCGGACGGCTCAAAGCTCTCCAAGAGGCACGGCGCGCTTGGCGTCGATGCCTACCGCGCCATGGGGTACCTCCCGTCCGCGCTCCGCAACTATCTCGTCCGGCTCGGCTGGAGCCATGGCGACCAGGAAATCTTCTCGACGGAGGAGATGATCGCGGCGTTCGATCTTGCCAGCGTCGGCCGCGCAGCAGCGCGCTTCGATTTTGCCAAGCTGGAAAACCTCAACGGCCACTACATCCGCAATGCCGACGATCAATCACTCGTGAAGATGTTCGAGGACGTGCTCGACCACGTCGTGCCCAGCCGCGACGAGCTTAAGGCCAAGTTAAACGACACCACGCGCGCGCAGCTCCTGAAGGCCATGCCGGCCCTGAAGGAGCGCGCCAAGACGCTGATCGAGCTGATCGACAGCGCCTATTTCATTTTCGCGGACCGGCCGCTGGAGCTTGACCCGAAGGCGGCGGCGCTGCTGACGCCTGAGAACCGCAAGCTGATCGGCCAGCTTCATTCCGCGCTGGAGAAAGTCGAGACGTGGAGCGCGGCCAATGCGGAAGCCGCGCTGCGCGCCTTTGCCGAGGAAAATAGTCTCAAGCTCGGCGCGGTCGCCCAGCCGCTGCGGGCCGCGCTGACCGGTCGGACGAC
Organism: Bradyrhizobium sp. GCM10028915; assembly: GCF_042666195.1. Taxonomy (NCBI): domain Bacteria; kingdom Pseudomonadati; phylum Pseudomonadota; class Alphaproteobacteria; order Hyphomicrobiales; family Nitrobacteraceae; genus Bradyrhizobium; species Bradyrhizobium sp. GCM10028915. The sequence goes on from NZ_JBHTFN010000044.1 coordinate 1,077,379, forward strand.
GTCGCCCGGCATATTCGAGGTTTTGGACGTCCTGGGACGCCAGGAAAGCCAGGGCCGGCTTAAGGATCAGGCTAAGGACTAGCTGAGGGCCAGCCTACGACGTAAGTCGACCATGCGTGGCGCCATCTTGCAGCGCACACAGCAATAATATACCCATCTCACCCGTACCTTCTGGAACATCCGGCCTGCCCCGCGATATCTCATCGGGGCCTCCGGGTCCGGCCCGTTTCACCATACATCGGGGACCTCTGATGGACGCCAAACCAAGCAATAAGACCGCCACACTGACGGTCGGAAACAAGAATTTCGATCTTCCGATCCACAGCGGCAGCGTCGGGCCCGACGTCATCGATATCGGCAAGCTCTACGGCCAGTCCGGCCTGTTCACCTACGATCCGGGCTTTACCTCGACCGCGAGCTGCCAGTCCAAGATCACCTATATCGACGGTGACGCGGGCGTGCTGGAATACCGCGGCTATCCGATCGAACAGCTCGCCGAGAATGGCGACTTCCTCGAGACCTGCTATCTGCTGCTGTTCGGGGAGCTTCCGACCGCCGCGCAGAAGAAGGATTTCGACGACCGCGTGATCCATCACACGATGGTGCACGAGCAGATGGCCCGCTTCTTCCAGGGCTTCCGCCGCGACGCCCATCCGATGGCGATCATGGTAGCGGCTGTCGGCGCGCTCGCCGCGTTCTATCACGACTCAACCGACATCAACGATCCGAAGCAGCGCATGATCGCCTCCATGCGCATGATCGCCAAGATCCCGACGCTGGCTGCGATGGCCTACAAATACACGGTCGGCCAGCCCTTCGTGTATCCGAAAAACTCGCTGAAGTTCGCCGAGAACTTCCTGCACATGTGCTTTGCCGTGCCGTGCGAGGACTACAAGATCAACCCGGTGCTGGCTGACGCGCTGGACAAGATCTTCATCCTGCACGCCGACCACGAGCAGAACGCCTCGACCTCGACCGTGCGTATCGCCGGCTCCTCCGGCGCCAACCCGTTCGCCTGCATCGCGGCCGGCATCGCCTGCCTGTGGGGCCCGGCCCATGGCGGCGCCAACGAAGCAGCGCTCGCGATGCTCGCCGAGATCGGCTCGGTCGACAAGATCCCCGAGTTCATCGCCAAGGTGAAGGACAAGAACTCTGAAGTCCGCCTGATGGGCTTCGGTCACCGCGTCTACAAGAACTACGATCCGCGCGCCAAGATCATGCAGAAGATGTGTCACGCCGTGCTCAAGGAGACCGGCCATGGCGACGATCCGATGCTGAAGGTGGCGCTCGAGCTCGAGAAGATCGCGCTCAGCGACCAGTACTTCATCGACCGCAAGCTCTACCCGAACGTCGACTTCTATTCGGGCATCACGCTGAAGGCGATGGGCTTCCCGGTCTCGATGTTCACCGTGCTGTTCGCGGTCGCCCGCACCGTCGGCTGGATCAGCCAGTGGAGCGAGATGATCGAGGATCCGCAGCAGAAGATCGGCCGTCCGCGCCAGCTCTACACCGGCGTCACCCGCCGCGACTACGTTGCGATCAACAACCGGAAGTAAGATCGAGCCCATCACGGCTTTCGAAGCGGCGCCATCTCCGGATGGCGCCGTTTTGTTTTGCACGGACACAACCCTGCTGCCGTGCACAACAACAAGTCGGCGCAATATCTCGGCCGACGCTTGACGTCGCAACGCTTCGCGCGCAAATTCTTACTCTAAGTAAGAATGACGACAGGGATGGAAATGCCGGAGCAGCCGAGAAGTCGGCGGCAGACGCGCGCTGCCATTTTGACTCACCTGCTTCAGTCAGGCGGGTCTTTTCGCCCGCCGCTGGCCAAGGCCGTGCGCCTGTCGGAAGCGAGCCTGTCGCGCATCCTGTTCGATCTGAAGGCCGAAGGCCTGATCGAGGAAGTGCGGCGCCCTGCCCCTTATGTCGGTGGCCCCACGGGTCTCGTGTCGCTCGATAAGGCGGTGGCGCTCGCGGCGTTCGAGCTGACCACTCAGCGGCTCAGCGTCGGGGTCGGGGGCCTGTCGGGCGAACTGCACTACACCGGGCATGTGCCGCTGCCGAAGACGCCGACCGTCGCGACGGTCGGCCGGGCGTTTCGCGAAGCGATGACATTGCTGCGCGAGTGGACGCGGCGTCGACGTATCCCCCTCGCACAGATCGGCGTCTCGATTCCGGGTCTCGGCCGGCTGGGCGCGTCAGGCAATCCGATCATTCCCTGCGATGTCGGGCGGATCAGCGAGATGTTCGGCGAGACGCTTCCCGGCGTGCGGGTCGAGTTCACCAATTCGGTCGTCGCGCACGCCATCTTTCACCGTTGCCGCACGGAGCATTATCCATTCAGCGGCGCGCATCTCTTCGTCTTCGTCGGTCAGGGCGTCGCGGGCACCTGGATGGATGACGCGGTCGAGGACGATGTCCTCCAGCCGGTCGAGCTCGGCCACATGGTGTTCGGAGCCGACGGACCAATTTGCCGCTGCGGTCATCATGGCTGCGTCGAGGCTTATACGTCGCTTCCCGCTTTGGCCGAGCTTCTTGGCGTCGCGGAAGCCGAGTTGCTTGAGCTCGGCAGCGAGTGGGTGACCGCGATGCCGCTCTCGTCGCGCGTGCGGCAGGAATTGCGCCGGCGGCTGTTCCGGCTTGGCCTTGCGATCGGCAATACGCTGAACGTGAAGCCATGCAAGGGCGTCGCGATCAGCGGCTGGCCGTCGCTCCTCACCGAGGACGATCGCAACGCGCTCGTCGAGGGGATCGACGCCAGCCTGTTGGGCGGCCGCAAACACGCGCAAGTGTCGCTCGCTTTCGTGCCGCCGTCGAACGGCAACGATCCGCGGGCGGCGCTGGCATTCGCGTCTTTCTGCCTCGCTTGCCGCGGCGGCATGCCGGCCGCATCGGCCGAGGCCGCCTGACGTACCTGATGCCGCGCGGCTCTCGCGCGAAAGAGTTCACACCGGGAGGAAATTGCCATGCCGATCACGACAACAAGGCGCCAACTGCTCGCCGGATCTGCGGCCGCGCTCGCGCTGCCGGCATTCGCCCGCGCGCAAGGCGCGATCAAGCCGCGTCTGACTGCGATCTCGCAATGGTCCGCAGGTAGCGATGGGGCGGCCATCACGGCACTCGGCAAGAAATTCGAGGAGAAAGGCGGGGTTTGGCAGCACTCGCCCGTCCCCGGCTTCACCACCGAGATGATGAACAAGCTGCGTGCCCAGATCATGGCCGGCGATCCGCCGGCCTGCTCGCAGCTCAAAGGTCCCGAGATCGCGGCCTGGTCCAAGATTGCCCCAACCGTCGATCTCGATGCCGTCGTCGCTGCCGCCGGCTACGAAAAGGTTGTCGCTCCGGATCTTGCAAAATTGCACAAGCCGGGGGGCAAGTGGATTGCACTGCCGTTGCAGATCTACAGCACCAACATGCTGTTTCTCTCCAAACGCGCGATGGACAAGGCCAAGGCCGACAAGGTCCCCGTCACATGGGCTGAGTTCAACGACCTCGCCGAGAAGATGAAAGCAGGCGGCGTCCCCTATCCCATCGCCAACGGTGGCACCCGCCCGGACGACGGCCAGAAATTCGAGGCCGCTTTGGCGGGCATCAGCCCCACCGCTTACCGCGCAGCCATCATGAATCTCGACAAGAAGGCCCTGGAGGGCCCCGAGATAAAGGCTGCCTTCGTACAGGTGCGCAAGATTGCCGACTGGATGGACCCCAACGTCGGCGCCCAGCACTTTTCGACCAACTTGAAGCGCTTTGTCGACGGCGACATGGGGATGATGATCATGGGCGGGTGGGCGCAGGGCGTCTTGCGCAACGCCGGCTTCAAGTTCGAGGACTTCATCATCGCCCCGGGCCCGAGCGACAATAGCAAGCCGGTCTTCCTGTTGAATGCCGATGCCTTCATATTCTGGCAGCGCAAGGAGCCCGACCTGCAGGCCGGCCAGACGCTGATGGCCCAGCTCGTCATGGATCCGGCGATCCAGACTATGTATTCGCAGATCACGGGATCGATCCCCGTGCGCACCGATGTCGATCTCTCCGGCGAAGGCTGGTCGGACGGGCAACGGCGGACCGCAGCAGCCCTGAAAGACGCGATTGCCAGCAATCAGGCCGTCCTCAGCCTTGCGCACAACATGGCGCAGGAAAACGGCATGACCGCAGCGATGATCGACGTGATCACGGAGTACGTGAAGAACAAGACGATCAAGCCGGAGCAAGCGGCCATACGCCTCGCCGAAGCCGTCGAGAGCTCACGTTGACGATCGCCGTCTCGACAACACCGGGCCGGCCGGCGGCCTCTGGCTGGGTACGCCGGCTGCCTGAATATCTGACGATCTGGGTGCCGCTGCTGTTATCCGCCGCGCATCTCATTGCGTTTACGCTGTGGACGATCTGGATATCGTTCACGCCGTCCACTCTGGTCCCGGTCTCGGGCTGGGTCGGCTTGCGCAACTATTCTGCGGTCGCCGCATCGCGGAACTGGCAGATTGCCTTGGACAATCTGCTGCTGTTTGGCAGCGCCTTCGTGTTGCTGAGCCTGGCGACCGGTCTCATCCTTGCGATCCTGCTCGATCAGCGCATTCGCGGCGAGAATCTGCTGCGGTCCATCTTCCTCTATCCTCTGGCGGTGTCATTCGTGGTCACCGGCACGGTCTGGAGTTGGCTGCTCAATCCCGGCCTCGGGATCCAGAAGCTGGTCCGCGACCTCGGCTGGACCTCCTTCCGGTTCGACTGGCTGATCGACCGCGACATGGCCATTTGGACCATTGTCATCGCTGCGATCTGGCAATCGTCCGGTTTCGCCATGGCGCTGTTCCTCGCCGGCCTTCGCTCCGTCGACGCCGACCTGATCAAGGCCGCGCAGATCGACGGCGCCGGACCGATCCGAATGTACCGGCGTGTCATCCTGCCGACCCTTTGGCCGATCACCATCACCGTCATCGTCATCCAGCTGCAGTTCGCGATTTCGACCTTCGACCTCGTCCGCGCGCTCACCAATGGCGGACCCGGGATCGCCACCCAGCTGCCGGCCCTCGTCGTCTATGACCTGATGTTCCAGCGCAGCCTGCTCGGACGCGGAGCGGCGGCGGCAGTGCTCATGTTGCTCATTCTTCTTGCGGTTTTGCTGCCCTATGCAGCGTGGCGTTATGTCCAGCGGCGGCGGGCGATCCATGCGTGAGCGAACCATCGCGCCAAGCCGGATTCTGATCTATCTCGTCGTCTCGCTGATCGCTGCAGCATGGCTCGCGCCATTGGTTGTTGTCGTGCTGAACTCGCTCCGCACCAACGAGGAGATCGCGCAGGCGTCGATGATCGGCTGGCCGAAGCAATGGGCATGGAGCAACTACGCCGCGGCCTGGAGCGGTTTCTGCGTCGCCGAGACCTGCGCCGGCATCCGGCCGTACATGCTGAACTCCGCGCTCGTCACGATTCCCGCGACGATTTTCTCGACCCTGCTCGGTGCTGTCGCCGGTTACGCCGTGTCGCTCTGGCGTTTTCGCGGCGATAACTGGATCTACGGCATCGTGACCCTCGGCCTCTTCCTTCCCCAGCAGATGCGCTTGCTTCCCTGGACCATCGTGTTGCGCGATACGGGCCTGATGAACACGCTAACGGGCCTGGTCGTGATCCACACGATCCAGGGACTCTCCTTTACGGTCTTGTTCTGCCGAAACTACTACACTGCCATCCCGCAGGATCTGATAAGAGCTGCGCGCATCGATGGCGCAGGGTTCTTTCGTATTTTCTGGCGCATCATCCTGCCGCTCTCGCCGCCTATTCTGGTCGTCACCGTGATCTGGCAGTTCACGCATATCTGGAACGAATTTCTCTACGGCGTGACATTCACGACTGGTCAGCAACAGCCCGTCACCGCCGCGCTGATCGCGCTATCCGCAGCAGTCGCGGACATCCCGCAGCATGGCGTGCAGAGCGCGGCGGTGATGATCGCCGCCCTGCCGACCCTGCTGATCTATCTGATCGGCGGCAAGTATTTCGTGCGCGGCCTCACCGCCGGGGCCGTGAAATGATCGGATTGTCATGGCAGCCCTAAGCATTCGCTCCCTGTCCAAGCGCTACGCCAATCTGGAGGTGCTGAAGGGCATCGATCTCGACATCGAGAGCGGTGAATTCACCGTGCTCGTTGGCCCATCCGGCTGCGGCAAGTCCACGCTGCTCAACATCATCGCTGGGCTCGACCTCCCGAGCGCAGGCACCGTGGAAATCGGCGGACGTATCGTCAACGACATTCCGCCGAAGGACCGCGACATCGCGATGGTGTTCCAGTCCTACGCGCTCTATCCGTCGATGACGGTGCGCCAGAACATCACTTTCGGCATGGAATGCCGTCACGTCCCGAAGGCCGAGCAGGAAAAGGCGCTGGCGAATGTGGCCAGGCTGCTCCAGATCGAGCCGCTGCTCGGCCGCAAGCCCTCGCAGCTCTCCGGCGGCCAGCGCCAGCGTGTGGCGATGGGCCGGGCGCTGGTGCGCGATCCCCTGCTCTTCCTGTTCGACGAGCCGCTCTCCAATCTCGACGCCAAGCTGCGCGTCGAGATGCGGATGGAGATCAAGCGGCTGCACCAGCGCATCGGCGCCACCATCGTCTATGTCACACACGATCAGATCGAGGCGATGACGATGGCGACGCGCATTGCCGTGATGCATCGCGGCGTGGTGCAGCAGTTTGCCGACCCGGATACCGTGTATCGCTATCCCGCCAATCTGTTCGTGGCCCGCTTCATGGGCTCGCCGCCGATGAACACGATGCCGGCACGGCTGGAGGCCGATGCCGGCGGGCCGGTGGTCGTGATCGGCGCGGGACGGCCGGACGAGGTCCGCCTCCGCCTTCGTCAATACGACGCGGCGGCCCCTTTCGTCGGCCGTGACGTGGTGGTCGGGATCAGGCCGGAATGCCTCGCCGAGGGCAGCCGCGTGTTCTCCGCCGATCCGCCCGTCGTCGTCAACGCGCCGGTGGAGATGGTCGAGCCGACGGGAGCCGAAACGATCGTGCTGCTGCGGCTTGGCGGCGAGCCTGCGCTGGCGCGCATCACGCCGGACATCCGCCCCACACCGGGCGCCGCCGCCCCGTTCGCGCTCGACACGCGTCGCATCTGCCTGTTCGACCCCGAGACGGAGCGACTGATCGCATGACAAGAACGAGCTATGCCGGCCTTAGGGACCGCGTGGTGTTGATCACCGGTGGCGCCAGCGGCATCGGTGCCGCCTTCGTGCGGGCGTTCGCGGCGCAAGGGGCGCGCGTCGCGTTCCTGGATCTCGATGAAGCAGCCGGCCGGGCGCTGGTCGCGGAAGTGAAGGCCGCGGCCGGGACCGTACCCTTGTTCGTGCCGTGCGATCTCCTCGACATCGACGCCTTGCGCGGCGCCATGGCGCAGGTCCGGGGATCGCTTGGCGATGCCGCGGTCCTCGTCAACAACGCCGCCAATGATCAGCGTCAGGTGCTGGCCGAGGTGACGCCGGCCGAATTCGACTGGATGATCGGCGTCAACCTCAAGCACGTCTTCTTTGCCGCGCAAGCGGTGGTGCCGCAGATGCAGGCGCGCGGCAGCGGTTCGATCATCAACATGTCGTCGATTGCCTGGATGCGCGGCGCGCCGGGGCTGCCTGTCTACGCCGCGGCAAAGGCCGCGATCGTCGGCTTCACCAACTCCCTGGCCCGGTCGCTCGGGCCCGACCGCATCCGCGTCAACGCGATAGCGCCGGGGATGGTGATCACGGAGCGTCAGCGCCGGCTGTGGTACCCGGACGACCAGGTGATCGCCGAGCTGCGCACGCGTCAGGCCATTCCCGACGCGGTGACGCCCGACGACATCGCCAACATGGCGCTTTTCCTCGCCTCGGACGACAGCCAGCGCATCACGCGGCAGTGTTTTCAAGTCGACGCTGGTCTCGGCTAGAGCGTGATCCGAGCTGCTGTCGTAGAGGTCCGCTCCGTCTCCGAGAGCAGCCGCGTGAGCCCACCTCACCTTGAGTCGGAGTTGGGCCATGAACGGACTCCTGCATCGCAGCGAGATAGCTCTATTCAATCACCTCGTCAGCGCGAATGAGTAGTGAAGGCGGCACTGTTAAGCCGAGCGCCCTGGCCGTCTTCATGTTGATCACCAACTCGAATCTGGTCGGCTGCTCGACCGGCAACTCGGGGGGCTTGATGCCTTTGAGGATCTTATCGACGTAGCCGCCAGCACGACGCAATAGATCGAAAATATCCGGGCCGTAGACGACTAATCCGCCATCCGCGAATTGTCGGAAGAAATGCATCGCGGGCAGATGATGTTTGGCCGCGAGCGCGATAACTCGTGGGGCTTGGCGAATGATAAGAACATCGCCAAAGACAATGATTGCATCGGCGTGCTGGGCGGCAGCCGAGGCAAAGGCGATATCAAGCTCCTCGTCCGCGGTCGCCTCAATTATCGGCAGAGCCACGCCCAACTTCCGGGCTGCGCTTGGTGCCTCCTCGGCTACCATCAGCCTGTGCATGGGGTTGCTCGGATTGACCAAGAGCGCAATTTTCGACGCGCCAGGAACCAGTTCCTGGAGGATTTGTATTTGTTTGGCGGTCCAATCTCCCGGCACCCAGCTCGCGAGACCGGTCATGTTACCGCCTGGACGCGCGAGGCTTTGGATGAGGCCGAGCCCCACGGGATCGGCGACAACCACGAATACAATCGGAATGGTGGCAGTTGCCGATTTAAGGGCAAGGGCTGGTGACGGCCCGAGGGCAATTACCAGATCGGGAGTTAGCGTCACCAACTCCGCAGCTAGGGTTGACAAGCGATCCGGAGTTTCGGCAAAACGATATTCAACGAGCAGGTTCCTGCCCTCGATCCAGCCCTTCTCGCGCAAACCACTGCGCCACGCGTTGCGACCCTGAGAATCTAGGAATCCGCCCAAGAGACCGATCCGGCGAGGCGTGCCCTGGGCCCGCAAACGCCGTGGCGAAACGAGCAGCATTGCACTGCCTGCTATGAACTCCCGCCGCTTCATTCGATCCTCATCGGAGCCCGAGGACGATCGAACACAGAGTATCACGTCTCGATAGTTGGTGCACTCACAGCTGGGAGATGCAGGGGATCGGCGCAGCGGCAACTTCGGGTCACGTGCCGATATCCTATAAACGAGCGCCAAGGTTGCCACGTAATCGCACCACTGGATTGGTTAGAAGTCATGCCTTATCGTGCGCGTACTTCTCCAAAAGCAGCCGACTACATCACTTTCTCAGGGCCTCCGCGAAATATGCCCGGCGACCAGCACGCACACACCGTAGGACCAGTCAGCGACACTGACTTGCGTATTCAGTCGGGCGCCGTGTGAAGGTGCCGAAAGCGAGTACGATTCTCCGGGCCCTAAACAAGCTGAGGCATTATGCCTCTTGGGGCGAAACACCCATTTCTACGGGTGCACCAGTCTCGTAGAATGTGGTTGCCCTTGAAGCGGGATGTGCCGAAGTCACCGTTCGGGCCGAACGAGCAGTACTAGCGCTGTCGGCAGGTACGCTACCCTAAGAGACCGCCCCCCTTTTCGGTTTCACACCACGATTTCACATTCCACACGCGCGCAGCTTTTGCGGCGGCTTGTTGCAAGTAACCCAGGGAGAAAAGCGATGAGCAAGATCGATCGAAGGTCTGCATTGACATTCGGGTTGGCAGCGGCATCGGCGGCCATGATAAAGCCCGCCGCCGCTCAAACGACGGGCTACAAGGACACAACTCCGTGGCCAGGTGTGGTGGTGCGTGAGTATGATGGCGAGACACCATCGCTGATCCCGGGTTTTAAGACCGTCTCAATGCGCGACATCATCATGCAGCCGGGATCGAAGACCATGGGGCCCCCGATGATGAATGCCATGGTCTGCCATATCACCGAAGGAGAGCTTCGGCTTGAGCAGGACGAAAAGACCTTTACCGGCAAGAAGAATTTTGTCTGGACCTGCAACAAGGACACAAAGGAGCAGGCGTTCAATGATGGGAACGTGGTCGCGATTATGCGGATCACCGACCTGAAGGCTTAAGGCTCGTTCTTCGTAAGTAATCGATTGTGGGAGCGAATGACGCACGCGACGGTGCCGATCGCGTCGGTTTCCGCAATGAACCAATGGCCGCCACGCGACCGGCGACGGTGTCGTCATACTGGCGGACCGCAGCTGCGGCAGACGACCGGAGTGATGATCTAATCAATCGGGAAGGCGTTATCCTACAGAGGAGTATCCTATGAAGTTGGCTCTAACATCAGCACTAGTCATTTGTCTGCTCGGTGCGCCGGGAATTTCGTTGGCCGCGGACGCCAAGGGCGACGTGGAGAAGGCTTACGCCGCTTGGGATGCCGCATTCAATAAGCACGACGAGAAAGCCATCGGCGCCTCCTATGTTGCGACGGCAAAATTGATGCCACCCACACATCAGGTCGCGTCGGGTCCGGCTGAGATCGAGAAATTCTTTGCCGGACTGTTCGCGAGCGGTGTGACGGATCACAAGTTGGAGATGATCGACGCCGGCGGAGACGATAAGGTTGTCTTCGGCACAGCCAAGTGGAGCGCCACGGGTAAGGACAAGGAGGGCAAGCCGTCTCCCTTCAGTGGTTTAGCGACGCATGTCTTCGAACGCCAAGCCGACGGATCGCTCAAATTGAGACTACAAACATTCAACTAAAGCGGTCGAAGCTTAATCGGTCCGGCGAGGCGGCGGCCTTACCGGACACCCAAAACGGCTACTTGTCTCCGGTGCAAGCTATGTCCGGGTTGGGTCCAAAAGCAGCGGTGGACGTCAAGTTGGATCGAGGTCCGGTTTGCCCCTGACAGCCGGCATGACACGCGCTCAATTGACCTTCGGCTAAGGGCCAAGAGGCGAAATTGACTCGGTCGCCAAAGGTAAAGCCGTGCCGAGGTAGTGATCGGCATCTCTAACGGCATGCACTTTCCGATTGAACCTTGGCGCAATTCCGATGACCCACGCAAATGGGCAGGGAAACGGAGGTTTCCATGACCAGTTCCAGTGGACGCCCGGTGCATTTTTATCGGTTGATCGTAGCCCTGTATGCGGTCAATTTTTTCGGCATCAGCACAGCCTATTCACATGATCCGATCGGGCCAGAACTGAACGCTTGGTTCAAAAGTCTCAAGAATAAGGCAGGTGAGCCGTGCTGTGATGGAGGGGACGGCCAACACGCGGAAGCCGAGTGGGATGTGGCAAAAAGCGGCTATAGAGTCCTTCTGAAAAATCCGCAGCGCCCAAGCGAACCCGGGCAATGGTTTAACGTGCCAAACTCTGTCGTGCTCAACCGGCAGAACCTCAGCGGCAGGGCGCTGGTTTGGTGGTGGCCGTCCTACGCCGAAGGAAGAATGATTCCTTTGTGGCGCTGCTTCATTCCCGGACCGGAAGGATGATCCGTCGTTGGGCAATCAATAGCACCCGTAGTCCGCCATGGGTCAAGGTGCGAAGAACCCGGCCTGAGCAAAACCAGTCCGCTTCCACCCACGAAGCTGACCTCAATGAGACGGTTCGCCACTTCGCTGATGGGCCACAAGCGGGAATGCCAAATGAGCAGCTCAAGCCTCGCCGCACGAGGACGGGTGCAGTCCAATCCCCTCAGGAGATCGAGCGCCAACGCTCTTGGCTCATCCGCAGTTCAAACTCGAGCTGGTACTTTTGGGCTTTTCGGATCGCATCGCGGCGTTCTTGGCGAAGCCGGATCGAGGTATCGATCGCTCGTTGCGCTCGATCGAAGAGTTCTAGCGTTTCACTGCTGAAGGGCTGGGCCATGATGATCGCTCCCGTCTAGGCGGGAGCGCAAATCATCTCTCAGGCACCGACGCCTACGGACAAGCCTTTGGCCGGCGATAATCGGTAGTGCGCCACATCTGGAGGAACTGCAACCGAATACGCACTCCTCTGGAGCGAGCATCGATGCATCAGGTCCGTTTGGCCAGCGACAGATTGCGAGACTACTCGTGTGCTGAGAGCGGCGGGCGGAGCTTCTTCCGGCTGAGGGCTAATCTTAGTCTTTCCCTCAGTTGACGGATTTCGTCATATTGCTTTTCGATCTCTGGATCGATGCGCAGCCGTTCTAATTGCTGCTCGTGCAGTTTCGACAATGCTGCAATATATGAACTTTGGATGGGCGGGACACGCATGATGACCCTTAATAGAATGCGAGAAAAGCCTCTCAAAACACTTGGCCGAAGCACAACTTAGAAAGAGATTTTGGGGTGGAGCCTTTCTGACAATGCGGGCTCGCTGGCGAAGTTCGGTCGTTGCGGCTTTATGACGCCTGCAGGCTGTTCCCCGACCTTCAGGAGTCCAGCTTCTGGCGGAGCTTCCTGATCAATTCGCTGAGGCCGGCGGCATACTTTTCGATGATGCGCCGTCGGGCTCTCGGGGGCTTCACTTCTGGCTTGGGCGCAGGCTTATCGTTCATGGACATCACATCATGCGCACGGTGGCAGGCGGTTTTGATCCAGATCGATCGTTCTCTTCAGGGGAGCTGGTCTGCTCGCTTCGCGATCAACTCAGCCCGGGCCATTGCCGCTTCGGCTCGTGCAAGGCGGAGAAGTTCACGTTGTTTTCTCAAGGCGGCGCGAAGCGTGCGGGCCTCGTCGCGCAACCTGCGACTGTCCTCCCGCGTAGTCTGAAACTGGGCAAATGTCGAATCGTCCATAGCGGAATTGGGAGCAAGCCGGCCGGTTCCTGCATTTGGCTAGGTTAAAGAACACGGTGCCCACTCCCTCAGAGGGAGCTCGATGCGCTGGAGTCCGCTTTGGGTCAAAATGCGAAGAACTCAACGTGAGAAAATCTGGTCCGCCATGCCTCACTGATCGGACCTCACCCGGTGCGCTGCTACTTCGCCGATGGGCCAGGAGCCGACATGCACCTCATATTGATCCCAGCTCCGTAACCAGCTTGGGAAGCATCCTGCCGCGTAATGAGCCGGAGGGAGCGAAGCCGCAGTCTTTCGCGCCCATTCGTCGATAGAAAGGTGCAGCATCTGGGTCCGCTTCGATCACCATACGATGAGCGCCCATGGCTGTTGCTTCGCTGGTGGCCCAATGAAACAGCTTCATTCCTACACCATTACGAAGCATCGTCGGGTCAACGAACAACTTCAACAAATCAGCCTCGCTTCCAGTGACCTGGACTTGGGCGACGCCGACAATCTTGCCGTGCTCTTCCGCCACCGCAATCGAACTAGATTGCAGTTCGTATGGTTCGATAGTGAGTTCACCCCGACACGCGTCCATGAAGTCGTTGCCGTAACCCCATACAGCTTTGGACCTAAGACACAAAGCCGAGAGCGTTGGTAGTTCTTCAAGTCTCGGCGGTCTGAGAACACAAGTCACGAAGCTTGGCTCCTGCATCGGCTTTCGGATACCACATCGTGAGGCCGATGTCTCAGGCCACCAGCCGCCCGATCGCGCTCAACGTGAGAGGCTTCCGCTTTGCTCTCGTAAGCCAAGAGTTTAGGAGTACGCGTCCGGGCTCGCCCGCCTACCCTTGCGTATCGTCGCCAGCACGATGTCGGCTGCGAGCACGCTCGGCGATCTGTTGCCTGTCGACATGATCGTATCGAGCTGGGCGAATGCTTCCACCTGCTGCCGGCGCAGCGGTGAATCGGTCAGAAGCTCCCAGAGCGCGGGCGCCAGCTTCTCCGGCGTGCAGTCTTCCTGCAGGAACTCCGGGATGACATCCTTGCCGATCACGAGATTGGCGAGGATCACCGAGGAGACACGGATCGCGCGGCGCAGGATGAAGGCTTCGATCGCGCCGACGCGATAGGCCGTCACCATCGGAATGCCCGATAGCGCGAGCTCCAGCGTCACCGTGCCGGATTTTGCCAGTGCCGCGCGCGCGATGCGGAAGGCAGCGCGCTTCTCGTTCTCGCCGACCACGATTTGAGGCTTGACCAGCCAGTTCGCGATGCCTTCGCGGATGGTGGTTTCGAGATGCGGCATGGTCGGCAGCATCAGCTCGAACGCGCGGCCTTCGGTCTGCAATCGGCCGAGCGTCGCGCCGAACACGTCGAGATGGTGCCTGATCTCGCTGCGGCGGCTGCCGGGCAACACCAGCAAGACCGGCGGCTCGCCGTCGCGGCGCGCCTGCTCCTCCGCGTTCGGCCGCAGCGAGGGCAATTGCTCGATCAGGGGATGGCCGACATAGCTGCATGGCGGCCCGCCGAGCTTGCGGTATTCCTCCGGCTCGAATGGCAACAGGCCGAGCACATGGTCGACATAGCCGAGCATGGTCCGCGCCCGTCCCGGCCGCCAGGCCCAGAGCTGTGGCGAGACGTAGTCGACGATCGGGATCGCCGGATTGCGCGTCCGCACGCGGCGGGCGACACGGTGGGTGAAATCGGGGCTGTCGATGATGACGAGCGCGTCCGGCGCGGCTTCGGTCACGGCCTCCGCGGTCTCGCGGATCAGCCGCAGGATCTTCGGCAATTGCTGCACGACCGCGGCGAAGCCGACGATCGAGAGCTGCTCGATCGGAAACAGCGTCTCGAGCCCCTGGCGCGCCATGGTGTGGCCGCCGACGCCCACGAACTGCACGCCGTCGCCGAGGCGCTGGCGCAGCACCTTCATCAAGGCGCTGCCGAGCCGGTCGCCGGATTCCTCCGTGGCGATCAGGAAGATCTTGCGCTTGGGATCGCGACCCTGCATCACGCCGGCAGGCCGATGACGAAGAGATATTTTGCGTCGGCGAGTGCGATCATTGCCTGCGGCTCGGCGGCGATGGTGTTGCCGGCAACGACGGCGATCCCGGCCAGCCCTGCGGCGGCGACGCCCTCGAGGGTGCGCGGGCCGATCGTCGGCAGGTCGAAGCGCAGATCCTGCCCGCTCTTTGGGACCTTCACCAGCACGCCCCGCCCGGTGGCGGCGCGGATGCGGCCCTCTTCGCGCAGCCGTGCCACGCGCGCGAGCAGTGCATCGGTGCCCTCGATATCCTCGACCGCCACCACATGGCCGTCGATCACGACCGCGGCCTGGCCGATATCGAACGGACCGAGGGCGGTCAGCACCGCGCGTCCGCGCTCGATGTCGGTCTTGCCGGTGTCGCTCGGCCAGGCGCGGCTGATGCAGCCCTCGGGCATCAGCAGATCGGGCGCGACATCCTTGATGCCGACCATGCGAAAGCCGCCCTGCTCGAGAATGCGCCCGACGCCGGACAACAAATGATCGTCGCCGCCGCGGAAGGCGCGGATGACATTGCCGAGCAGCCGAAGCGTCGTGAAGTCGACCCGGACCTCCGAGAGCGAAGGTCGCACCAGCGTGCCGATGAAAATCAGGTCGCGGCAGCCCTCCTCGCGAAACAACCGCATGGCGCGGCCGAGCTGGCCGACCGAGATCCAGCGATGACGGAATTTCTCTACCCGCGCGGGATCGCAGGCTCCCCGAAGCGGAAACAACACCGGCGTGATGCCGCGGGCGGCGAGCGAGTCGGCAACCGCGAACGGCATCGCGCCGCCGCCAGCGACGACGCCGACCGGCGATGAAATTTCCGAAGCCGCCGATGTCATGCCCGGGGCCATTCCATCATCACTTCGCGATGGCGGGAAGACAGAGCGGGCGCTTGCCCTTGCCGATGAAGTCGAGGATTTCGCCGATCGCCGGATCTCCACCGGCGAGCGGCCGCGCCGCCTCCAGGCGTTCGGCAAAGGTAGCGGGGCCATGGAAGAGTTTCTGGTAGAACGCGCGCACGGTCACAAGCCGCTGCTTGGTGAACTTGCGCCGCTTCATGCCGATCAGGTTGAGGCCTTCGAGCACCGCATATTGGCCGTTGACCAGCCCATACGGGATGACGTCGTCGCGCACGCCGCAGACACCGCCAACCATCACATAGGGGCCGATGCGGGTGAACTGATGCACTGCGGACAGGCCGCCGATATAGACGGCGTCACCGATCTCGCAATGGCCGCCGAGCGTCGCCGAGGTTGCGAAGATCACGTTGTTGCCGACCATGCAGTCATGCCCGACATGACTGTTGTTCATGAAATAGCCGTCGTTGCCGACGCGCGTCAGGCCACCGCCCTTGATGGTGCCGACATTCATGGTCGCACCTTCGCGGATGGTGCAGCCCGAGCCGATCTCAAGCTTCGTGGGCTCGCCCTTGTAGCTGAGATCCTGGGGCGCCCCGCCCAGCACCGCGAACGGCGAGATCACGCAGCCATCTCCGATCGAGGTGTGGCCGATGGCGGTGACCTGTCCGATCAGCTTGCAGTTATTGCCGATCGCGACATGCGGGCCGATGATGCAGAAGGGGCCGATCTCGGTGCCCTCGCCGATCACGGCGCCGTCCGCGATCCGTGCGGTGGGGTCAATCTTACTCATCAAGCAATCTGACTCATCAAGAAGGTCTGATTAGGTGTTGAAGTCGCTCGGTTTTCCGCTGGTTAGCGCGACTATGCCCGATCTGTCCAGTGACGTATGATCTCTCCGTGTTTCAAGTGCCGGATGAGGCAGCCTTCCCGGGTCATCAACAAGTTCACGCGGAGCTTCAGGTATCGTGGTCAGGGCCCTGGCACTTCTCCTCGCACAGTTCGCCGCGGCGCCGATCGTCTCCGAGACGATCGAGACCGCCGAACACCGCCCCATCGACCTCGCGACGTTCGAGTGCCGCGACATCAGCCGCAGCACGGTGCTTCAGCGGGTCTGTTACGACCGTGCGCAGCAGGCCCTCGTCGTGGCCGTTGAAGGCGTTTATGACCGCTATTGCGGCGTACCGGTCGACACGGTCGAGCGCCTGCTGGGCGCACCGTCCATGGGACAGTTCTTCAACCAGAACATCAAGCGCGAGGTCAGCGGCGGCCGGTACGCGTGTCCTGCGCGCGAGCGCATCCAGAGAAGTTGATCCCGCTCAGTCGGTCAGCATGGCGCCGACGTCGGCCTCCGCAACCACCTGGCCGTTGACCTTGGCGTCGCCGTGAAACCACCACATGGCCTTGCGGCGGCCGATCGAGCGCATGTGGTATTCGATGGTATCGCCGGGCAGCACAGGCTTGCGGAACTTGCACTTGTCGATGGTGAGGAAATAGACCGCGCGCGGCTTCTCGGTGCCTTCGACCGACTTGATGCCGATCACACCCGCGGTCTGCGCCATCGCTTCGATCATCATGACGCCGGGATAGACCGGGCGATCGGGAAAGTGGCCCTGGAACGGCGGTTCGTTGAAGGTGACATTCTTGATGCCGATGCCGCTGTAATCGGTGCGGATGTTGATCACGCGATCAATCAGCAGCATCGGAAAACGGTGCGGGAGCGTTTGCAGGATCATGTTGATGTCCACAAGCTCGAACCTGACCGGTGCTTCGTCCGTCACTCCCGTTCCTCCTGCTTCGGATCGGCCTTGCTGTCGCGCGCCAAGCGCTCGACCGCCAAAATTTCCTTGAACCACTGCCTGGTCGGCTTGGCGAAAAAACCACCCCAACGTCCGTTGGGAGGAACGTCGTCCTTGACGCCGCTCATGGCAGTCACCTGAGCTCCATCCCCGATCTTGACGTGATTGTTGATGCCCACCTTCGCTCCCAGCGCCACGTTGTCGCCGAGGGTGAGGCTGCCGGCAAGGCCGATCTGGGCTGCCAGCAGGCAGTGCCGGCCAATGGTCACATTGTGGCCGATCTGGACCTGATTGTCGATTTTGGTCCCTTCCCCGATCACGGTGTCGCGCAAGGAGCCCCGATCGATGGTGGTGCCGGCGCCGACCTCCACGTTGTTCTGAATCAGCACGCGGCCGGTCTGGGGCACCTTCAGATGGCCCTCGGGGCCGAAGAAGATGAAGCCGTAGCCGTCCTGGCCGATCGAACAACCGGGGTGGATCAGCACGTCGTTGCCGATCAGCGCGCACTGGATGGCGGTGCGTGCGCCGACATTGCAGTCCCGGCCGATCTTGACGCCGGGGCCGATCACGGCCCCCACACCGATCACCGTGCCGCTGCCGATCTCCACGTCAGGGCCGATCACGGCCAAGGGATCGACGATCACGCCGTCCTCGAGCCTGGCGGTGGGGTCGATGATGGCCGACGGCGCGATGCCGTCGTTGCCGGTCCAGGATTGCGGCCGGAGCGCGTCGCCATGCCACTCCCGCGCGATCCTGACGAAGGCGCGGAACGGCTGTGGCGCCCGCAGCACGGCGACATGCGCGGGCACCCGCGCCTCGAAGCGTGGGCTCACCAGGCAAGCACCGGCCTTGGTCGCCTTGAGCTCATCGGCATATTTGAGATTGTCGAAGAACGTCAGGTGCATCGGGCCGGCTTCGTCGAGCGAAGCAAGACCCCTGATGATTTGGCCGCCCCTGGCGGGATCGACCAACTCCGCCTTGGTCAGCGTGGCGATGTCAGCCAGCGCTGAGGCGGGCGACTGTGTGAAGAAGGTCGGCTGCGCCATTCCACCCCGTCGCGGTCCGGCTTCGGCATGAAGCGGCCAAGCCGCATCATGCCTCATCTCCTGGATTGGCACGATCCCTTTCGGAAACCGGCTCCGGTGGTCCGGATCGTGCCGTGCTGTTCGAATTAGAACGAGGTGCCGCCGCCGAACCGGAACTCCTGCGTACGGTCGTTCTTGCCCTTGGTCAGCGGCACGGCGTAGTCGAAGCGCAGCGGACCGAACGGCGAGGCCCAGATCAAGCCGACGCCGACCGACGACCGGACCGCATTGCCATTGTCATACACCAGGCCGGTGCAGGTTCCAGCCGAAGCGGGATTGACGGTCGACGGCGTGCAGCTCGAATTCTTGGTCGTGGTCAGTTCGTTGGTCACCGACCACGTCGTCGGTCCCTGATAGTCGAACAGTCCGCCGGCGTCGGCGTAGACGGCGCCCTTCAGACCCACTTCCTTCGGCAGGAACCAGAACGGCATCTGCAATTCGAGCGAAGCACCCCAATACTTGGTGCCGCCAAGCGCGTCCTGCGTACCGAAGGGGTTCAAATCGCGCGGTCCGATGCCGTTCGGGGCAAAGCCGCGGACGAGGTTCGGGCCCATCTGGAAATGATCGAGCATGCGCAGATCGCTGCCCATCTTGTTCAGCATGCCGCCCTGGAGGCGAACGAGACCGACGATATCGGAGACCAGCGGAGTGTAGTACTTCGCGTCAACCACAGTCTTCAGATAGGAGACGTCGCCGCCGACGCCGGCGAAGTCCTGCCGGAAATCGACCAGCAGACCGTCGGTGGGGTTCTTGTTGTTGTCGAGCGTGTTGTAGGTCAGCGTGTAGCCGAGCGCCGAGGTCAGGGTCTTGCCGTTGGCAAGCTCCTTGCGGACCGGCAGCGAGGCCTCGCCGTCGCTGTAGCAGCCGAGGCCGTTGGTCGAGGGAGCCAGAGGAATACCACTCGCCGCGGAGAAAGCCGGGCTTGGATTGAATGCCGGATTCGGAGTGACACCGTCGGCAAGGAACTGGTTGTTGTTACAGTTCGCGAGGTACGACGGCAGCGTGATTTCCTGCCGGTAGATCGAGTAGCGCACCTGCAGCGACAGATCTTCACGCAGGGAGAAACCGAGGCGCGGCGAGAAGCCGAGCGTCTTGGTGCCGTAGGAGATGTAGCTGTTGGACCTCTGCTCACGCTGATAGAGGTCGAGACCCAGCGCGACCCGGTAGTCGAGCAGATAGGGTTCGACGAACGACAGCGAGTAGCCGCGGGCATACTGGCCGTAGGTCACCGCCGCCTTGGCGAACAGGCCGCGGCCGAGCAAATTGCGTTCGGAAACCGAGACTTCGGCCAGCGCGCCGTCGGTGGTGGAATAACCACCCGAGACCGAGAAGTCGCCGGTCGATTTCTCTTCCATGTCCACGAGCAGGATCACGCGGTCGCTCGACGAGCCGGGCTCCGTCGTGATCTTCACGCTCTTGAAATAGTCGAGGTTCTTCAAGCGGCGCTCGGCACGGTCGACCAGCGCGCGGTTGTAGGCATCGCCCTCGGAGACGTCGAACTCGCGACGGATCACGTAGTCGCGCGTACGGGTGTTGCCGCGAAGATTGATGCGCTCGATATAGGTGCGCGGACCCTCGTCGATGTTGAACACGACCGACACGGTGTGCGCCTCGAAATTGCGGTCGCCGCCGGGACGGACCACGGCGAAGGCGTAACCGCGACGCGAGGCCTCGATCTGCATCTCCTCGACCGACTTCTCGACCGATTCGACGTTGTAGAGCGAGCCGACATTGACGCGCGAATAGTTGCGCATCGAGGTGGGATCGAAGTTGGGAATGCTGGAGCGGAAGTCGATCGAGCCGACCCGGTATTGCGAGCCCTCCTCGATCTTGAAGGTAACGTTGAAACCCTTCTTCTCCGGATCGTATTCGGTGAGCGCGGCGACGACCTGGACGTCGGCGAAACCGTTCTTGAGATAGAAGCGGCGGATCAGGTCGCGGTCGGCCTCGACCCGATCGGGATCGTAGATGTCGCTGCTGGCGAGGAAGCTCAGCAGGTTGGATTCGTGCGTCTTGATGACGTCGCGCAGGCGGTAGGACGAGTACGCGTTGTTGCCGACGAACTCGATCGACTTGACGCCGGTCTTGGCGCCCTCCTCGACCGTGAAGACGAGATCGACGCGGTTGTTCGGCTGCTCGATGATTTCAGGCGTGACGCGAACGTCGTAACGGCCGGAGCGGCGATAGATTTCTGCGATTCGCAGGGTGTCGGACTGCACCATGGCGCGGGAGAAGGTGCCGCGCGCCTTGGACTGGACTTCACCGGTGAGCTGCTCGTCCTTGATCTTCTTGTTGCCCTCGAAGGCAATGCGGCCGATCACCGGGTTTTCCACCACGGAGACGACGATCTGGCCACCGGCCCCGCGGTTGATCCTGACGTCCTGGAACAGGCCGGTCTCGATCAACGCCTTGAGGCCATCGTCGATGGCACCCTGATCCAGGCGACCGCCGGGACCCGGCTTGAAGTAGGAGCGGATCGTCTCCACCTCGACCCGGCGATTTCCTTCGACGGAAATCGACTGCACGGTCTGAGCAAGCGCAGACGAAGACACAAAGGCAGCCCCAACCGGGGCAAGCACCGGCGCGCCGAACATGATCAGGGTTGCGAGCAAGCCCCCCCGGAGTCGCAGTCCAAACTTCATTGCGCAACGCGCCCTTATCATTCCGTACCAGACCCAACCCCAACGCCGGTCTGGAGATTCCCCAAGTTCAAGCCGCTTGTAGACAATTTCACCGACGCCGCAAACGGTCGAGCGCGCCGTAATTTCATTTTCATTCCAAGACGTTGCCCAAGAGCAACGCCCGGGCAACGCCACAAAAAAGCCCCTATCAGGATGCGGCCATTCGCAGGATGTCGTTATAGGTCGCAAACACCATCAACATCAGCACCAAGCCAAGCCCGATTCGGAACCCCATCTCCTGGGTCCGCTCGGACAGGGGCCGACCACGGGCGACCTCCGCCGCATAGAACATAAGGTGACCGCCATCGAGCAGTGGGATCGGGAACAGATTCAGCAGGCCGATCGACACCGACAGCACCGCGCAGAGGTTGATCACGAACTGGAACCCGGCGCTGGCCGCCTGCCCTGACATCTTGGCAATGCCGAGCACGCCGCTGACCTCGTTCGGATTGCCGTTCCCGACGAACAACGAGCCCAGGAACTTGAAGGTGCTGGTGATGATGAACCAGACCTGCTCCACCCCGATCTTGAGCGCTTCGCCGACGCCGACCGGCGACGTCGAGGCCTCCCCGGCCTGAGACTTGTGTTCGACGCCGAGCACGCCGAGACGGTGGCTGTTGCCGAAGGGATCCTTGCGCTCGAGCAGCGCCGGCGTCGCGGTCAGCGACACGATGGAACCGTCGCGCTTGACCTGGAAGGCAAGCGGCGAACCAGCATTCATCGCAACCATGCGCTGCATGTCGGCAAAGCTTTCGATCGGCTTGCCGTCGATCTGGACGACGACGTCGCCGATCTTGAAGCCGGCTGCCGCCGCAGCGCCATCGGCGACGACACCGTCGACGCGCGCAATCGTGCTCGGCTTGCCGTAATACAGCGCCATGCCGGCGAAGATCAGCGCGCCCAGGATGAAATTGGCGATCGGTCCGGCGGCAACGATGGCGGCGCGCGGGCCGACCTTCTTGTGATGGAAGCTGCCGGCGCGCTCCTCGGCCGTCATGGCCGCAAGCTTCTCGGACGACGGCGTCGAAGCCTCGCTCTCGTCGCCGAAGAACTTGACGTAGCCGCCGAGCGGGATCGCCGAGATCTTCCAGCGGGTGCCATGGCGGTCGTTGAAACCGACCAGCTCAGGTCCGAAACCGAGCGAAAAAGTTAACACACGAACGCCTGCCCAGCGCGCGACCAGGAAATGGCCGAGCTCATGGAAGAACACGACGATGGTCAGGACGAACAGGAAGGGAACCGCGTAGCCAAGGAGCCCATGGCTCAACGTATTGAAACTATGGACGAAAAAGTCGATCATCGAATTCCCTCATCCAGTGCCGCAAGGCCCTGGCCCCGAACCATCTAGGATGCCTTTAAGGCAATTTGAGGCAATAGGGCGGCAGCCCTATTTCGCGCAACATGGTCAACAGCGATTGCATCGTCCGCTGACGTCAGCGGCGCCTGGTTCCCGCTGCGGACCCAGTCATCCAGCGTCTCCTCCACCAGCCTGGCAATCGCCCCGAACCGGATCTTGCCGGCGATGAAGGCGGCGACCGCGACCTCGTTGGCGGCGTTGTAGACCGTGGTCGCCCCCTTCCCGGTCCGGAGAGAATCGAAGGCCAGGCGCAGCCCGGGGAAGCGCTCGAAATCTGGCGCCTCGAAGGTCAACTGGCCGATCTTGGCCAGATCGAGCTTGGCGGCCGGACCCTTGATACGGTCGGGCCAGCCGAGGCAATGCGCGATCGGCGTGCGCATGTCGGGTGAGCCGAGCTGGGCCACGACCGAGCGATCGGAGAACTCGACCATGCCGTGGATGATCGACTGCGGATGAACGAGGACGTCGATCTCGTCGGGCGAGAGCGCGAACAGATAGGAGGCCTCGATCACCTCGAGCCCCTTGTTCATCATCGAGGCGGAATCGATCGTGATCTTCTGGCCCATGCTCCAGTTCGGATGCTTCAGGGCTTGCGCGAGTGTCGCCTGCTCGATGTCGGCAGGCTTCCAGGTGCGGAAGGGGCCGCCGGAGGCCGTGATGATGACACGGACGAGCTCGTCGCGATTGCCCGAGGCGAGCGCCTGGAACAACGCATTGTGCTCGGAATCCGCAGGCAGGATGCAGGCGCCCGCTTTCGCCGCGCGCTGCATGAAGAAATCACCAGCGCAGACGAGACATTCCTTGTTGGCGAGCGCGACATGCGCGCCGCGATCGACCGCCGCCAGCGCCGGCTTCAGTCCGGCGGCGCCACTCACGGCGGCCATCACCCAATCGGCCGGACGCGCGCCGGCCTCGATCACCGCGCTTTCGCCGGCGCCGCATTCGGTGCCGGTGCCCGCGAGCGCAGCCTTGAGTTCGGCAAACTTGGAGATGTCGGCGATCGCGACGAAGCGCGCGGAGAACTCCTTCGCGAGCTTTGCCAGCGCCTCGACATTGCTGTTTGCCGTCAGCGCCTCGACACGGTAGCGCTCGGGAGAGGCGCGCAGCAGATCCATCGTGCTGTCGCCGATCGAGCCGGTGGCGCCGAGAACCGTGACGCTGCGGACGCTCGATGCCGCAGCCTTGTTGTTACGCAATGGGACCGCGCTCATATGTTCACCAAACCATAAGACCGCTTCCGGCGCTATGCACACCATGGCGGAGGAAGCCGATAATCCATGCCACCAGGATGGCGGCGACAAAACCGTCCAGACGGTCCAATAGCCCGCCGTGGCCCGGAATTAAGTGACTGGAATCCTTGACGTCGAAGCGCCGCTTGACCGCGGATTCGAACAGATCGCCGCAGGCCGACACGATTGAGAGGACCGCGCTGACGAGCAGCAATGGAACTATCTTTCCAACCCCGCAAGCGGCAAAGGCGACCGCGACCAAAAGGCTCGCGGCAAAGCCGCCGAGCGCCCCTGACCAGGTCTTCTTCGGGCTCACGCGCGGCCACAGCTTCGGTCCGCCGATGCCGCGGCCGGCGAAATAGCCGCCGATATCGGTCGCCCACACCACGAGCAGCACGAACATCAGCGCGGCGAAGCCGTTCACGAGATCCTTCCGCAGCAGGATCGAGGCGAGTAGCGCCGCCGACGCATAGGCAAATCCGGAGGCCGCCCAGACGAACTTGCCCCGCGCGATCACCGTCACGACCGCCCCGCCAATCAGGCCGGTGATGATTGCGGTCTTCAGCGCGCCGAAGGCAACGCACAAGCCCATCGCGGCGATGACGATCGTCCCCGCCCCGGTCAGCGCGGTCGAGCCTGCGCCAACCACCATCAGCCATTCCGCGAACAGTCCGATCGACACCAGGGTGACGAGAAGCGCCCACAGCCAGCCGCCGGCATAAGCGAGCGCAATGGCGAGCGGCGCCAGCACCAGCGCCGCGAGGATTCGCATCACGAGATTGCTCGGGGCAGGCTGAGAGCCGGCCGGTGCGGAGTTGGGCTCGCTCACGAGGCGGTTTTCGCGACCAGGCCGCCGAAACGTCGCTCGCGCCTGGCGAATTCGGCGATTGCGCCTTCCAGCGCCGCCTTGTCGAAATCGGGCCAGTGAATCGGCACGAAGACAAGCTCGCTATAGGCGGCCTGCCACATCAGGAAGTTGGACAGGCGCTGCTCGCCACTGGTGCGGATGATGAGATCGGGATCGGGAATGTCGGGCGCGTCGAGATGCGCCCCCAGTGTCTCGGCATCGATCGTGTCGGGACTGCGCCGGCCCTCGGCGACTTCCCGCGCGAGCTTCTGCGCCGCCTTCGCGATCTCCTGCCGGGAGCCGTAATTGAAGGCGACGACGAGCGTGAGGCGCGTGTTATCGCGCGTCAGTTCCTCCGCCTCATTGAGAAGTGCGCAGATGTCGCCCTCCAGCCCGTCCCGCTCGCCGATGATGCGTACCTTGACGCCGTCGCGATGCAGGCTCGCCAGATCGTTGCGGATGAAGCGGCGTAACAGGCCGAACAGATCGCCGATCTCGCTCGCCGGACGCGACCAGTTTTCCGAGCTGAAGGAGAAGATGGTGAGATAGCGGATGCCAAGCTCATGCGACGCCCGAACCACGCGACGCAGGGCCTCCACGCCGCGGCGATGGCCCTCCGCCCGTGGCAAGCCGCGCGCGGCCGCCCAACGTCCGTTGCCATCCATGATGATGGCGACATGCGCAGGCGCATCGGACCGATCTGGTCCTTCCGTTGCGGGCGCGGCGGCGTTGGACATGAGGCTGCCTTAAAGCATGATCCGGACCCGAAGGGCCGCGTTAGCGCAAAGTGCGAAGCGGTTTTCCGTAAAGATCATGCGCGAACATAACCTAGAGCGCGATCCATCCTGCTTAGACGGTGAGGATTTCTTTTTCCTTGGCGGCCAGCAACTGGTCGATCTCGGAGATCGTGCCGTCGGTCGCCTTCTGCACCTCGTCGGCGTGGCGCTTCTGATCGTCCTCGGACATCTCGTGATTCTTCTCGAGCTTCTTGAGAACGTCGAGACCGTCGCGGCGGACGTGGCGCGCGGCGACCTTGGCGGCTTCCGCGTATTTGTGCGCGACCTTGACGAGCTCCTTGCGACGCTCCTCATTGAGTTCGGGGATGCGCAGGCGCAGAACCTGGCCTTCAGTCGCCGGCGACAGGCCGAGATTGGAATCGACGATCGCCTTCTCCACCGCCTTGACCATCGACTTGTCCCAGACCTGCACCGAAATCAGGCGCGGCTCCGGCACGCTGACGGTGGCGAGCTGGTTCAGCGGCATGTGGCTGCCATAGGCGTCGACCTGCACCGGATCGAGCATCGAGGCGGAGGCGCGACCGGTGCGCAGGCCGCCAAGCTCGTGCTTGAGCGACTGGATCGCGCCCTGCATGCGGCGCTTGACTTCGTTGAGATCGAAATTGTCCGTGGCCATCCCGTTTCTCCTTCAAAATCCCGGCGACCTCTCCGCACCTTCTCTCAGGGTGCAACGACAAGCCGTCAGCCGGCGACAATGGTTCCGTGGCCGCCGCCACGCAGTACAGCGCCGATCGAGCCCGGCTCCGCGATCGAGAACACGATGATAGGCAGCGACGTCTCGCGGGCAAGCGCGAAGGCGGTCGCATCCATCACCTTGTAGCCGCCCTCGATCGCCTGCGAATGCGTCAGACGGTCGAATCGCGTCGCCGTCGGGTCTTTCTTCGGGTCGGCCGAGTAGACACCGTCGACATTGGTCGCCTTCAGAACCGCCTGGGCGCCGATCTCGGCTGCGCGCAGCACCGCGGTCGTGTCCGTGGTGAAGAACGGATTACCGGTTCCGCCGCCGAGCAGCACGATCCGGCCCTCGGCGAGGTATTTATGTGCCGCGGTGCGGGTGAAGAGCTCGGAAATCTCGGGCATGACGAAGGCCGACAGCGTGCGCGCAGGCGTGCCCTTGCGCTCGATCGTGGCCTCGAGCGCGAGGCAGTTCATCATCGTCGCGAGCATGCCCATGGTGTCACCGGTCGGGCGCGACACGCCGCGCGAGGAGACCTCGACGCCGCGAAAGAGATTGCCCCCGCCGATGACGACGGCGACTTCGGTGCCGAGGTGGCGAGCGGCGATCAGATCGTCGGCGACCCGGTCGATGGTCGGTTGATCGATGCCAAAACCCTGCGGTCCCGCGAGATATTCGCCGGACAGCTTGATCACGACGCGACGATAGACCGGATCAGTCATGAGCACTTTCCTTGTCCGGGCGCCGCTTCCGGCGGCACGCCGGAAGGAACGTTCCGGCGCTTACTTCTTGCCGCTGGCCGCCGCGACCTCGGCCGCGAAGTCGCTTTCCTGCTTCTCGATTCCCTCACCGAGAGCATAGCGCACAAAGCCCGCGATTTTCACCGCGCCGCCGACCTTGCCTTCGGCTTCCTTCACCGCCTGCGCCACCGACTTCCCGGTGTCGTGGATGAAGGCCTGCTCGAGCAGGCAAACTTCCTTGTAATAGGTCTTCAGGCCGGACTCGACGATCTTCTCGATCACGTTCTCGGGCTTGCCCTGCTGGCGATATTTGTCGGCGAGCACGTCCTTCTCGCGCTTGACGACCGCCGGATCGAGACCGGACGGATCCAGCGCCAGGGGGTTGGCGGCCGCGACATGCATCGCGATCTGGCGGCCAAGCGTTGCGAGCTCGTCGGCCTTGCCGGGGGATTCCAGTGCCACGATCACGCCCATCTTGCCGGCGCCCTCGACCACCGCGCCATGGACGTAGCTCGACACCACGCCCTGGCTGACCTCGAGCGAAGCTGCGCGGCGCAGCGTCATGTTCTCGCCGATGGTGGCGATTGCGTCATTGATCGCAGTTTCGATCGTGACGTCGCCGACCTTGGCGGCCTTGATCTTGTCGACATCGGCGCCGGTGTTGAATGCGACCTGGGCGATCATCTTGACGAGGCCCTGGAACTGGCCGTTGCGCGCGACGAAGTCAGTCTCGGAATTGACTTCGACCACGACGCCCTTGTTGCCCTTGGTGAGCGCGCCGATCAGACCCTCGGCGGCGACGCGGCCCGACTTCTTGGCGGCCTTCGACAGGCCCTTCTTGCGCAGCCAATCCTGCGCCGCTTCCATGTTGCCGTCGTTTTCGGTCAGCGCGGCCTTGCAGTCCATCATGCCTGCGCCGGTCGACTCGCGCAGGTCCTTGACCATCGCAGCTGTGATCGTTGCCATCGTTCAAAATCCTTTTTGCCTGCCGGTTTGCCGCGGCGCGGCCAGATCGCCTCGCCGCGGTCCATCTCAGGAATTCGCGTCAACTGAAATGGTGGCCGGAGCTTGTCCGGCCAACCCATCGCTCTTTTTGACTATTCCGCTTCCGCGGTCAGCGCCTTGGCCTTGGCCACCCAGGCGTCCGCGCGGCTCGGCAGGCCGACTTCTTCGCCGATCTTGTGCGCGGTATCGTGATCGAGCTCAGCCAGCTGCCAGAAGTGGAAGATGCCGAGATCGTTGAACTTCTTCTCGATCGCGCCCGACACGCCCGGGAGCTTCTTGAGGTCGTCGGACGTGCCGCGCGGGCCGGCAAGGCCTTGGAAGCCGCTCGTGGCGGGCAGCTCTTCTGCGACCGGCCGAACCGAAGCACCGACGTCGATTCCGGAATCGCCTTGGGCGCGTGAAATGCCGTCAATCGCTGCGCGCGCGATCAGATCGCAATAGAGCGCAATCGCGCGGCCGGCGTCGTCATTTCCCGGCACCACATAAGTGATGCCCTTCGGATCCGAATTGGTGTCGACGATCGCCGCGACCGGAATGTTGAGCCGCTGGGCTTCCTGGATCGCGATGTCTTCCTTGTTGGTGTCGATCACGAAGATCAGGTCGGGCAGACCGCCCATGTCCTTGATGCCGCCGAGCGAGCGGTCGAGCTTGTCGCGCTCGCGCTGAAGGGTCAGGCGCTCCTTCTTGGTGTAGGAGGAGGCATCGCCGCCGGCGAGCACGTCGTCGAGATGACGCAGGCGCTTGATCGAGCCCGAGATCGTCTTCCAGTTGGTCAGCGTGCCGCCGAGCCAGCGCGAATTGACGAAGTACTGAGCGCAGCGCTTGGCCGCGTCGGCAACGCCGTCCTGCGCCTGGCGCTTGGTGCCGACGAACAGGATGCGGCCGCCCTTGGCGACGGTGTCGCTGACCGCCTGCAAGGCGTTGTGCAGCAACGGCACGGTCTGCGCGAGGTCGACGATGTGGATGTTGTTGCGGGCGCCGAAAATGAACGGCGCCATTTTCGGATTCCAGCGGTGAGACTGGTGACCAAAGTGCACGCCGGCTTCGAGGAGCTGACGCATAGTGAAATCGGGTAGTGCCATCGTTCTAATTCTCCGGTTGGTTCCTCCGGAAGCATGTGAGCAGGACAGAGCGTTGTCGCCCCGGCTGCCACCGGACGGCCTTGTGAGCCATGCTTCCGTGTGAGATGGCGCGGTGTATAGCGCGATTTCGGCCAGAAGCAAGGAAATAAGGGCCTTTCGGGGCGGCTTTCGCCCGCAAGAGGCCCCCTTCCGTAAAGATCGCTCCGGCCTAGCCCCTGCCTAGCATCTGGGCTGGTTCGGCGGGCACTTCTTTGCCGCCGGCGGCGGAGCCGGAGGACGCGGTGGAGGTGCTGCCGGGCGCGGCGGCGGCGGTGGCGCGACGGCCATCCGGGGCGGCGGAGGTGGCGCCGGCCGGGCGACCGGCGGCGCGGGCCGCGCCATTGGCGGCGGCGCCGGTCGAGCAACCGCCACGGGTGGAGCCGCCCGTGGCGGTGGCGGCGGCGCAACACGCGGCGGAGGCGGAGGCGCCGGCCGCGCCACGGCCTGAGGCCGCGGTGGTGGCGCCGACGGCCGGGCAGCCTGGGCGGGAGCTGCGGTCGGCTGATGCTGCGGCCTGATCGGCTCCCGCGCCGCCGAGGGCGGCGGCGTGACCGGTCGTCCAACTGCGCCAGGAGGCGTGCGGGCAGCAGGCGGCGAACCAGCCGGCTCGCGGGTCGCGGACTTGCCATGGTCCCCAGGCCCGGTCCCGGTCCCGGGCGGGGCCTGGGCCACCGGCGGCTTCGGCGGTTGGCCGGGCACAGCGGCCGGGTTTGTCGCCGTGGGCGCAGTCGCCGGCGCGGCGGCGGTCGGCGCACCGGGATGACCCGGCGGCGTGGTGCCGGGAGCAGCAGTCGTCGGCGCTCCCGCAGGCCCTCCCGGATGGGTCGGCGGCGGTGTGCCGGGAGCAGTGGCCGTGGGCAGCCCGGGTCTGCCGCCCGGCAGTGGCCCGGCTCCCGCTGGCGGTACAGGTGGACCGCCATGGGTGCCGGGAACCGGCAGGGTGTTGGCTTGGGGCAGCTTGGCCGGTGGCGTGGCAAGCGGACTGGCAGGTGGAGTCGTAGGTGGCGTACCGGTCGGTGCGGCATTGGCCGGCCTGGCCGGAGGCATTCCTGGCCTCGCCGTCGGCTGCATCGTCGCGCTCGGCGGCATCGGCGCCTTGCCCTGCTGAATCAGGGCGGCGCGCTGCACGACCGCCTGCGGCATGGCGGGACCAGCCGGATTGGTGCGCCCGGCAATGGCTGGCGCGAGATTGCCCGCTCCGGCACCCGCACCCGCCGGCGGTGCCGGCGGCTGGTTGATCACCGTGTTGATGACCGTCCTGTTATGGATGTTCTGATAGATGATGTTGTTCGGGGGCGGTGCGACATAGACCGGCGGCCTGACGAACACAGGAATTGGCACGAACATCGGCTGCGGCAGCACGAACAGGCCGACCACCGGCATCGGCGGCGACAGCACGACGAAATCCGGCGGCGGCGGTGGCAGATAATAGACCGGCGGCGGCGGTGGCGGCGCAAAGCCAAAATCCGGATCGCTGAAATACAGCACGGGACGCTCGACATAGACCACCTCCTCCGGCGGCGGTGGCGGCACGTCGTAGTCGATCATCGCGAAGCTCGGCGGCGGCTCGGCCGGCGCGGTGAGAATCGCCAAGCGCCGGCGCGCATCCGCCGCATGCGGACCGCGCGGATAGCGACGCAGATACGACCAATAGGCCTCCGGCGTGTCGGTCCGATAGGTCCGCCGCCAGGTGATGGCCTCGCGGCGCGCCGCGACGATCACCATCACGCGCTTCGACAGCGGGTCGCCGGGATAGGCGGAGAGAAACTCTTCGTAGGCCGGCAGCGTGTCGCGCGTGAGCGCGGCGGCATAGGCATCCTGCACGCCGAGATCGCGGATCGGCTTGTTGCGCATCGCGGCGACTTGGTCGGGTGCGGCCTCAGGCGGCGGCGCGTCAGGTCCGCGCTCGAAGAACGAGAATTGCGCCGATATCTTCTGCTCGTTCCAGGGCACTTGCGCGCCCTTGCTGGCCTCGTTGACGCGCAGGCGAACGCGGTCGAACACCTCAGGCAGCGGTAGGCCGCCGGTGCGGATCATCTCCGCCAGCGACTGCGCATAGATGCCGTAAGGTCCAGGCTCCTCGGGCGCCACCGTGCCGGGCGCGGCGTTGAACGCGACCAGCATGTTGGCGTCGGGCTCGACCAGCGCAAGTCCGCTCGCGATCTGCTGGCCGCCCTCCACGAAGGGCTGCGCCCGCGCAGCGTCGAGCACGACGATGTTGGCCTTGAGCGGAACGGAGGCGAGCTGGCGGAGATAGTCGCCGATGCGCAGGCCTTCGGTCGGAATGTCGGTGTCGCGGGTGATGTTGGAATCGACCGGGATGAAGTAGTTCTCACCGGCAAGTTGCACGCCATAGCCGGCGAGGTAGACCATCGCGACGGTGCCCGGTCCGGAGGCCTGCGCCTTCTGGATGAAATCGCGAAAGCTCTTGCGCAGCGTGTCGCCGTCGAGATCGCGGGCGCCGACGACGTCGAAGCCCGCCGCCTGCAGCGTCTGCGCGATCAGGCCGGCATCGTTTGCCGTCGTCGCCAGCGGCGACTTGGCATAGGCGCCGTTGCCGACCACGAGCGCCATACGCTTTTCCTGCTGCTGTGCACGCGCCGGATCCGGCGCGCCCGCGGCAAGGACCGCGATTGGCAGGAGAAGGCAAATGAAGGCTCGGAGCGTCCCACGCATGACTTGCTTGCCCGTTTTGTTGTTGAGATGCCGCCACGCATCAGACGCGTGGCGAGCTGAATGACACTTGAACGAAAGGCTTCCAAATAACGAAGGCTTGGATTGAGGCGGCGGCATGGCGCCCGGCACCAACGCCAGGGCGCCTGCGTCAGCCTCGCGACAACGAACCGGCGCGAGCCGGTTCGTCTCGTCAGACCTGCGCGATCAGGTCGACCGTTCCCGTCGTGAGCCGATAGATGCCGCCGACGACCTTCAGCTTGCCCTGCTCCACGGCCGCATTGAGGATCGGCGCTGCCGACTTCAGCTTCGCGACGTTGTCGATGACGTTCTGCCGGATCGCCTTGTCGAGGACGTCCCCACCCTGCTGCATCGCAGCCTTCGCTGCAGGCGTGATCGCATCGACCAGCGATGGAATATGGCCCGGCGGCGGCTTGTTGTCCTTGATCGCCTTCAGCGTCGCATCGACCGCGCCGCAAGCGTCATGGCCGAGCACGAGGATCAGCGGCGCATTCAGCACGGCCACCGCGTATTCCATGCTGGCGATGGTTTCGGTGCCGGCAAAATTTCCGGCGACGCGGCAAACGAACAGATCGCCGCGGCCAGTGTCGAAGGCATATTCCGGCGCGATGCGCGAATCGGCACAGCTCAGTACGGCCGCGAACGGATTCTGTCCGCCGACCAACGCCTCGCGCTCGTGCTTGAAATCGTGCCGCCGCGACACGCCGTCGACATAGCGGGCATTGCCTTCCGTCAGGCGCTTCAATGATGCGTCGGGCGACAGCACGTTCTGCGGCTTGGGCGGCGCCTTGGTCTCTTTGGCGAAGGCTCTGCCGGTCAGGGCGAGGCCGAGCGCCGAGGCACCCAACAACATCGCGGATCGTCGCGACGGCGCGATCCTCTCATGTGGGGATTCATTGCACTTGTCGCACATGTCACGTTCCCTCCCGGCGCGATGGACGAACGGCCTCACGGCGATCATAGCCGCAACGCTGTGACGACACCACAAATGACGGTGCGGGCGGAGCTCGAATTTCGCGCGGAGGCTATTCTGCCAACCGAAGCTCTGCGATCGTCGTCCTGGCGGCCGGTTCATCCAAGGGCAGGAAATCCAGCGGTCCCTGATTTTTATAGCCGGACGTCATCGCAAGCGTGAGACCCCAGCCCAGCACCCCCGTGCTCGCATTCGCGATCATGGCGCTCTTGCGCTGACTGAAGCGCGCTACGAAGAACACGGTCTGGCCGGACTGAGCCGAAAAGTCCACGCGCGTGACGCCGAGCGCCGCCTCCTCTGCTACGAACTGGTGCTGGCCTGCCGGGCGATCGACATAGACATATGTCCCGGTCTTCAGACCCTTGATCGGCGTACCGTCGAGGGAAAATTCCCAGTCCGGATCGCCGATGCCGCCGAAGCCCTTCTCGCGAAACACGACGACGCGGGCCTGCCCGGCTTTCGGCGGACCCAGCTTTCGTACCGTCTCCGAATATCCAAGCCCGCTCCTCGCCGTCTCACAGCCGCACAGCAGTGCCGCAGCCACGAGCAATACCAGCCCACGCAATAGCATCACGCCCCCAAATTTTCCCCGAGTGCATGCTAACCGAAAACAGCGAAAGGTTGCAACAGGGCCGCCGCATGTCCCGCGCAAGACATACAGCCGCCTGCAACACCGTGCGCGTTGCTAGAGCTGCTGCACGTCCACCACACCGGCGACCGCCTTGATGGCGCCGGCGATCTGCGGCGAGACCTTGAAGCGGCCGGGCAGCTTCATCTCGACCTCGGTTTCGAGGTCGAGCATCATGACCAGCGAGACCTCGCCGTCGCCGTTGGAGCGGGGCGCGATGCCCGGACTGCCGACCTTCGGCGCGGCGCCGTTCGCCATGTCGGGGCCGGCGAGACGCTTGGCGATCGATTCCAGCGGCTTGGTGTCGCGCACGAAGATGCGCAGGCCCTTCTGCGTCTTGGCCGCGGCCTCGTCCAGCGGCTCGGCGTGCAGCACGCGCGCGCGGACGTCCTCGCCCTGGAGCTCGGCGCCGAGCTGGAGCAGCACCGCGGCGCCCGGTTCCAGGACGTCGCGATATTGCGCGAGGCCTTCGGAGAACAGCACCGCCTCAAAGTGACCCGTGGGATCAGAGAGCCCCATGATGCCCATCTTGTTGCCGGTCTTGGTCCGCCGCTCCATGCGCGACACCACGGTGGCCGCGACCTTGCCGGCGGTGGCGCCGGTCTTCACCGCGCGGGAGAACTCGGCCCAGGACTGCACGCGCAGCCGCTTCAGCACGGTGGCGTAATCGTCGAGCGGATGTCCCGACAGGAAGAAGCCGATCGCGTCATATTCGCGGCGCAGCCGCTCGGCCGGCAACCAGGGCTCGATCTGCGGCAGCATGATGGTCGGCGCGTCGGCCGAGCTGCCGAACATGTCGTTCTGGCCGATGGTTGCAGCTTCGTTCGCCCGCTGGCATGCGGCGAGAATCGAGTCGGCGCCGGCGAAGACCCGCGCCCTGTTCGGCTCCAGCGTGTCGAAGGCGCCCGCGGCGGCGAGGCTTTCGATGATGCGCTTGTTGATCGCGCGCGGCGACACCCGCGCGGCAAAGTCGGCGAGCGAGGTGAACAAGCCGTTTTTGGTCCGCTCCGCGACGATCTGCTCGACGGCCGCAATACCGACGCCCTTCAGCGCCGCGAGCGCGTAGTAGATGGTCTTGTCGCCGACTTCGAAAGTCGCGCCGGAACGGTTGACGTTGGGCGGTTCGACCTTGATGCCGAGGCGCTGCGCCTCGGCGCGGAATTCGGACAGCTTGTCGGTATTGTTGAGATCAAGCGTCATCGACGCGGCGATGAACTCCACCGGGTAATGCGCCTTCATGTAGGCGGTGTGGTAGGACACCAGCGCATAGGCCGCCGCGTGGCTCTTGTTGAAGCCGTAGTCGGCGAATTTCGCCAGCAGCTCGAAGATGGTATCGGCCTGCTCCTTCGGCACGCCGTTCTTCACTGCGCCTGCGACGAAGATCTCGCGCTGCTTCTCCATCTCGGCGCGGATCTTCTTGCCCATGGCGCGGCGCAGCAGGTCGGCGTCGCCAAGCGAATA
The DNA here is from genome assembly GCF_042666195.1 of Bradyrhizobium sp. GCM10028915. NCBI lineage: Bacteria > Pseudomonadati > Pseudomonadota > Alphaproteobacteria > Hyphomicrobiales > Nitrobacteraceae > Bradyrhizobium > Bradyrhizobium sp. GCM10028915. The sequence continues at coordinate 1,112,006 of NZ_JBHTFN010000044.1, forward strand.
GCCCGACATCACCTGCGCGATCTGCATCACCTGTTCCTGGTAGATGATGACGCCGAAGGTCTCCTTGAGAATCGGCTCCAGCACGGGGTGGAGATATTCCGGCTCCTCGTCGCCGTGCTTGCGCGCGCAATAGGTCGGGATGTTCGCCATCGGACCCGGTCGATAGAGCGCGACCAGCGCGATGATGTCCTCGAAACGGTCGGGGCGCATGTCGACCAGCGCGCGCCGCATGCCCTGGCTTTCAACCTGGAACACGCCGACCACCTCGCCGCGCGCCAGCATCTGGTAGCTTTCGGCATCGTCGATCGGCAGCGTCGCGAGATCGACGTGGATGTTGCGCGGCTTGAGCAGTTTGCACGCGACGTCGAGTACGGTCAGCGTTTTCAGGCCGAGGAAGTCGAACTTCACGAGGCCCGCGGGCTCGACCCATTTCATGTTGAACTGGGTCACCGGCATGTCGGATTTGGGATCGCGATACATCGGCACGAGTTCGCTCAGCGGGCGATCGCCGATCACGATGCCGGCCGCGTGCGTCGAGGCGTGACGGGTCAGGCCTTCGAGGCGCTGCGCGATGTCGAAGGCGCGCGCCACCACCGGATCCTCGTCGCGGAACGCCTGGAGTTTTGGCTCGCTCTCGATCGCGGCGGCCAGCGTCACCGGCGCGGCCGGATTCTGCGGCACGAGTTTTGTGAGCTTGTCGACCTGGCCATAGGGCATCTGCAGCACGCGGCCGACGTCGCGCAGCACGCCGCGCGCCTGCAGCGTCCCGAAGGTGATGATCTGCGCGACCTGGTCGCGACCGTAGCGCTCCTGGACGTACCTGATCACCTCGCCGCGGCGATCCTGGCAGAAGTCGATGTCGAAGTCCGGCATCGAGACGCGTTCCGGATTAAGGAAGCGCTCGAACAGCAGGCCGAACTTGATCGGGTCGAGGTCGGTGATGGTCAGCGCCCACGCCACCAGCGAGCCTGCGCCGGAGCCGCGGCCCGGCCCGACCGGGATGCCCTGGCCCTTTGCCCATTTGATGAAGTCGGAGACGATCAGAAAGTAGCCCGCGTATTTCATGCGCATGATGACGTCGAGCTCGAACGCAAGCCGCGCGTTGTAATCTTCTTCCGTCGTGCCTTGCGAGAGGCCGTGCACGCGCAGGCGGTTGGCGAGCCCCTCCTCCGCCTGCCGCTTCAATTCGGCCGCCTCGACTGCGGCGGCATCGGAGCTTGCGGCAGCGCCGACCGTGAAGAACGGCAGGATCGGCTTGCGCGTCATCGGCCGGAACGAGCAGCGCTCGGCGATCTCCACCGTCGAGGCCAGCGCCTCCGGAATGTCGGCGAACAGCACCGCCATCTCGGCGCGGGTCTTGAAGCGGTGATCGGGCGTGAGCTGCTCGCGCTCGGTCTCCGCGATCAGCCGCCCGCCGGCGATGCAGAGCAGCGCGTCATGGGCTTCATAATCGTCGGTCGTGGCGAAATACGGCTCGTTGGTCGCAACCAGCGGCAGGCCCTTGGTGTAGGCGATGTCAATCAGGCTGCTTTCGACCCGCCGCTCCTTCTCGATGTTGTGGCGCTGCAATTCGATGTAGAGACGGTCTCCGAACAGGCTGGCCAGACGCTCGCAGCGCGCCGCCGCGAGCTCGGTATAACCGCCGGCAAGCGCCAGCGAGATCGGTCCGTCCGGACCGCCCGTCAGCGCGATCAGACCTTCGGTCTCGCCTTCGAGCCAGTCGAACTTGATGTGGGGAGCATGAGTGTCGGGCGTCTCCAGGAACGCGCGCGAGTTCAGCCGCATCAGGCTGCGATAGCCGCGCTCCTGCGCGGCCAGCAGCACCACGCGCGAGGGCAGCAGCACGTTGCGCGCATTGGGATCCTGGTCCCCGAACTCGATCGCGATCTCGCAGCCCACGATCGGCTGGATACCGGAGCCCGCCATCTTGTCGGAGAACTCCAGCGCACCGAACATGTTGTCGGTGTCGGTCAACGCCAGCGCCGGCTGATGGTCTTTCTTCGCTAGCTCGGCGAGCTTGGCGATCTTGATCGAGCCCTTGAGCAGCGAATAGGCCGAGTGAACGTGAAGGTGGACAAATCCGGCGCTCGGCATGGTCGCGTGACGGCCTCTTGCAGATGAGATGGAGCGGTCACCGGCACCGGAGGCATCCTGCACTCGCCCGGCCGACTCGCCTCATAATGGTGGGGCGTCATGGTGCCAGAGTCCACGCCGGAGCGGCCGATCGGCCGCGTCGTCCTGCTTTTCCCCAACCTAGGCCCGCGCCTAGAGCTGCGGGAGCACCTGGGCCCAGATCGCAATCATCCCGACAAACAGCGCGATCGACGCCAACGCGGCGGCCTCTTCAACGAAAATCCTGAACATGGCTTACTCCATGGTGAGAACGTATGAAGAACATTGTTCTCATTTCGTTCTCAGGAGTCAAGCCATCTCGACCATCTCCAAACAGAATGGTTAACCCGCTGAATTTAAGCAACAAAAAAGCCCCGGCCGATGGCCGGGGCTTTCGCCAACCGCTCGAAGTCGAGCGATCGATAGCAGTCTTTTACTCAGTAACGGCCGAGGCTCGGGCCGCCGAACTTGTAGTTCAAGCGAACGAGGCCCATGTCGACGTCCTGGCGGATGCGATCGGTGCCAACCAGGCCTGCGAACGTGACGTTCTTGTCCTGCAGGAAGATGTGGTTGTACTCGACGCCAACCGACCAGTTCGGGGCGAAACCGTACTCGAGGCCGGCACCGATCGTGCCACCCCAACGGGTCTGATCGTTCGAGGACAGCAGCGCGCCGCCAAGGGTCGAGACTTCATACTTGCTGCCGGCGACAGCCGCACCGCCCTTGGCGTAAACGAGGACGTTGTTCCAGGCGTAGCCGATCTGACCGGTGATCAGACCGAACGAGTCGATCTTGGAGCGGTTGCGCGTCGCGAACAGCGCGCTGACGTTGTCGCCCGAGAAGTCAGCCCAGTTGCCCTGACCTTCGATGCCGAACACCCACTGGCCCGACTGCATGCGGTAGCCGATCTGGCCGCCGACCGTGCCGCCGGTCGCATCGTGCGAACCCTCGCGGCCACCGCCGACGAGATCCCAAGTCGAATGGGCGGAACCGCCGCCGCCGTTGACGCCGATGTAGAAGCCGCTCCAGTCGTAGATCGCGGCGACCATCGCCGGCGCCTTGGTGTAAGGCCGCGCAGCGAGGTCAGCAGCCACCGCCGGTGCGGTCGCGCCGAGCGCGACAAGGCTCACAGCAGCAAGCAACAGATTCTTGTTCATTTGATTCCCGTTCCAGTTTCGTCGTTAGGCCCCCGGGCCGTAGCGTCGTCATAGCAGCGCTCGACAGAATTGCTGTAACCTCGACGCCACAGTTCGCGCCAAAGGATCGCGCTTCATTAATGAAGATTTACCAGCGCGCGCGGGAAACCCTTTGAAACAAGAGTTTTCATGAGTTCCATTGTCGACTACACGACATACGCAGCATGCGCGCGTAACAACGTCGCGCGCACGTTCGCGTGATTGGAGAATCGAATGCGCAGACGAATTGCTCTCCCCATTGTCGCCACATTTTCGCTCGCCCTCGCCACATTTGGTTTCACGCTTAGCGCAAGCGTGCCTGCGCGCGCGTTCGGGACTCACCATGCCTTCTGCCTCACCGGCGATGAATGGCCGGGGCTGAGCAATTGCACGTTCGACACTTACGCGCAGTGCCAGGCGAGTTCGTCGGGCCGCGCGCTCACCTGCATCGCGAACCCGTATTTCGCAGGCCAGAGCGACGATCCCTACGCGTATCAGAACAGGCCGCGCGCGCAGGTGCCGGGTTATTCGCCCGGTTACTATTTGCCGCGCTGAGATGCGTCGCGCTCGCTTCGCGCTCCTCGCGATCGGCCTGCTGCTCGCCGGCGCGCCTGCGCACGCGCAGACCTACGATCCGAGCTATCCGGTCTGCATGCAGATCTACGGTCCCGTCGGCTATTTCGATTGCCGCTACACCTCTCTCGAGCAGTGCAGATTTTTAGCCCTCGGTCGGTCAGCGACGTGCGTGGCGAACCCGTATTTTGCGCAGAAGAAGCCCCCTCGCCACTCGCGGCGCGTCAATTAAATCGGGACTTCGATATGCGGCCCGCCTTGCGTTGAGCTTCCGACGCCACGCTCGGCAATCTGGTCGGCGAGACCGGCGCCGCCGCTGGCTCTGGATGATCGAACCCGTTCGGATGCTGCCCGAGATCCGGTGGCTTGAGGAGCCTCCTTAACCAGCCATCGTAACGATCAACGGTCCGCTTCGCGTGGCGATCACGGTGTGCTCGTATTGAACGGTCGGCGCCTCGGGGCTGCTGTAGAGCGTCCATGGATCATCGCCATCCTCTGCCCATTCCGCGCCAAGGGACAGGAACGGCTCGACGGTGAACACGAGGCCTTCGCTCATGATGCGGCGTTCGGAGCCGTCGGGCCACGTTGCGATCTCCGTCGGCTCCTCGTGGAGCGACAGGCCGACGCCGTGACTGGCAAGGTTCCTGACCAGGCTGTAACCGTTCTTCCGCGCAAAGGTCCCGATGGCCTGACCGATACCGGCAATCGGTTTGCCGGCTCCGACCTGCTGCAGGCCCGTCCACATCGCCCGCCGGCCGTCCCTGCAAAGACGTTCGACCGCGCGGGTTGCGGGTGGAACGGCGAATGAGGCTCCCGTATCCGCAAAGAAGCCGTTCTTCTCGGCTGACACGTCGATGTTCACGAGGTCCCCGCGCGCGATCCGCCGATCGCCGGGGATGCCATGAGCGATCTCCTCGTTCACGCTGATGCAGGTTGCGCCCGGAAAGTCGTAGGCCAGCTCCGGAGCCGAACGTGCACCGGCGGCCTCCAGCAGCGTTCGCCCGATCTGGTCGAGCTCGGAGGTGGACATGCCCGGCTCGAGCGCCTTTCCCATTGCCTCCAGGGTATTGGCGACAATGCGCCCGATCTCCTTCAGGCGCGCGAGGTCGTTGTCATCCGAGATTGTCATGTCATGCTCTTCCGAAAGCCGGGACATAGCCCTTGTGAAGGCAGCTTGCAAACGGAAGAGATCGTTTCCAAAACGCGTTCAGATCTCGTCGAGCAAGGTGCGGACTTTGGCAGCCAGGTCTTCGATAGCGAAGGGCTTGGGAAGCAGATGCTTGCCGGCATCGAGCACGCCATTGTGAACGATTGCATTGCGCGTGTAGCCGGTGGTGAACAGCACTTTCAGCGCCGGGTATCGTTTCGACAGCTCGGCCGCCAGCTCGGCGCCGGTCATGTCGGGCATGACGACATCCGTGAACAGCAGATCTGGAACGAAACCATTTTCGATCGTCCTGATCGCCTCTTTGGCGCTGGCTGCCTCGATGACGTTGTAGCCAAGTTCGCGCAGGCTTTCGGACGAAATGTTGCGGACGCGCTCGTCGTCTTCCACGACGAGAATGGTTTCGTTCTGATGGCTTGCACCGGCGGGTATTTCTTCCTGCGACAGAGCTGAGCCCGCCTCCTCGCCGGCGAAGCGTGGAAGGTAGATCTTCACGGTCGTGCCAACATCGACTTCCGAGTAAATTTTGACATGGCCGCCCGACTGCCGCACGAAACCGTAGACCTGACTGAGGCCGAGACCGGTGCCCCTGCCCACGACCTTGGTCGTGAAAAACGGATCGAACACCTTGCCCAGCACGTCGGCCGGAATTCCCGTGCCGTTGTCCGTCACGGCCACGAGAACGTACTGCCCGGGTGCGAGTGCATACTCGCGAGCATATTTTCGGTCTATCGAGACGTTGCTGGTTTCTACTGTCAGCCTGCCGCCCTTCGGCATGGCATCGCGCGCATTGACCGCGAGGTTGATCATCGCGCTTTCCAGCTGGGCCGGGTCTGCCTTGACCCGCCAGAGGCCAGCCGCCAGCACCGTCTCGAGGCGGATCAGCTCGCCCAGCGAGCGCTCGAGCAACTCGCTCATCCCGCCGACCATCTTGTTGATGTCCACGACCTCAGGCGCGAGCGGCTGTTGGCGCGAGAACGCGAGCAGCCTCTGCGTCAACGTGGCTGCGCGATTTGCACCGTCGATGGCGCCCTCGATGAAGCGGTCTATGCTGACCTCTCCCCTGCCGAGCCGCCGCTTGGCAAGATTCAGGCTGCCGAGAATCACGGCCAGCATATTGTTGAAGTCGTGGGCAATGCCGCCGGTCAACTGCCCGACGGCTTCCATCTTCTGGGATTGCCGCAATTGCTCTTCGGCCTTCATGCGCTCGGCAATTTCGTCGGCAACACGTTGCTCCAATCCGGCGTTGAGCGCCTCGAGCCGGGTCAAGAGCTGGGCGTTGTCGATAGCGGTGGCGGCATGGCCCGCAATACCAAGCAACGCGGACTCATGCTCGGCTTGGAATTTACCCGTCTCGGCGTGACCGAAGAAAAGTCCGCCGAAAACTTCGCCGGTGCGCGAGATCACAGGGACCGCCAGGTAGGATCGGACCGGAAGATGGCCCTCGGGCATGCCTTTCCGCGGCGCGTTCTTGCCATAGCGGGGGTCCCGCAGGATATCGTCGGACCTCACCACACCGGAGCCCTCGAAGGTCGGGCCAAAGACGGCTGTGTTACGCGGCATCGGAAAGTTTTCAAACGCGGATCGCGGCGCACCAGACAGCGAATACAGCATGTAGCTGCCGCCATCCGGCGCCAGAACGTTGTAGAAAAAGGCGCCGAATTGAGCACCGGTGAGTCCGACGCCGGCATCCGTCACGATCTGGACGATCTTGTCGAGGTCGCGTTCGCGAGAGACCGAGGCCCCGGTATCATTGAGTATTCTGAGATGACGCTCGGTTTTCTTTTGCGCGGTGATATCCAGAACCGTTCCGATGAACCGAACAGCTTGGCCGTTGGCAAAGATGGCTTGACCGGTCGCGGCGATCCAGCGTTCGACCCCATCCTGGATGCCAATGGTCCGGTATTCCATGTTGTAGTTTGCCGGCGCGTGCGGCGTCAGCGCCGCGGAGACGGCCTCGTGGGCGCGCTGCCTGTCCTCGGGATGAAGGCCCTTCAGGAACGCCCCTTCATAGCTGACTTCAGCGTCCGACGATAAACCGAACACCTCCTTGCAGCGGCTATCCCATCGAAGGACGTTGTTGACCGGGTCGTAGTCCCAGGTGCCGATACCAGCCGCCTTGTTTGCAAGCGTCAGTCGTTCGGCGGCCTCCCGCGCCGCCTGTTCCGATCGGACGCGCTCGATGTGGGCCCACGATCGCTCGGTCACTTCGGTGAGCAAGGCGAGTTCGCGCGGCGTCCACTGGTGCGGGCCCCGGTGATGGATCGCCATCAAGGCGGTGAGTTGCCCTTCTTTGACCAAGGGCATGCAAATCGTCGAACCGATCCCGATGTTCTGGAAAGTGGCGGCTTCCTCAGGCGCAAGCTCCTTCAAATTGTCATTGATGATCAGGGGCCTGCCGGCGCCGAGCTCTCGCACCGCCTTCTTCCCGAAGTCAGCCAGGCTGTAGTGACCAAGGATATGCACCGCGCCCGGCGCCGCCCAATCCCCGCGTATGGTGAAGCCGTCCTGGTCGGGATCCATATCGGCATAGGCACAGCTCGATACCTCGAGATGCTCGCCAAGCATCCTGGTCGTCACCGCCATCACGCCGTCGGCATCGCGGGTCCTGGCCGTCTCCTTGTTGAGTGCGTCCAGGAAAAGCAGCCGGGCTTCGTTCTCCCGCACAGCCGTCTCCGCACGCCGGCGCTCGACGGCCGTGCGCGTACGCTCGGCAACATCGCGAATGAGCTCCAGCTCTTCGGGGCTCCATTCGCGCGGCCCGGCATTGTTCAAATACAGCAGCGCCACGACCCCATCGGCCTCCGAGATCGGCATGTTGACGAGCGCACGCGCAGAGATCGCCTCGAGAGCCTCGGCACGATCGCCGACGCGAGGGTCTTTTTCAGCATCGGCACAGATGACGGTCTCGCCCCGCTTGAGATCTTCGATGTAGCTGCCATAGTCGCGGAAGCGCAGCACGCCTGCGAGGCTCAGGATGCCCGGTGCGTTCCAGTCGCGGACAATGGTGATGGTCTCGGCTGAGGTGTCGACCGTGCCATAGCCCGCCCGGCTGACGTTCAGGCTGCGGCCGAGCAGTTCCGCCGCAGCATAGGCGAGATCGTCGGGATTGCTGATCTCTCGGATGAAGTCGCCGAGTGTGGCTAGGACGGAATTGCGATCGGCCGAGCGGATCCCGGTCGCTGTCGTCATTGGTCTTCCCCTGCCACGTTCCTAGCTCCACGAGGAGCTACTGCTTGATCGTCCCGCTGCTGTTCGCTTCGACCACAGGTAGCCCGCCTGACTTTCTGAGTGATGCAGCCGGGTCGCGCAAATTGTCTGCGCGATAACCGCATGATGGCATTTAGGTTCCTGTCGTCACCGTCCCCTTGGGAGATGCTGTTCTGCCTGCTCCCACATCGCCGCCAGATTGCCAATCCAGTCGTCGCGGACAGACCCGTGCGGATGCGCCACCGCAAGTTGTGGCTGCGCGGATCATCGTGTAACATCGATCTCTGCTTTTCACTGCGCGTGGTCACGTCGTTTCATGCTCGCCCGTAGTCTGCTTGTCCTGGCCTCGCTGATTCGTGGCGCATTGCACGCCGAAGGGACGCCGGCCGAGATGACTGGATTTGCATCCAGGCTGACGATCTATCTTGCCAAGGGACCACCAGACGCCTGCGGACCGGGCTGCGACCGCTGGATCGCCATCGAGGGCGATATCGACCAGGACGCTGCGCCGCGCATTCGCCGCTTCCTTGCCGGCGTCAAGGACACGCAGCGTCCGATCTACCTCTATTCACCGGGCGGAAACGTGGAGCAGTCCTATGTCATCGGGCGGTTGTTGCGCAGCCGCAAGGCGATCGCTCGGGTTGGCCGGACCATCGCGACGGCGTGCGCCGCGGGCACGCAGGTGGACGCCGCGTGCCTGAAAATAAAAAATACCGGCGGCGAGGTGGAAGCCGAACTCACCACTTACCATGCGATGTGCAACTCGGCCTGCGGCTACCTGTTTCTCGGAGCGACATCGCGCGAGGTCGCCCCCGACGCCGCGCTGGCGGTCCATAATTCCAGGCTGGTCCTTGCCTTTCACGGGCATCCGCCTCCGGCGGCGGTCGCGGAATACAGGCAGCGCCGGATGGCCAGGGCCGATCGCGATCGCGCTGCGTTCATCGCGGCGATGGGGATCAGCCGCGAGCTAGACGATCTGATCCGGACGGTGAAGTTCGAAAACCTGCACCTGCTGACGCGCGCCGAGCTCTATCGTTTCGGCATCGACACGCGTTCGCTTGCCGAAACGGCGTGGAAACTGGAAAAGGAAGCGCGCCCCTTCGTCCGCAAGATCGCGATGCTGAAGGAGAACGGCGCGTCGTTCCGGCCTATGGAATGGCGTCTGTCCTGCGAAAGCGGAAAGCGCGTGCCGTTGACATTCGCGCGCGAGATCGACGAGACGGCCATCGCCAAGACCACCATCCTGGTGACGGCGGACGCCGCTCCGGACAACGCGGCCGGAGGGTCTGTGTTGCGGGCCGGAAAATACGAAGTCTGGCGCGGCAGCATCGATCCGGACATGCTCAAGGCGATACTGGCGTCCCGCTCCCTCCATGTCCGCGAAACCACGCTGTTACCCGACGACAAGGCGGACATCACGAAATTCGACATCGACTTGACGGGCCTGACGTCAGTGTGGCCGCAGCTTGCGGCGTCATGCGCGGTGGCGACGCCGGCTCCGAAGAGCCCGTGGCCGGCCATTCAGCAGCCGAACGCCAGCGTAACGCCCCCGGCCGCACCGTCGCCATGAGTCAACGTGGCGAAACTCGAACATCGCGCCGAAGGTCAGCTCCGCCAGGGAGTGTTGCGGATGCGCGTGCATGCGTTCGGCTTGTGAAATGTGGGGTCGTGATCTTCGATGTAATCGAAATTGACAGTCCCGAACGTGGTCTGCGGCTTCTTCAAGGCCGAGCAGGTTTGTACCTGAAGGAATTCGTTCTTGAAATCACCGCGCGGAAATGCGGTGGTCACCTGGTCGCGCTGCTCTGGCGAGTACTCGTCATAGCCAATCCCCACGACGTCGACCAACACACCCGCATTCGTGAGAGCGATTTCCGGCCGCATGTATTGTGGAATTCCGGGCGTCGTATGTAACGCGATCGCCTCCCAAACCAGATCGGCTTTTGGCTCGTCGATGCCGTGCCCCCTCAGAAATTCGCGGGCGGCATCGGCGCCATCAACTTCAAATCGCTTGGTCTGTGTATGGTAATGGTCGACAAGCCCGAGATCGTGGAACAGCGCCGCGATGTAGAGCAGCTCGGAATCGAATTTCAGATTTTGCCGATGTCCCTTGATCGCGCCGAACACAAAGACGCGGACCGAGTGGTTGAACAACATGTCGTTTTCGTACTGGCGCACCAGCTCGGCGGCCTCCCGTGCGATCTTGCTGTCGGGAATCTTCACGCCGGAAATTGCGATGGTCATTTCAAGCTCCTGCCTTGAATCGCCGATATCTCAGGACATGCCGTCGCAGTCGATGGCATGTGTTTACCCTCTTGCCGTCCGGCACCGGGGTCAGGCTGCCATCTCTTTCGCGGCCTGTGGCGTATTTCGGAAGCTGATTGCCATGCGATTGTACGCATTCATCAGGCCGATCGCGATGGTGAGATCGACGAGCTCGCGCTCCTCGAAGACGGCGCGGGCAGCCTCGTAAGCTTGATCCGGGATGCCGGTGTCGGCCACACGGGTCACCGTTTCAGCCCATGCGAGGGCGGCACGCTCCCGCTCGTCGAAGAGATGACCGCCTTCCGCCCAGGCCTGCACCAGCGCGATCTTTTCGATCTTCTGTCCGCTCTTCAGCAGATCGCGCGTGTGCATGTCGAGGCAGTAGGCGCAATTGTTGATCTGCGAAATGCGCAGATAAACCAGAGTGACGAGCGTTGCAGGAAGATTGCTCTGCATGACATAGCCGTAAACGCCGCCGAGCGCTTTCATGCCTGCGGGTGCAATGCGGTCGTAGTCGAGACGCTTAGCCATTTTCATACTCCATGATCGGTTCTGTTCGGCGGCTGTCGCCATGTACTTCCGCCATGTACTTCCCTGCCCGATAAATGGCCCCGCCCTGGTCTACAAAAAAGCACCAAGAATGGACGAAAATCGTGTACCACGGGGGCATGGTCAAACCGCTGCAGCTGGAGCTCGATCGATCTGCGAAGACGCCATTGGCGGAACAAATCCGCAGAGGTATCGGAGCTGCCATCGAGAGCGGCGTGCTGGCTCCGGGAGCTCGTCTGCCCTCATGGCAGGATTTGGCGGCTCAGCTGGGCGTGGCGCGCGGCACCGTGCGATCGGCCTACGAAAAACTTTCCTCTGCGCAACTGATCGTCGCGTCGCGCGCGACCGGAACGCGTGTTGCGGATCGACCCGCCTTTACCCCTCGGCAGGAAGCCGCTCCCCACCCCGGCTCGTTCATGGAGATGTACCAGGAGCTCACTGCGGGACCGGCCGTTTTCCAAATGGGTGTGCCCGCTCACGAGACCTTTCCCGCCAAGCTCTTCTCGAGGATGCGCACGCGGGCGGTGCGCGCGGAAACCAGCGCACCGGCCATTTATCGGGATCCCCGCGGCGAGCTGGAATTGAGGCGCGACATTGCGGCATATCTCGCGCTGGCGCGGGGGATCGAATGTGCACCGTCGCAGATCATCATCACCGGCGGCTTCAGCAGCGGCCTCGGACTGGCACTGCGGGTTCTCGGCCTCGAGCAGAAGAAGGTCTGGATGGAGGACCCGGGCTTCCCCTTCACAAGACACGGCCTTGAGCTTGCAAGGTTGTCGATCAGGCCGATCCCGGTTGATGTAGACGGCATTGACGTCCGTTACGGCCTGAAACACGCTCCTGATGCTGCGTTGGTGGTCGTGACGCCAGGACAGCAGGCACCGCTTGGCTCCACCTTGTCGCTGGCAAGACGTTCATGTCTTCTCGACTGGGCAGCCCAGGAAGGGGTGTGGGTGATCGAGGACGACTATCTGAGCGAGCTTCAGCTGAGAGGGCGGGCCACACCGGCGCTCGCCTCTCTCGATCGTTTCGGGCGCGTGATTCACATCGGGTCGTTCAGCAAGACCCTGACTCCTGCCTTGCGGCTGGGCTTCGTCGTTGCACCCGCCTCTCTGGCATCCCGTTTTGCCGAGGTAGCGGCATGCCTCGCTCCGGCGCCCGGGTCCTCCGTACAGCTCGCAACCGCCGAATTCATCCGCGACGGCCACTATCTGCGGCATCTTCGACGCACGAAGCGGGCCTATGCCGCGCAAGGCGATGCGCTGCTGAAATATTTGAAGGCACGCGCCAAGGACGTTGCGAAGGACGTTGCGATCGCCGGATTGGCCGCGGTCCTGAGACTGCCGGACGGAACCTCCGACGTCGCGATCGCGAGGGAAGCAGCATCGTTTGGGTTGGCGCCCACGCCCCTGTCGCTATGGCATGCGTCCGCGGCCTCGGCGCGATCCGGCCTGTTGCTGGGCGTCGCCACATCTCCCCACAAGAGGATCGAGGCGTCCTGCGATCGGCTCCTTCAGATCATCGACCGTCATACGTGACGAGCTTCGACCCCATGTTTCCGCAATCTACACCGGCGTGTAGATCACGAGCTTCAGCGCCGGATCGTCATTGGCCTGAAAGCTCGTGTGCTCGAACCGGAGCACGCCCTTGGTCGGATGGTTCATGATCTTGAGGCCCGCGGCAGTGCTGCGGATCTCGTGCGCCTCCCACCATTTGACGAATTCCGGACTGCCCTGGCGCAGCCGCGTCAGCAATTCCGTAAAGGCGGGATCGCCGGCCCAGACGTCGTGAGTGGCGCGAAACATCGCGACCATGCTCTTGGCGATGTCAGCCCAGCCGGCACCGTAGAATTTTCGCGTCTGCTTGTTCGTCATGACCAGCAGCAGCGTGTTGCGGTCCTGCTCGGGCAATTGTCCGAACCCGAAGATCTCCTCGGCCGCCGCGTTCCAGGCCAGCACGTCCCAGCGCCGCCCCGTGACATAGGCCGGCTGCGCCAGGCTCTCGATCATCCGCCGAACGGGGGGCGGCACGATCTCGCGCGTGAACGCGCGCCTATCGCCGTCGCGCGCAAGTGCCTTGAGATGGGCGTGCTCGGTCTTGCTGAGGCGCAACGCTCGCGCCAGCGCATCCACGGTGGTGACCGAGGGGCTGACGGTGCGGCCCTGCTCGAGGCGGATGTACCAGTCGACGCCGATGCCGGCGAGCTGCGCCACCTCTTCGCGGCGCAGGCCCGCCGTGCGACGCCGCCGGCCCGCGGGAAGCCCGACCGTCTTCGGCGACAGCTTTTCGCGGCGGGACCTGAGGAAGTCGCCGAATTCGACGCGGCGTGGGTCGGCCATGGTGACGTGCCTCGATGGAGGGCTTGGGGAATACTAGGATAATACCAGGCCTTCCTTGGCCTGGAAAGGCGGCGCATATGGGCTTCAACCCACTTTGAGGTGAGATCATGAAAGCTGCCGTATTGAAATCATTTGGATCGCCGCTTGCGATTGAGGAAGCCGCGGACCCTGTGCTCGGCACGGGCGAGGTCATCGTGGACGTCATCGCAACGCGGGTGCTGTCCTACATGAACGAGGTCTTCAGCGGGGCACGCAACTATGCCTTCGACCTGCCGATCATCCCGGGGCCAGGCGGCATCGGCCGGGTGCGCGCCATCGGCCCGGACGCAACCAAGCTCAGCGTTGGCGACTGGGTGTTCTGCGACCCGACGGTGCGCTCGCGCGACGACGCCGCAGCGCCCGACATTGCCCTGCAAGGACTCACTGCCCCCGGTGCCGGCGCCATGCGCCTGCAACAGCATTTTCGCCATGGCTCGTTCGCCGAGCAGATGCGGGTGCCGACGGAGAACGTCAAACGGCTTGGCACGATCGCGTCGGAGGACGCCACGCGATGGTGCGCGCTGGGGACGCTGCTGGTGCCCTATGGCGGCTTTCTCGCCGCCAGCCTTCAGCCCGGCGAGACCGTGCTGGTGAGCGGGGCCACCGGCAATTTCGGCAGCGCAGCCGTCTCCGTCGCGCTCGCGATGGGCGCGGCCTGCGTGGTCGCGCCCGGCCGCAACGACAAGATCTTGGCCGACCTCGTCCGCCGTTTCGGCGATCGCGTGAAGCCGGTCAAACTCTCCGGCAACGAGGATCACGACCGCGAGAGCATGAAGCGTGCGGCGCCCGGGCCGATCGACTGCGTGCTCGACATCATGCCGCCCTCGGTGAGCACGAATGTGGTGCGCGCGGCGATCATGACGGTGCGCCCCAATGGCCGCGTCGTGCTGATGGGTGGCGTCGGCATGGCCGGCGGCGCTGGCCTCGAGCTGCCCTACCCCTGGATCATGCGCAACTGCATCAGCATCCACGGCGTCTGGATGTATCCGCCGGATGCGGCAAGCCGCCTGATCGCGCTGGTGCGCGCGGGACTGCTGAGGCTGGAGGAGTACGAGGCCACGGCCTTCGACCTCGACCACGCCAATGAGGCGGTAGCCCATGCCGCAGCCAATGGCGGGCCGTTCAAATTGACGGTGATCCGGCCTTGAACCTCCCGGGAGCACCATTTTTTTCGTCAGTGCGCCCAAGCACTTGGCTACTGTGCATGGGGTTGTTTTCGCGGTTTTTACTCGAGCTCGACCACCTGGCCGTTCGACAGCGACACGCGGCGGTCCATCCGGCCGGCGAGCTCCATGTTGTGGGTCGCGATCAGCATCGAGACCTTGGTCGCCTTGACGAGCTGCATCAGGGCCTGGAAGACGTGGTCAGCGGTGTGCGGATCGAGATTGCCGGTCGGCTCGTCCGCAAACAGCACCCGCGGAGCATTGGCCACCGCGCGCGCGATTGCAACGCGCTGCTGCTCGCCGCCCGACAGCTCGGACGGACGGTGCGTGATGCGCTCGCCGAGGCCGAGATAGCCAAGGATCTCCTTGGCGCGCTTGACGCTCTCGGATTTCTTGAGGCCGCGGATCATCTGCGGCAGCATGACGTTCTCCAGCGCCGAGAACTCCGGCAACAGCCGGTGGGACTGGTAGACAAAGCCGATGTCGGTGCGGCGAAGCTGGGTGCGCTCGATGTCGGGCAGTTGCGAGGTCGGCGCGCCATTGACGTAGACCTCGCCGGAATCAGGCGCTTCCAACAGACCCGCGATGTGCAGCAGCGTCGACTTGCCCGAGCCTGACGGCGCCACCAGCGCGACGGACTGCCCCGCCCACAGCGCGAGCTTGGCGCCGTCGAGGATCGTCAGCGGCACCTCGCCCTGCAAGTACTGCCGCTTTATCTCGTGGAGATAAATGACCGGTACATCTTCCGCCCCCTGCTGCTCCATCAGCCCCTCACTCGTACCGCAGCGCTTCGACGGGATCGAGGCGCGCGGCGCGCCAGGACGGATACAGCGTCGCCAGGAACGACAGCGTCAGCGCCATGATCACGACGGCCGAGGTCTCGCCGATGTCGATCTCGGCGGGCAGCTTCGACAGGAAATATAGCTCTGGCGAAAACAGTTCGGTGCTGGTCAGCCAGGACAGGAATTGCCTGATCGATTCGATGTTCAGGCAGATCACCAGCCCGACGATGAAGCCGACCATCGTACCGACCACGCCGATCGAGGCGCCCGTGATCAGGAAGATGCGCATGATCGAGCCTTGCGAGGCCCCCATGGTCCGCAGGATCGCGATGTCGCTGCCCTTGTCCTTCACCAGCATGATCAGGCCGGAAACGATGTTGAGCGCGGCGACCAGCACGATCATGGTGAGGATCAGGAACATCACGTTGCGTTCGACCTGGAGCGCGTTGAAGAAGGTCGAGTTGCGCTGCCGCCAGTCCACCAGAAACACCGGCCGGCCCGCCGCCTCCGTCACGGCCTGGCGGAACGCGACGATCTGATCCGGATTGGTGGTGAAGACCTCGATCGAGGTGACGTCGTTGCTGCGGTTGAAATAGGCCTGCGCCTCCGCGAGCGGCATGAACACGAAGCCGAGATCATACTCGGACATGCCGATCTCGAATACCGCGGCGATCTTGTACGGCTTGATGCGCGGTGTCGTGCCCATTGGCGTGACTGCGCCCTTTGGCGCGACCAGCGTGATGCTGTCGCCGGCGTGCAGCGACAGCTGGTCAGCGAGGCGCCGGCCGATCGCGACCCCCTGCCCGTCATCAAAACCCTCGAGCGAGCCCTGCTTGATGTTCTTGGCGATCGAGGTGAGGTTGTTGAGGTCGTCGGAGCGGATGCCGCGCACCAGGACGCCGGAGGCGTTCCACGGCGATGACGCCAGCGCCTGGCCGTCCACCACGGGCGCGGCGAGCCGAATGCCTTGGACCTGACTGAGGCGGTCGGCGACGTCCTTCCAGTCGGTCAGCGGCGATTCCAGCGGCTGGACCAGGATGTGGCCGTTGAGCCCGAGTATCTTGTCGAGCAGCTCCTTGCGGAAGCCGTTCATGACGGCCATGACGATAATCAGTGTCGCCACGCCCAGCATGATGCCGAGGAAGGAGAACCCAGCGATGACCGAGATGAAGCCCTCCTTGCGGCGCGCCCGTAGGTAACGCCCCGACAGCATCCACTCGAATGGCGCAAAAGGCGCGGTTTGAACAGTTTCGGTCATGGTCTCATCCATCGCTCGATAGTCCCATGATTCGGGGTCAAATGTGGCCGGATTGGCGGCCGCGATCTCGGGCGATGAACAATATTCAGCCGACCAGCCTTATCAGCCCACAAGTCTTGCGACCGCGTCCGCAGGCGACATGATCTCGCGGGCGCCGTCACTTCGCCGCTTGAGCTCGACCTTGCCGTCGGCGAGCCCTTTCGGCCCGATCATGATCTGCCACGGAATGCCGATCAGGTCGGCGGCGGCGAATTTGGCTCCGGCGCGCTGGTCGGTGTCGTCGTAGAGCACGTCGACGCACTTGGCGGACAGCTCCGCATAGAGCTTCTCGCAGGCCGCATCGACCGCGGCATCGCCCTGCTTGAGGTTGAGAATCGACACGCGGAACGGGGCAACGGCCTCCGGCCATTTGATGCCGGCATCGTCATGGCAGGCCTCGATAATGGCGCCGAGCAGGCGCGAGACGCCGACGCCGTAGGAGCCGCCGTGGATCGGCACGTCGACACCGTCGGGGCCTGCCACCAGCGCCTTCATCGCCTCGGAATACTTCGTGCCGAAATAGAAGATCTGCCCGACCTCGATACCGCGGGTGTTCACCCGCTTGTCCGCGGGCACTTCCTGCTCGAAGCGCGCGGCGTCGTGAACGTCTTCCGTCGCCGCATAGACCGACGTCCATTGCTTGATGATCGGCGTCAAATCGCTCTCATAGTCGACGTCCTCGCCCGGCACCGGCAGGTCCAGCACGTCGCGATTGATGAACACGCCGGATTCGCCGGTCTCGGCCAGCACAATGAACTCATGACTGAGATCGCCGCCGATCGGGCCGGTCTCGGCGCGCATCGGGATCGCCTTCAGCCCCATCCGCGCGAAGGTGCGCAAATACGCGACGAACATCTTGTTGTAGGCGACGCGCGCCGCGGCCTCGTTGAGGTCGAATGAATAGGCGTCCTTCATCAGGAACTCGCGGCCGCGCATCACGCCGAAGCGCGGACGCTGCTCGTCGCGGAATTTCCATTGAATATGATAGAGATTCAGCGGCAGGCTCTTGTAGGACTTCACATAGGCGCGGAAGATCTCGGTGATCATTTCCTCGTTGGTCGGGCCATACAGCAGCTCACGCTTGTGCCGGTCGGCGATGCGCAGCATCTCGGGGCCATAGGCATCGTAGCGGCCGCTCTCGCGCCAGAGGTCGGCAAGCTGCAGCGTCGGCATCAACAGTTCCAGCGCGCCAGAGCGGTCCTGCTCCTCGCGCACGATCTGCTCGATCTTCTTGAGCACGCGGAAGCCGAGCGGCA
Source organism: Bradyrhizobium sp. GCM10028915 (assembly GCF_042666195.1). Taxonomy (NCBI): domain Bacteria; kingdom Pseudomonadati; phylum Pseudomonadota; class Alphaproteobacteria; order Hyphomicrobiales; family Nitrobacteraceae; genus Bradyrhizobium; species Bradyrhizobium sp. GCM10028915. The sequence goes on from NZ_JBHTFN010000044.1 coordinate 1,129,931, forward strand.
GCCAGGCATAGATGCCGGCGGCCTCCTGCCGGATCATGCCGGCACGCAGCATCAGCCGATGCGAGACGATCTCCGCCTCTTTCGGATTTTCCTTCAGAATGGGCAGAAAGAACCGCGACAACCGCATGGCAATACTCGAGGAATCAGTGATGACTTGCAGTGAAACCGGATTGGGAGCCAAAACACAAGACCGGGAATGAGGAAAACCCGCTAACACAGCGGAATTCCTGTCATTTTTCCGTCGACTTCAGATTCGACGTGATGTGCCGAAGAGCCCGATTCAGGGCGCCGCCACCTCAAGCTCGTCCTCCAGCGTGATCTTCTCGAAATCGCTCACCAGCGCGTCGATCCGCACATGCCAGCGGCCCGCAAAGGGCAGCTCGACCTTGCGCACGTGCCAGTAGCTGTCCGGCCCGAGCGAGGCGTTCCGCTCCATCGGCTCGATGCCGCGTTCGGGCAGGCTCAGCGTCAGCGTCACCTCCTTGGCCTCCAGCACCGCCCCCTCGCCAGTCATGAGCTGCAGGACGAAATCGTCGATACCCGCCTTACCCGGCGAGACCAGGATCTGAAACATCGCCCTCTCCGTATGGATGTGGATCGCCAGCGGGGTCTCCGGAACGATCGTCCGCGGCGGCGGCGTGAAGCGCCAGCCGGCGACCACGGCGAAGATGCCGAGCGCGATGGCGCATTCGATCACGATCGAGCGCTTCAGGGCCGGCGCAGCCTTGTGATCTCCCGCCAGCGCCGGGGTCAGGCGGAAGCGGTTGAGCGCGGCAAGCGCCAACAGCACGAGGACCAGCGCGAGCTTGATCGAGAGGATGAGCCCGTAGCGGGTCTCGACCAATGCAGACGGATTCTCAAGCTGGACGATGGCGAGCGCGAGGCCGGTCAATGCGAGAACACCAACGACCGGCGCGGCGAGGCGAGAAAAGCGGTTCACGATAGGCAATGCCACGGCGGGCCGCTTCGATAACAGGGCGACCAGCGGTGCGAGGGCTCCAATCCAGAAGGCAACACCAAGACCATGGAGAAAGATTGCCGGCCGGGTCAACAGTTCGGGCGGTGCCGTAGCGGCGTGCCCGGTCATTGCCAGCGACAAGCCGACGCCGACGAAGGCAATAATGGCCAGAGCGCGCGCGCACCACGCGCTGCCTAGCGCCAGCAATGCGAACAGCATTGCAGCGACGGCCACGAGCAAGGCGGGGCCCGCGCTGGTCCCGAATGCCACTTTCCAGGGAGCCATCGTCGCGAGAGCCGACAACGGTAGCCCGAGGAGATCCAGCCCCAACACACCAAGGGACGCCACCGCGCTCGGGACGCCGATGGCAAGCGCCACGCACGGAATGGTTATGCCGGTCATCGACCACGCAGCCCAGCGTGCAAAGAAAACGCCGCCGACGCCGACGAACAGGCCAAGATAGAGACCGACCCGCGCCAGCCAGATCAGCACGTTCAATCCGCGATCGGCGTTTGCGGGAGGTTGCGTCCCCGTCGGCATGCCGATAGAGAAGATCACCGATCCCGTGACGGGATGGCCGTCCTGCGAGATCACGCGATAGCTGACGACCGCCGTGCCCTGCGGCATGTTCATCGGCATCGCGACCGAGATGGTCTCGCCCGATGCGTTGACGCGCACATCATCCCGCGCCCTGCCCGCGCCGTCGATCATCCGGATCGCGCCCGGCGTGACCGCCTCGTTGAAGTGCAGCTCCACGGCCTTCGGCGCGCTCGCGAGCATGCTGCCGCTCGCCGGCTCGACCGCGACGAGCGCCGCGTGCGCCGAGGCGCCGGTCGCTAAACCGACAAAGAGGAGCAGCGTCGCGAACGCGGCGAGCAGGCGCATCAGGGTTTTGGCAGGAGTTTCAGGCCAGGCGCCGGTGACTTGTCCTCGTGCGAATGCCCGGTCCCATCCGCGGGGATCTCGATCCAGCGGCTGACGCCCGTCTCGCATTCCTGGACGACGGGGAAATACAGCGTCGTATTCGGCTTCAGGCTCGTGGTGAGGAAGCTGCTGATGACGAACTCATCGTAATTGTGGTCCGGCAGCTTGCCGCCGGACCAGGCCACCTCCTTGACGCCGGAGGAAAGCTTGTTGCCGTGGTAGTCGTACTCATTGGCGTATTTGCCCTCGACGATATCGACGGTCCAGCCCGCCTTCGGCATCGGTTTCACCGCGATCACGCCTTCCGGAATCTGCACCCGGATCTTCACCGTGGGCGAGCCCTTGCAGCCGTGCGGCACGGCGAAGACGGCCTTGTAGTAGGAGCCGACCGCCGCCTGTTTGGTCTCTAGCGTGATATGCGCCGCCGCGGGCGACGCTGCGAGCGCGGCGATCAAACTCGCAAGGATTCGATGCATTGTCATGGAAGGCTTGATCTGTTTCATCACATCTTCATTCCCGAATGATCCGGCATTTTCTTCATCATGTGTCCGCTATCGCCGGGCGCCTGGGCGCCGACGCCCTGGACATCGAGGGAGACGACGACCTTGCCGGCCTTCTCGAACTGAAGCGTCACGGGGACCTTGTCGCCCTGCTTGAAGGGGCCCTTCAGCTCCTGGAGCATCAGGTGGTAGCTGCCGGGGGCGAACTTCACCGTCTTGCCGGGATCGATCACCAGGCCCTTGTCGAGCAGGCGCATCTTCATCACGCCGTTCTCCATCGCCATCTCGTGAACCTCGGCCTTCCCCGCGATATCCGCGGAAACGCTGACCAGCTTGTCGGCCACTGTGCCCTTGTTCTCGATGGTGAGATAGCCGCCGGCGACCTTGGCGCCGCCCGGCGTCGCCCGGCTCCACGGTTGCGAGATGACAAGATCGCCCGCCTTGACGTCGTCGGCCCGTGCGACGGCATAGCCGGTCAGCAATAGCGAAATTGTAAGCAGAGCTCGTCCGATAGTCTTCATGTTGATTGCCTCTTTCTCGATTGATCCGGCCACGGATGGCCCTGCATTCTTCCACGACGACCTTCCGCCACCGTCAGCATCGGCATTCGAATGCCGGCCTGCCGCGGGCCGAATATAGACCCAAGCGCCCATTTGCACGTCACCATCGATACCTCATTCCAGCGTACACTGCCCGTCCCGTGCCCGGCTCAAACAATGCTGACGTCGCCGTCGCTCGATCGATGATGCTCGCGCTGGCTGTGTAGGTCTTGTTGGTGAGATTACGCCCCTCGATGTAGGCAGACATCGGGCCACCATTGTCGAAGCCGGCTTTCAATCCCAACAGGGCGTAAGGCTCTGTCGTCAGCGTGTTCATGCTGTCGACGAAGTAGGCCTGTGGCACCCATTCGACGTTGGGTCCAACATAGAACCCGGAAGGGTGCTTGTAGAGAAGCTCCGCCCGCAGGTAGTGAGTTGGAGCTCCCGGCAATCGATTGTTTCCGAAGGTCGGATCTTTGTCGAAGCGGAAGTCGTTGAAGGAATAGGCGACATTCAGCCAGACCTTGTCCGGCGCCGGGCCATTGACGAAGATGTCACGAAGGATTGCTGCGCTCGCGCCGGCCTCGATGCCTTGATGAAAGGTGCGGTCGGCATTGGTCACATTGCAATTGCCGAAAGTACTATAGAGGCATTGCAATTCGTCGCGAATGTTGGCCCGGTAGGCCGTCAGTTCCCAGGCATAATCAGATCGCTTCATGCGAGTCCCGATTTCGTACGTGGTCGCAATCTGCGGGCGGATGCTGGTGAACGGGATCGTCGGAATGCCGAGACCAATCGCGCTTTCGCCGAAGCTCGGCACCTCGGCACTCCGCGAGACATTGGCGAAGGCTTGCCAGGCCGGATCAATTTGCCACAACACACCGCCTTTCGGCGACCAGAGATTAAAGCGCGTTGCCCCCGATTGATCCCCGTCGCTGATGAAGCGATCCTGCCGATTGCGGGTCGCGTACAGAAATTGCGTGCCGCCGATCAGCGCAAGATTTGGAAGGACGTAGAAGCTGTCCTCGACATAGGCGGAAATATTCTCCGACCGATCGATCGAGGAAGAAAGCAGTGCGCCCTTCTGCCCGACAATGTTGGCGAACTGCTGGTTGTCAATGCTGCCGTTCAGCACATTGACGCCTGCGACCAACTTGTTGCGGAAGCCGCCAATGGTGCGGTCATCCGTGATCTTCGCGAATCCGCCGTAGTCCTTGTAACGGTAGTCCAGCCACTGGAAGATCGGATGCATCAAATGGCGATCGACGCCAAAGGCGCCGAATTCGACTTTGGTGTCATCGAAACGAACGGTGGTTTTGTTGGCGAGCCTGACAGTATCGATATTGCGCTGCTGATCCATCGCAACATTCGCGGGTGCAGCAGCTTCCGGATCGGTCAAAGCGGACGTCTTGGTCACGGTACCCGGAATTCGCTGCCGCACCTCGTTGGCATTGAGGTAGAACCGTGTCTCGACATCCGGCGAGAACTGATAGCCTACATTACCGCTCAAGCGGTTGCTCGAGCCGAAGCTGTGATCGCGAAATCCGTCTGCGGCCTGCGTGGAAGCGGTCACGAAGCCGTCCCACGGACCGTTGACGCCTCCTGCGTTCGCCTGAAGTCGTTTGTAGCCGAATCCTCCGACATCGAAGGACACACCATTCGGAAACGAGTCGCGGCCGGTCGGGGTCACGAAGTTGATCGCGCCTCCCAGCGAATTGGCGCCGAACTGAAGCGCGTTGCCGCCCTTGAAGACTTCAACATATTTGTAGGCGCTCGGATCGATCTCCTGGAAATCGCCATAGCCATCCGCAGTGTTGATCGGAATGCCGTCCATATAGAGCTGCACACCGCGCAGATGAAAATTGCGCGACAGGCCGGACCCACGAATCGAAAGGCGGGTGTCGTCGCCCCATTTGGGCTGGGCGTACACGCCGGGCACGTAATCCAGAACATCCTTGATCGTGTTGGACGGCGTCGAGTTCCTGTACGCCTCGGCCGACACGAGCGCCACGCCGCCCGGCGTCTGGTTAATCTCTGCCAGCGCTTGTTGCGCCGTCAGAACCGTCAGGGCACCCGGAGCCCCTGTACTCTGTTCGCTCGCGGTTTGCTGCGGTGATGGGGTCGTTCGCAGGCTTCGCGTGACGCGCGCCGATCGCGCAGAATTGCGTGGCGGTCGGACCGCCGACGCACGCTTCTGCTGAGGCGCCTCAACGGTGATCGGCGGCAGCACTGCGCTGCTGTCTTGGGCAAAGGCTCCGCTCGACGACGCAAGCAGCGCGGCCTGAATGGCAACGACGCTCACGCCACGGCGGGCATGACAACGTAACATGGGGCATTCCTGACGCCGGGCTTTCTCTCCGGCCATTCGACAGCATCAATCGCCTGCGGCGGACCGCGGCGATCACGAGAGTCGTCAGGAAAATTGAGGCGGGGCGCGCGCCTGGGCGTTTGTGCCCTTATGGGCCGCGCCGGCGAATGCCTCCGCCGCGCGCCACACCACGCGCTGGGCGTGGCGCAAGGGAACGAAGAGTGCGGCGTGCGGCGGCGAATCGAGCGACGCGCCTACCTGCGCCAGGCAACAGAGGGCACACGCACCGGCATGTGCGACCGGCGTACCCGCCGGATCGTTCAGCCCGCCTTGCTCGCCTGCGCTGTGGCAGATGACGGCGGCGGACAGCGGATCGGCCACGGCCCGGCCGGCCGCCAGACAGGCGGCAATCGGCGCCAGCACCTGCATCACTAGGGCAAGCAGGACCAGAGGTAGGAATTTTTGCAGCCGTGCGCGCATCCACTGAACCGTTTGTTCGTCTACTAACTAAACACCGGTGGATGGCCAAGTCGAGCCCGGTTCCGCCGCCTTCTTGGTCCAGCGCAGATTCCCCGGAAACTGTGGTCCGGCCGGCCCAAGGGAGGGGACCTCCGGAATTTGAGGCAGTCGAGCCCTGGCCCATCCACAGATTTCTTATATTTGTCATACACTTACGCGGCCGGCCGCCCGATCATTTCGTCAATTGCTCGAATTTTGAACATTCGTTGCCGAAAATGATGACAAGTGAGAAAAGTTGATCTAGCATCCTTTTGCTCAGGCTGGCCGCGAGGTCGAAGTCTGGTGGTCCAAGTCTCGGGAGGAGCCCCTGACGCGCAAAATGCAGCGTCGCCCCGCCAATCAAGATCAAATCTTAGAATCGGGGATAATAGGGTCGACACAATTTTCGAGCGGGGCTAGGGCCCCGCTCTTTTTTTGTCTGCGGGGCTAAAGCACCGATGAATCCTTCTCCCAATCCGATCGAACAGAGCTTTGAACTTGCAGCCTCGCGCTGCATCGATCTCACGCCACTCGTCTATCAGCGGCTGTTCGAGCAGCATCCCGAAACCCGGGCGATGTTCCGCACGCTAGGCAGCGAGATCGTGATGGGATCGATGCTCGCACTCACGATCGAGGCGATTCTCGACTTCGCCGGTGATCGCCGCGGGCAATTCCGGCTGATCACATGCGAGGTCGTATCGCACGATGGCTACGGCACGCCGCGCGAGCTGTTCATCGCCTTCTTCGCCGTCATCAGGGATACGCTGCGCGATCTTCTCCGCGATGAATGGTCGCCGGGCATGGCGCAGGCATGGGACCGATTGCTCATCGAGATCGACGCGTTCGCCGCCGTACAGGCCTGACGCTTTGCGCTGCACCAACACGAGCTCGCGGCGACCCCGCCGTTGATTGCGGATTGAGTGGCACCAACTCTTGTGAGACACTTTCGAACATCGGTCGCGCAATCAATGACGCGCCGAGATAGAATTGTATGGGAGCGAGCGATGTCCGGGACGAAAGATTTCTCGACGACGAGGCGCGATCTTCTTCAGGCGGCAGCAACCGCCGGCGCCGCGACTGCCATCCTCGGCAGCATAGGCATAAACCCCGCCCTTGCAGCCGAAGTCGGACGAAGCGAGAAGCCGCTGAAGGCGGCGTTCTCCAACGCGGGCCTCCAGGCGACCTGGTGCGCGCAGGGCAAGCAGGCCGCGGAATTCTGGGGCAAGCTGTTCAATGTCGAGGTCACCTGGTTCGACGGCCAGCTCGATGCCGTGAAGCAACGCGCGGCGATCGACAACATGGCCTCGCAGAAATGGGACTTCGTCGCGATCCAGGCTTTTGGCATCGGCACGCTCACCCAGCCGGTGCAGAAGATGATCGACGCCGGCACGCCCGTGATCGACATGGACACGCTGATTGCGCCGCTCGACCAGATCAACGTCCACTCCTTCCTCGCCCCCGATAACGAGTTCATGGGCGCCTCCGTGACGCAGGCGCTGTGCAACGCCATGGGCGGCAAGGGCAAGATCATCATGACGCAAGGAGCCCTCGGCCACACCGGCGCGCAGGGCCGCGCCAAGGGCTTCAACAATGTCGTGAAGCAATTCCCTGGGATCGAGGTGCTCGACACCCAGCCGGCCGACTGGGATGTGTCGAAGACCGCGCGTCTCTGGGAAACCTACCTGACGAAGTATCCGCAGATCGACGCGGCGTTCTTCCACAATGACGACATGGCGCTCGCCGCCGCCAACATCATGAAGGCGCGGGGCCGCACCAACATCCTGATCGGCGGCGTGGATGCGATGCCGCCGGCGATCCAGGCGGTCAGCGAAGGCCGCATGTTCGCCACCGTGCGCAATCCGTCCTGCCGCATTCATGGCGGCGCCATCATCGCGGGCGTTTCCGCCGTGGTCGGCGGCGAAAAGAGCGGACAGGGCATTCCCAAGAACGTCGTCACCGACGGTCCGGTCGTCACCAAGGCCAACGCCGCCGGCATGCAATGGATGCAGGATCACTTCCTGATCTGAGCCTCCATGCGAGAGGATCGTTCGCCCATCCTGGAACTGCAGGGCATCACGAAGAGCTTCGGCGGCGTCGAGGCGCTTCGTGGTGTCGAATTCGCGCTTTCACCCGGCGAGATCCATGGTCTCGTCGGCGAGAACGGCGCGGGAAAAAGCACGCTGATGAAGATCATCGCCGGCGTGCACACCGAATTCTCCGGCCGCTTCCTGATCGACGGACAGGAGATGCATTTCCGGTCGGCCCGCGATGCCCACAGCGCCGGCATCGCCATGGTGCACCAGGAGCTCTCCGTCGCGCCCGACCTCACGGTTGCGGAGAACGTGTTTCTGGGCAACCAGCCGACCAACGCCCTCGGCCTCGTGCAATGGCGGCGGATGGCGCGGGAGGCCGGCGAGCAGCTCGCCCGCTTCGGCATCGACGTCGATCCGATGAGCAGGCTCGGCGATCTCCCGATCGGGCTGCAGCAGCTGATCGAGATCGCGCGCGTGCTGTTCTCCGGCGCCCGCATCGTCATCCTGGACGAGCCGACGTCCGCCCTCTCTCCGCCCGAGGTCGAGCGATTGTTCGCGACGCTGCGGCGCCTGCGCGAGGAAGGCACGGCGATCGTCTTCATCTCGCATTTCATCGAGGACATCTTGCGCGTGTCCGACACGGTCACCGTGTTCCGCAACGGGCGGAAGGTCGCGGAGACGGCAAGTGCCGCGACCAACAAGGGCGCGCTGATCGAGGCCATGATCGGCCGCGGCGGCGAAGCGCTCGAGCACAGCTACAGCGACGATTTGATGCTGCCCCAACCGAGCGACAGCTCGGTTGTCCTAAGGGTCGACCAGCTGTCGCTGGCCCGCAGCCTGAAGGACATCTCCTTCGAGGCGCGCGCCGGCGAAGTGCTCGGCATCTACGGCTTCATGGGCTGCGGCCAGCAGGAGCTGTCGCGCATCTTGTTCGGCAAGCTGAAGCCGGACGGCGGCACGCTCGCTGTCGAGGGCAAGCCCAAGACCTTCGCGAGCACGGCGGCGGCACGGCGCGCCGGGGTGGCGCTGGTGCCGGAGAGCCGGCGCGCGATGCTGTTTCACCAGGAGCCGGTTTACAAGAACATCTCGATCAGCATCCTCGATCGCATCTCGGCGTTGCTGCTCAAGCCGGCGCAGGAGCGCGACATCGCAAAGCGCCAGGTCGAGCAGCTCCAGATCAGGCCACCCGTGGTCGGCCTCGATCTCGGCATGCTCTCCGGCGGCAACCAACAGAAAGTCGCGCTGGCGAAATGGCTGACCTATCCGCCAAAACTGCTGGTGCTCTGCGAGCCCACTCGCGGCATGGATGTCGGCGCCAAGAACGACGTCATCAACATCGTCCGTGATCTCCGCGCCAGGGGGCTCGCGATCATCGTGCTGTCGACCGAGCCGGAAACGGTGCTGTCGCTGGCCGACCGCATCCTGGTGCTCAAGCGCGGCGCATTGGTGCGCGAATTCAAGAACGAGCCGGTCAGCAAGGACCGCCTGCTGGAAGCGGCGTGACGGAGAAGCACCATGGCAAGCAGTGACACGGCTTTGGCGGCGGGGCAGCGGACGCGAGGGCTTGCGCCCTTCCTGCGCTCGCAGATGCGCAACATCGCCCCGTTCCTGACGCTGATCTTCCTGTCCGGCTTCTTCGCGCTGGCCAGTCCGTCGTTCGCGACGCTGGACAATCTCGGCAACATCCTGACGCAGGTCTCCGTCACAGGCATCATCGCCGTCGGCCTCACCTTCGTGATCCTCTGCGCGGAGATCGACCTCTCGATCGCCAGCATCGCCAACGTCACCGGAATCGCGGTCGCCTACTTCACGCTCCAGGAATCCTACGTCAACATTCCCAACATTCCCCTGCCCGGGGCCGCAGCGATCCTGCTGGCCATTTTGCTGTGCGCGTTTCTCGGCCTCGTCAATGCGCTGGGACTGACCGTGATCGGCATCCCCTCCTTCATCATGACCTTGGCGATGATGCAGATCGCGGCCGGCATCTCGGCGCTGCTGGTGCGGGGCCAGATCGCCTACAAGGTGCCCGGCGTGATCACCACGCTCGGCTCCGGATCGATCGGCGGCATCCCATGGATCGTCATCGTCGCCGCGATCATGCTCCTCTTGGGACATCTGGTGCTGACCTACACGCGCTTCGGCCGCTACGTCTACATGGTCGGCGGCAACCGCGAGGCGGCCGAATATTCCGGCCTTAACGTCAAGCTCATCCTCGGCGCGGTGATGGTCATTTCGGCGGTGTGCTCCGGTATCGGCGGCATGCTCGGTGTCGCTCATTTCGGCAGCGCGCAGCAGAACGAGTTCGACACCTATCTGCTCGACTCCATCGCTGCCGTCGTCGTCGGCGGCACCAGCCTGTTCGGCGGCCGCGGCGGCATCGGCAACACCATCGTCGGTCTCTTCGTTCTCGGTGTTCTGAACAACGGCCTCGACCACGTCAACATCGACAGCTTCCTGAAAATCCTGATCCGCGGCCTGATCCTGCTGGCAGCGCTGGTGATCAATGTTTATGCGCAGCGGCTGAGGGAGAAAGCGGTGGAATAGCCGCCCCTCAAAACAAAAAGCGCGAAAACAACCTCATGCACAGTAGAGACTGTGAGGGAATTCAACGACTTACAAAAATCCGAAATTGTGTAGCTGCGACCGTGGCGGCATTTGACTCGTCGGGCAAAACAGGAGCAGGATGTCATCGTGGCAGCGGGCGCGGATGGGCTCAGGGTCGCTCCCCAAACTCCGTCATTGCGAGCGCAGCGAAGCAATCCAGGCTGCCGCCGCGGAAAGATTCTGGATTGCTTCGCTGCGCTCGCAATGACGACGTGACAGCAGGGGCAATCCAGCCTCACCTCGATCGCGGAGCATGAGAACGCGGCTTAGCTCTCCGCTTTCTCATCCGGCGCAAGCCGCGAGAACCGGAAATTGCAGTGGCTCGCACCGCCCGCTAACGTCTGTGTCCTTTCCAGCCGGATGCCTCGCGCTGCGTAGGCAACGAAATCGAGCCCGCAGATGTTCGGCAAAATGTCCTTGTCGCCATGGCGCGCCGCGAGTTTGCAGAAGCCGCAAGCCTTGTAGTTGATGCCGAACTCAAAACTGTCACCCGTATCAGGCTCGACGAAATCGTAGACGAAATCTTCCGGAAATTCGGTCTGATGGCTTTCAGTCGCGATTCTTGCCGCCTGCTCGCGCAGCAAGGCCTGGTTCTCCGGCGACATGAATTGGCGCCCTGAGTCGAGACGCTCCGCTTCAGGCGCGGTGAGCAATTGCGCCTTGTAGGTTTCCCGCTCGATCTCGCCGATCACAGGCACCGGCACGCCGTGGCGCCGCAGCACCCGGCTGATGGCCATAAAACCCATCAGACGCATGAAGAAATCGCTCATGCGGCTTGCCGCGCCGCCGACATAGGGCATTTGGGTGAGCACGATTTCGAACTCGTCCATCACCTCGCGCCTGATCTCGTCGATCTCGGAAAGTTGCGCGCACTCACGCAACATCGCTTCGGCCAAATCGAGCCGATCGCGCATGGCGGCCTCCATTGCACCGCGATGCGCTTCGTAAAACGGATGGATGATCTCAGCCATGGGACACCCGATATGATTGGCTCATTGCAAAGTCGGCTGGTTCACTCCGCGGCGATCGCCTCGATCTCCAGCAGCCATTTGCTGTCGACGGTCTCGACGATCACGACCGTCAGCGCAGGCTGGTGTTCGCCCAGCATCGCGCGACGAATGGAGCGGTTGGTCACGAGTTGATTGCGGTCAGTCAGGAACGTGGTGACCTTGACCAGATGCGCGATGCCAAGGCCGGCGGCAGCAAGCACCTCGATCAAATTGCGCCAGGCCTGCTCGCACTGCGCCTCGAAACCTTCGGGCACGGTGCCGTCGAGTCTCTCCGGCACCTGGCCGCTGATGAACAACAGGCGGCGATACTGCGTCAATTCAAGTCCCATGCAGTAGCCGCCGGCAGGCGCATGGACTGTTGCGGGATTGTGGCTGACGAGGTGAGCTGGGGGCACGAGGTTTCTCCGGATTGCGGGTCGGACCGTATCCGGCGCCATCACCGCTCCGCAAAGCATCATTGCTGCGGTTCAGCGCAAGAAAATCTATTGCAAGGCCACAGCCCATCAGTGTCAAAATGGAGCCCGATGACCTACGCCCTTCCCCCACTCAACGCGCTGCGCGCCTTCGAGGCCGCCGCGCGGCATCTCAGCTTCAAACTGGCCGCGCACGAGCTGCACGTGACGCCCGCCGCCGTGGGGCAGCAGGTGAAGGCGCTGGAGGCGCGCCTCGGCGTGCAGCTCTTCGAGCGGCTGCATAAGCAGCTCGTCCTCACCGTCGCCGGTCAGACCTATCTGCCTGGCGTCTCCGAAGGCTTTCGCCACATTGCGGAGGCGACCTCGCAACTGAAACCGGCAGGTGCGGTGCTGCTGCAATTGGGCGTCCATGGCGGCTTCGACCTCCGCCGCCTCGACCTCGCGGCGTTTCGCAGCACGGATGCGGAGATCGGCTTGCGGGTGCTGCATCCGGCCGGCCTGCACGAATTGATCGAGGGCAAGGTCGACCTGCTGCTCGCCCGCGGCCTCGGCCACCATCCCGGCTATCGCTGCGACCGGATCGATGAGGGATCGGGTTTGGGCGATTGGCTGGTTGCGCCTGAAGGCACCGCGGATTGCCCGGAGATCGTCAGTTTTCGCGCGTGGCTGCGTGCGCTGCCGGCGGAGAACTCGATAGCGAATCGCCGCCCTCGTCTGGTTGGTGGCAGACGATAGGCTCGACCGGCACGGAGGGTAACGGAGATAGAGCGACGCTCGCTGCACCAATCTCTTCACTCCGCCAACACCTCACCGCGTGCCCGTCGGCTCGCGTCTCCAGCACAGGCCCCGGCTCGCTCCGACACTCAGCTTCCGCATAACGGCACCGCGGGCTGAAGGCGCATCCGTTCGGCGGATTGAGCGGATTGGGAAGGTCGCCTGTCGTTGCCAGCGGTGCATGGCGCAAGGGATCGGGGATGGCGGCGATCAGGGCTTGCGTATAGGGGTGCGCGGGCCGTTCGAAGATCTCGCGCCAGTGGCCGTTCTCGACGATGCGGCCGAGATACATCACGGCGACCTTGTCGCTCATGTGTTCGACGACGCCGAGATCGTGGCTGATCATGATGTAGGAGAGGCCGAGCGTTTCCTTCAATTCCAGCAGCAGATTGATGATCTGGGCGCGGATCGAGACGTCGAGCGCCGAGACCGGTTCATCGCAGATGACGATCTTCGGATTGAGGATCAGCGCACGCGCAATGCCGATGCGCTGGCGCTGGCCGCCTGAGAATTCATGCGGGTAGCGGTCGGCCTGCTCCGGCCGCAGGCCCACATGCCGCAGCATCTTCGCGACGCGGTCCTCGATCTCGCTCTTGGCCGTGACGCCATGCACGCGCAGGGGATCTTCCAGCGTGCGGCGAACGGTCTGGCGCGGATTGAGCGAGGCGTAGGGATCCTGAAACACGATCTGCACGATGCGGGCCAGCGCCTTCCGATCGCCGGATGGTCGGTTGGTCACGTCCTGTCCGTCCAGCACGATGCGGCCGCGCGTCGGGGTCACGAGGCCAAGGATCGACAATGCGACCGTCGACTTGCCGGAGCCGGACTCGCCGACGAGGCCGAGGCATTCGCCCCGCTTCAGGGTGAGATCGACGCCGTCGACGGCACGGAGCAGCCGCCGGCCGCGCCCGAGCAGGCCGCCTCCGAGCGGAAAATGGACCGCGAGATCTCTGACGCTGAGAATGACATCGTCGTCCGGCCGTGTTTCAACCAAACTAGCTTGCGGCTCATGCATGGTGGTGACACCTGACCAGGCCGCCGGCGTCCAGCAAATCCGCTTCCGGCGGGGTGGTCCGGCAAATATCGGTCGCCTGCGCGCAACGCGGATTGAACCGGCAGCCGTTGGGGAAATTCGTGATGGCCGGGACCACACCCGCGATCTCCGTCAGGCGGGTGCGGCCAAGCGCTGCGCGACTGCCGAGCCGCGGCAGCGAGGCAACCAGGCCTCGCGTATAGGGGTGCGAGGGTGCCCGGAAAATATCGGCCGAGCCGCGCTCCTCGACGATGCGGCCGGCATACATCACGGCCACGCGGCGGCAGACATTGGCGACCAGCCCCAGATCGTGGCTGATCATCAGGATTGCGGTTCCCCGCTCGGCACACAGATTCCGCATCAGCTCGATGATTTCGGCTTGCACGGTCACGTCGAGCGCCGTGGTCGGCTCGTCGGCGATCAGGAGATCCGGACCGCAAGCGAGCGCGATGGCGATCATCACGCGCTGGCGCATGCCGCCGGACAGCTGGTGCGGGTAATCCTTCACGCGCCGCTCCGGGGCGGGAACGCGCACGCTCGCCAGCGCCTCGACCGCCAGTCTATCGGCTTCCCGCCAGCTCTTGCCCTTGTGCAGCACGAACATCTCGGCGATCTGCCGGCCCACCGGCGAGACCGGGTTGAGCGCCGTCATCGGCTCCTGGAAGATCATGGCGATGCGATTGCCGCGCAGATCCCGTTGCCTGGCGGCTGAAAGGTGCTGGATCTCCCGTCCCTCAAACCGGATGACACCGCCGCCGATCGACAACGGCTGCCGCAACAGGCCGATCAAGGCCAGCGCCGTGATGCTTTTGCCGCAGCCGGATTCGCCGACAAGGCCGAACGTCTCGCCGCGATCGATGCGGAATGAAATGCCCTCGGCCGCCGCAACGCGCCGCGATCCATCGTCGAGATCGATACGCAAATCCTCGACTTCGATCAGCGGCGTGCGGGTCATGTGCGCCGGCTCCGCGATTGCGGATCGAGAATGTCGCGCAGGCCGTCGCCGAGCAGATTGAGGCCGAGCACCGTCAGGAAGATCGCAAGACCGGGAAACACCGAGAGCCACGGCGCCGTCGTGATCTGGTCGCGGGCATCCGACAACATGCTGCCCCAGCTCGGAAACGGCGGGCGGACGCCGAGGCCGAGGAACGACAATGCGGCTTCCGACAGCACAGCGCTGCCCATGCCGAGCGTGCCGATGACGACGATCGGCCCCAGCATGTTCGGCAGTAGCTGCGTGATCATGATGCGCAGATCGCCGTAGCCGAGCACGGTCGCGGCCTGCACATAGCCCTGGCTCCTCAGCGACAGCGCCGAGGCCCGCGCGATCCGGCACGTGAAGGACCAGTTGGTCAAGCCGAGTGCGATCAGCAGGCTGGTCAGGCCGGGACCAAGCACCGCCATGATGGCCAGCGCGAAGATCAGCGAGGGGATCGCGAGCATGAGATTGGTCAGGCCGTTGACGACGTCGTCCCACCAGCCGCCCCAATAGCCGGCGCTCAGGCCCAACGCGACGCCGATGACGCTGTTGATGAGCTGCGAGACGATGCCGACCGTCAGCGAAACCCGCGCGCCATAGACGACGCGGGAATAGATGTCGCGGCCCTGGTCGTCGGTGCCGAACCACCAGGTCCAGCTCGGAGGCTCTTCGGCGTTGAGCAGATTGGCGTCCAGGACAGGATCGGTATGCGCCAGCCATGGCGCGAGCAGGCCGACCAGGATCGCAAGCGCGAACAGCGCGCCACCGATGATGAGATTGGCGCGGAGCTTCATGCGTATCTGATCCTGGGATCGATCACGCCGTAGAGCACGTCGATCAGCAGATTGATAGCGAGAAAGGACAGCACCACGACAAGAATGGAGCCCTGGACGGCCGGAATGTCGCGCTGCAGGACACTGTCGACCAGCAGCGAGCCGATGCCCGGCCAGGAGTACAGTTTCTCGACCACGACCGCCTGCCCCATCAGCCCGCCGAACTGCAGGCCGACGGTGGTGAGAATGATGACAAGCGCGTTGCGCATCACATGCCACTTCACGACTCGGGTCTCGCTCATGCCCTTGGAGCGCGCGGTGCGGACGAAATCCGCGGTCATGATCTCGAGGACCGCGGCGCGTGTCGTCCGCGCGAACAGCGCCATCGGCGAGACGCCGAGCGTCACGGCCGGGAGGATCAGATATTTCAGTCCGCCATCGCCATAGCCGAAACTCGGCAGCCAGCCGAGCTTCAACGCGAACAAGTACATCAGCACCAGTCCGAGCCAGAATTTGGCGATCGAAAGGCCTGATACCGCCACGACCATGGCCAGCGTGTCGACGATACCCCCCGGCTTCAGCGCGGCGATGAAACCCAGGGGAACACCGATCACGACGGAAAACGCCATGGCGGTGAAGATGAGCTGGAGCGTCGGCCATATCCGCTTGGCGATCATGAACGTCACAGGCTCGCGCGTCCGGAACGACGTTCCGAAATCACCCGTCGCAAGCTTGGCGATGTAGGCTCCGAAGCGGACATAGACGGGATCGTCGAGCCCGAGCTGCTTCTTCATGCGCAGCTCGACCTGCGGATCGGCATCGTCGCTCATCGACGAGACGATGCTGCCGGGAACGACGCTGAACAGCACGAACACCAGAGCCACCACTGCGAGCACGGTCGGAATGGTCTGCAGCAGGCGGCGGAACAGGAAGGAGAGCATCGGCACTTTTCCTCTCTCCCTCCGTCGTTCATGGCGACGGAGGGAGCGCGAGAGCGCGTGTCACTTCGCGGGCGAGGTCTCGTCGACCCAGAGGTCTTCGACGTTCTGATGGGTCAGTTCGGTCGCATTCAGCTGAACCCCCTTGAGCCACGGCTGCACGGCCATGACCGCCTTGTTGTAGTTGAAGAACCAGACCGGCGCCTCTTCGTAGAGAACAGCATTGGCCTTCTGCAGCAGCTGGGTACGCTTTGCAGCGTCATCGGACTGCCCGGCCTCGTCGATCAGCTTGTCGAACTCGGCATTCTTGAAGTTCATGTAGTTGCAGGCCGACTGCGGTGTCGATGAGTGGAAGCATTTGAGGGCGGCCTGCGGATCGGGTCCGGTCGCCTGCGAATAGACAAAGGCCTGGTAGTCGCCGCTGCGAACCACCTCCGCCAGCACCGCGGTCTCGACCTGCTTGACCTTGGCCTTGATGCCCACCCTGTCCAGCATCGGGATCACGGCCGAGACGATCGGCAGACCCCAGCTCTCGTTCTGGCTGGTGGTCCATTCGAATTCGAAGCCTGAGGGATAGCCGGCGTCGGCGAGCAGCTGCTTGGCCTTGGCGGGATCGAAGGCGTAGGGCTTCATGGCCTTGTCGTAGGCGGTAGAGGTGAGCGGCAGCCAGCTGGTGGCCCGGTAGGCCTTGCCCTTGACCAGCTTGTTGATGATCAGGTCGGTGTCGATCGCGTAGTTGATCGCCTGCCGGACCCGCTTGTCGGCGAACGGCTTGAACGCGGGATTCATCCCCATGTAGCGGGTAAAGACCTCGGCGACTTCCACGACCGTGCCCTTGAGGTCGGCGTCGTTCTGATAGGCGACATATTGCGCCGGTCCCAGCACCGAGGTGTCGATCTCCTTGTTGCGGAAGGCGACATCGCGTGCCGCGGCCTCGCCCATGACCGACACGATGATCTTGTCAGCGTAGGGCTTGCCGGGCTTGTAGAACCGGTCCCATCGCTCCAGCACGATGCGCGATCCCGGCACGTGCTCGACGAATTTGAAGGGCCCAAGGCCGATCGGCTTCTGGAGAAAGCTCTCCTTGGCGGCCTCGTCGGCGGGATAGATCGACGTGATCGCGTTCCAGAAGTAGAAACCTGGATCGACCTTCTCGGTCAGCTTCATCTCGATGGTAAAGTCGTCGACTTTCTTCAGGCCGGAGATCTCCTTGGCCTGGCCCTTCTCGACCGCCGCCGCGCCCTCGATCACGCGGACATAGCGCGCACCGGGATAAGCCTTGGTCCCGTCCATGATGCGGTTGTAGGTCCAGATGATGTCGTCGGCCGTCATCTTGCGGCCGTTGTGGAAATAGGCGTCGTCGCGCAGCTTGAAGGTGTGGACGAGACCTCCGCCCGAGACGACGTCCTCCTTGGCGAGCTCCAGAACAGGCTTGCCTTCCGTGGAATTCCAGATGTAGAGCGACCGGTGCAGGGCCTTGGCGTAGATCTCGTCCTGGGCGCGTTGCGTGGTAAGAATGTCCAGGCTGGTGAAGCTCGAGCCATAAGGCGCGGTCATGCGGATGGTTCCGCCCTTGCGCGGCGTCTGGGCCTCCGCCGAGGCCGCCAGCGCCAGCCCCAAACCCGCGACGATCGCCACTATCCTGAACATCATGGTCCCTCCGACAAGCAGCGTGCTCTGGTCCGAGAGTTGACCATCCACGGCACGTCGAGCGCAAGCGTCTTGAAGGGGTTGACGTATGCGAGCGTCGCGCGCGGGCCCGACCGATTTGCGCAGAAGCTCGCTAGAACTCCGGCTGCCAGTCGCGCAATTTTCGCGCTGCAGCGGTGACATCCGCGATGGTCGGAAACGCCCCCACCTCGAGCATGATCGCCCTTGCCAGCCTGACGGCGCGTGCTTCGCTGATCGCGCGCCGGCGCGGATCCTCGATCAGCTCGAAGTCGATATTGTGGGCGAGGCCGAAGATGCGGCGGATGGTTTTGGCCGCGGCGAAGCCGACCGTGTCCGCGAACAGCCGCTGCATGTAGGCTTGCCGCTCGGCTTCCAGCCGTGCCGCGCCTGTCTCGCCGGCGAACAGTGAGGCGGGATAGGCATCGCCTGCGGCGCTAGCGCGCCAGAGCTCGAGGAACTTTCGCGCAAAATCGTTCCAGACCGTTTCCACCGTCTCCAGCACCCAGGCCTCGAAAGCACGCCGTTCGCCCGGCGTGCGCTCATGCCCGGCGGAGGCAAAATAGGCCATCAGGAGGTTGGCCAGCACGGCGCCGACATCGAAACCCATCGGGCCGTAGAACGTGAATTCGGGGTCGATCACCCGCGTCTCGCCGCCCGTGACCATGATCGAGCCGGTGTGCAGGTCGCCGTGGAGCAGCGCCTCGGGGCTCGCCATGAACTTCAGCTTCAACCGGGAGATCGCGACGTGGAGGTCCATATCCTCGCGAAGCTCTGCGGCGAGCGCATCGAGATACGGCGCAGTCCAGCGGTTCTGCTCGGCGACGCGGTAAGGATCGGTGAAGATCAGATCCTCGGTGATCTTGCACAGCGCATGGTTGCCAGCGAAAGCTGCGATGGCCTGCTTCTTCTCGGCCGCCGACACCGCGAGGTCGGAGGTGAAGAACAATGTCCGCGCCATGAAGGTGGTGATGTCATCGACAAAGCGCGGATACTGCGAGCCCGCAACCATCCCCTTGCGCATGATGATGTGGGGCTCGAGCAGCTCCATCACCGTCAGCGCCAGGGCCTCGTTGTGATGCAGCAGCGCCGGCACGAGGCCGGGCGCGAGCTCGGCCTGCCGCGACAAAGCGAGATATTCGAAATGAGCCCGGGACAGCGGCAGCGGCCAGCTCTCGCCGACGAGGCGGACATAGGGCAGCGCCTGCTTCACGGCGATGCCGCCGCGGCCGCCCTTGACGATGAAAACGAGATTGAGATTGCCGTCGCCGACTTCGGTGATCGACCAGGAGGCCGGCTCGCCGCCGAGGGTCGCGGCGAGATCCGCAACGCCCGCGAGATAGTCCCGCAACGCCGCCTCATGCAAAATCCGGTAGTCCCCCTGCCCCTGCGCCATGACGATCCCATCCCATGCTTGGCATGGCCGAATCGTTACTCCCGCTCCAGGAAGCTCGAGCCGATCTCGGCCTTTCTTTTGATCGGATCGTAATCACAATAGACGCTGTCCGCCACCAGCGTGTAGCTGGCGCTGACGGTGTATTTGTCTGTTTTGACCGAGTTCAGGCCGATCACCGCGGTGCTCTTGCCGCCGTTCCATTTGAACGGTGTCGAGCTCTTGGCCTGCTCGCAGGCGATCACGGCCTCATTGAAGACATAGCCCTCGACGAACGCCTTCAGGGTGCGCACCTGCACGGCCATCTTCCACTCGAAATAGCCGATGGCACCGAGACCGGCGACGATCAGCACCAGAAGCGCGACGACGATCCGCTGAAAAGTCATTCTTCCCCCAACCAAGCCAACCACGAAATCCTAAAACGGCATGCCCATCAATTTCGACAGGCGCTCGATCGACAAATAGCCGGCGTGATAGGCGACCATGGCGATCCCGTAGATGACCGCCGAGATGATGGTGGTCCAGATCAGCTTGCCCCCCATCCGCGTCAGGATCGGCGCACCGGGGTCGCTGCCCGGCACTCCGACGCCGTCCTCGTGCTGGCTGCGCACGCCAAACGGCAGCGTCAGGAACAGCGCGACCCACCAGATGACGAAGTAGATCGCGATTGCGGTTGAGATCTGGATGGCCATGGGGCGGCCTATGCCTGCTCGATTTCGACCAGCGCGCCGGAAAAGTCCTTCGGGTGCAGGAACAGCACCGGCTTGCCGTGGGCGCCGATCTTCGGCACGCCGTCGCCGAGCACCCTTGCCCCCTCCTTCACCAGCGTGTCGCGCGAGGCGATGATGTCGACCACCTCGTAGCAGACGTGGTGGATGCCGCCGTCGGCGTTGCGGTCCAGGAACTTTGCGATCGGCGAGGCCTCGCCGAGCGGCTCGATGAACTCGATCTTGGTGTTGGGCAGCGTCGCGAACACCGTGGTGACGCCATGCTCGGGCAGCGCGACGGCCTCCGAGATCTGGGCCCCGAATGCGGTGCCATAGATTTTGGCGGCCTTGACGGCGTCCTTGGTCGCGATCGCGACATGGTTGAGCCGGCCCAGCATGTTTCTCTCCCGTTACACTGTCAGCACATGTACCAGACAGGGGGGCTTTTTGCCCCAATGTTCGTTGATCACGGAGCGGACAGCGCGTCGCACCGACTCCGCCAGCGCATCCGGGTCGCGACGGCGCGCCTTCGGCAGGCCCTCGACGGTGGAGACCACGGCGTCGAAGACGAGGTCGTCGAAGGGCTCGCCCGCTTTGTTCTTCTCGGGGATACCGACGAGTTCGACCGCGGGATCGTCGGCAAGCTCGCCCTGCTCCGTCATGGCGATGGCGACAAAGGCGCAGCCGGAGAAGGCCATGCGGCGCCGCTCGCCCACCGCGCGGGACTTGGAGTCCTCCAGAATCGTGCCGTCCTTGTAGAGACGGCCCGCAGGCACTTGCCCAATGATGCCGGGATCGCCGGGGCCGAGCTTGACGAGATCGCCGTTGCGGCAGACCAGCACGCGCGGCACGCCGGCGGCACGCGCGAGCTTGGCGTGCTCGTTCAGGTGCAGGGCCTCGCCATGGACGGGGATCAGGAGCTGCGGCCTGGTCCAGGCGATCATGTCGCGCAATTCGTCGCGGCGGGGATGACCGGAGACATGGACCAGCTGGTCGCGGTCGGTGATGACCTCCACGCCCTGCAAGACCAGGCCATTGATGATGGCCCCGACCGCCTTCTCGTTGCCGGGAATGGTGCGCGAGGAGAAGATGACGCTGTCGCCACGGTTGAGCGTGATCTCGGGATGGTCGTCATTGGCGATGCGCGCCAGCGCGGCACGCGGCTCGCCCTGGCTGCCGGTGCAGAGCGCCAGCACCTTGTCCTGCGGCAGATGACCGTAGACCTCGGCGGAGCGGAAACTCTGCACGCCGTCGAGATAGCCGGTCTCGCGCGCGACCTGCACCACGCGTTCCATGGCGCGGCCGACCACGACGACCTCACGGTCGGCGGCCTTCGCAGCGATGGCGACGGCCTTGAGGCGCGCGACATTGGAGGCAAAGGTCGTGACCGCGACGCGGCCCTTGGCGGCCTTGACGAGCTCGGTGATGGAGCTCGCAACCTCGGCTTCCGAGGGTGAGCGGCCGTCGCGCACGGCGTTGGTGGAATCACCGATCAGGGCGAGCAGGCCCGCATCGCCGAGCTCCCGCAGCCGCTTTTCGTCGGTCGGGCGGCCGATGATCGGGGTCGGATCGATCTTCCAGTCGCCGGTGTGCAGCACCGTGCCGACTTCGGTGTGAATCGCCAGCGCATGCGACTCCGGAATCGAATGCGCGACCGGGATGAACTCGACGTTGAACGGACCGATATCGACGCGCCCGCCCGACGGCACCACCGTCACCGGGATCTTGGGCGCATTGCGCTCGGCGGCGCACTTGGCCTCGAACAGCGCGGCGCTGAACTGCGTCGCGTAGATCGGACATTTCAGCTTCGGCCAAAGGTCGATGATGGCGCCGAAATGATCCTCATGGGCGTGGGTCAGCACCAGCCCCATCAGATTCTTGCGTTCCTTCTCCAGGAAGCTGACGTCGGGCATGATCAGGTCGATGCCCGGCAGATGCTCCTCGTCGCCGAAGGAGACGCCGAGATCGATCGCCAGCCAGGCGCGCTGCTGGCGGTTGCCGAGGCCGTAGATCGACAAATTCATGCCGATCTCGCCGACCCCGCCGAGCGGTGCAAATACCAGTTCTTCAGGCTTCGCCATCACGCAGCTCCCACGGAGGCGGCCGTGCCGAAGAACACCTCGCCCGCGGCGACCGGCACGCGCCGGCCCTCCGCCGTGCGGACGATCAGGCAGCCGGTGTCGTCGATCGTGTCAAAAATGCCGTCCAGCGTCATCACTCCCGTGTGGATCGCGACCCGCTCGCCGAGGCCGGCGGCGCGCTCCAGCCACAATTTGCGAATTTCGGCAAAGCCACGGCCATTGTCCCAGATACCGCGGAATTCCACCCAGGCATCGGAGAGCGCCGAGAACAGCTCCTCCGCGCTGATCTGGACGCCGAGCGCGGCCAGCGACACCGCAGGCGTCGGCGTACCCTCGGGCGCGGCGACGACGTTGGTGCCGATGCCGACGACGATGGCAAGACGGTCGCCGATGGCTTCGGCCTCCAGGCCGATGCCGACCAGCTTCTTGCCGCCGGCCAGCACGTCGTTCGGCCATTTCAGGGCGTAGCGGGGACGGCCCTCGCCGAGGCGCAGTGCAGCCTCCAGGCTGACCTTCTCCAGGGCGGCCTCCTCGGCCAGCCCGGCCGCAAAGCCGATCGTCGCGGCGACGGAAGGGGCAACGTCCAGGACTTCGAGGACGCTGGCTGCAAGGTTGCCCTTTGGTGCGATCCAGGGGCGCTGGCGGCGGCCGCGGCCGGCGGTCTGCTCCGACGTCACGAACCACATCGGGCCGCGTTCGCCGCCCCTCGCGTGCTCGATCGCCTCGGTATTGGTCGAGCCGGTCCGTTCGAAAGCTGCGAGCTTGTAGCCCGCCGACGCCGCACGAGGACCGAGCGCGAATGCCATCCTAGAACAGCGACTTGGCGGCGGCGGAGGCGACGCTCACCACCGGGCCCGCGAACAGGGCGAACAGAATGTTGAACAGGCCCGCGACCGCCAGCACCGTCTTGACTTCGACGCGCACCGGATCGACCTGCCCGGCCGGCTCGTCGAAATACATCGTCTTGACGATGCTGAGATAGTAGTAGGCGCCGACCACGCTGGAGAGCACGCCGATCACGGCGAGCGTGAACAGGTTCGCCTTGATGGCGGCGACGAAGACGTACCATTTGGCGAAGAAGCCGGCGAGCGGCGGGATGCCGGCGAGCGAGAACAGCAGCATCGCGAACATGAAGGCGAGCAGCGGATTGGTCCGAGAGAGACCTGCGAAATCGCTGATCTGCTCCACCGGCTGGCCGTTCCGCTTCATCGCCAGGATGATGGCGAAGGAGCCCAGCGTCATCGCGACATAGATCACGATGTACATCAAGACGCCCTGCGCGCCCTCGACCGTGCCTGCGGCAAGTCCGACCAGGGCAAAGCCCATATGGCCGATCGAGGAATAGGCCATCAGGCGCTTGATGTTGCTCTGGCCGATCGCGGCGAACGAGCCCAGCGCCATCGAGGCGATCGACACGAACACCAGGATCTGCTGCCACTGCGAGACGATGCCCGGAAATGCGGTCAGCGTGACGCGGGTGAAGACCGCGAGCGCGGCCACTTTCGGGGCCGAGGCGAAGAAGGCTGTCACAGGCGTCGGTGCGCCCTCGTAGACGTCGGGTGTCCACATGTGGAACGGCACCGCCGAGACCTTGAAGCAGAGGCCGGCGAGCAGGAACACCAGGCCGAACAACAGGCCGACATTCGAGATCGTCGCGGCCGCCGCGATGCCGGTGAAGGCCACCGTGCCCGTGAAGCCGTAGATCAGCGAGGAGCCGTAGAGCAGCATGCCCGAGGACAGCGCGCCGAGCACGAAGTACTTCAGGCCGGCTTCGGTCGACTTGGCGTTGTCGCGGTTCGAGGCCGCGACGACGTAGAGCGCCAGCGACATCAATTCGAGGCCGAGATAAAGCGAGATCAGATCGCCGGCCGAGATCAGCACCATCATGCCGAGAGTCGAGAGCAGCACCAGGATCGCATATTCGAAGATGCGGCGCGACGGATCCGACAGGAACTCGGTCGACAGCACCAGCGTCACCGCCGAGCCGATCAGGGCCAGGATCTTCATGAAGCGGGCAAAATCATCGACGATGAAGCTGCCGCCGAAGGTCACGTGCTTGCCCGCGGGCAGCATGTATTCGAGCACGCCGACAACGATCAGGAGCAGCACCGCAAGCGTCGTGACCGTCTTGGTGGTCTCCTGCCCGCGATAGGCGCCGAGCATCAGGAGTGCCATCGCCCCGACCGCGAGCACGAGCTCGGGCAGCACCGGCGCCAGTTGATAACCTGCAGTCTCAAAGCTCATGGCGATATCCTGACCTGCCCGCTCACTGGAGCAGTGCGGCGGCCTTCACGGCCGTCACAGCGGTGTTGTAATTGTTGACGAGTTGCTGGACCGAGGCCGCCGACATGTCGAGCACCGGCTTCGGATAGATGCCGAACAGGATCGTCAGCGCGATCAGCGGGAACAGCGTCAAGCCCTCCCGGAAGGTGAGATCCTTCATGCTCGCCAGCGACGGCTTGACCAGCGCCCCGAACACGACCTTGCGGTAGAGCCACAGCGCGTAGCAGGCCGACAGGATCACGCCGAAGGTGGCGAAGAACGCGGTCGGGATCGAGACCTTGAAGGTACCGAGCAGCGTCATGAACTCGCCGACGAAGCCGGAGGTGCCGGGCAGGCCGACATTGGCCATGGTGAAGACCATGAAGGTCAGCGCGTAGAGCGGCATCCGGTTGACGAGGCCGCCATAGGCCGCGATCTCACGGGTGTGCATGCGGTCGTAGACGATGCCGACGCAGAGGAACAGCGCGCCGGAGACGATGCCGTGCGAGATCATCTGGAACACGCCGCCGGCGACACCCTGCATGGTACCGGCGAAAATGCCCATGGTGACGAAGCCCATATGCGCCACCGAGGAGTACGCAATCAGCTTCTTCATGTCCTCCTGCATCAGCGCCACCAACGAGGTGTAGATGATGGCGATGGCCGAAAGCGTGAAGACCAGCGGCGCGAAGTCGTGCGAAGCCAGCGGGAACATCGGCAGCGAGAAGCGCAGGAAGCCGTAGCCGCCCATCTTCAGAAGGATCGCGGCCAGGACCACCGAGCCTGCGGTCGGCGCCTCGACGTGGGCGTCGGGGAGCCAGGTGTGCACCGGCCACATCGGCATCTTCACCGCGAACGAGGCGAAGAAGGCGAGCCACGCCCAGGTCTGCAGCGAGCGCGGCACGGCGGTGTGCATCAGGGTCGGGATGTCGGTGGTGCCGCCGTTCCAGTACAGCGCCATGATCGCGAGCAGCATCAGCACCGAGCCGAGCAGCGTGTAGAGGAAGAACTTGAAAGATGCATAGACCCGGCGCGGACCGCCCCAGACGCCGATGATCAGGAACATCGGGATCAGGCCGCCTTCGAAGAACAGGTAGAACAGCACGAGATCGAGCGCCGAGAAGGTGCCGATCATCAGCGTTTCCAGGATCAGGAACGCCATCATGTATTCGCGGACGCGGTTGGTAATCGCCTTCCAGCTCGCGATGATGCAAAACGGCATGATGGCGGTGGTCAGGATCACCAGCGGCAACGAGATGCCGTCCACGCCCATGTGGTAGGTGATGCCGGTGGCAAGCCAGTTCGCCTTCTCGACGAACTGGAAGTCGGCGCTCGACGCATCGAACCGCATGACCAGGATCACCGACACAGCGAAGGTGATCAGCGTGGTCCACAGCGCGATCCAGCGCGAGTTGCGCCGGGCCGCCTCGTCGTCGCCACGGCTGAGATAGACGATCAGCGCGCCGACCAGCGGCAGGAACGTCGTGACGGATAGAATTGGCCAGGTCGTCATTTACTGGCCTCCAAAGCCGAACATGAACCAGGTGATCAGGCCGGCGGCACCGATCAGCATGGCGAACGCGTAGTGGTAGAGATAGCCGGTCTGGATTTTCACGACGTTGCGGGTGACGTCCAGCACGCGGGCTGAGACGCCATCGGGGCCGAGACCGTCGATGATGAAGCCGTCACCCTTCTTCCAGAGCTGATAGCCAATCCACTTCGCCGGACGGACGAAGATGATGTCGTAGAGCTCGTCGAAGTACCATTTGTTGAGCAGGAACTTGTACAGCATTGGCTGCGTGTTCGCGAGCTCGACCGGCAGATAAGGCCGGCGGATGTAGAACAGGTATGACACCAGGAAGCCCAGCACCATCATCACCGTCGGCAGGAAGGCGATGGTCTCGGGAATGTGGTGCATCTCCTCGATGATATGCGGGTTCATCTTCACGGACTCGCGGAAGAACTCCTCGATGCCGTGACCGGCGAACAGCTCCTTGAACGGGAAGCCGGCCAGGATGGAGCCGACCGCAAGCACACCGATCGGGATCAGCATCCAGATCGGCGCTTCATGCGCGGCCTCGTAGTGGTGCTCGTCATGCGGCTCGCCGTGGAAGGTCTTGAAGATGAGGCGCCACGAGTAGAACGAGGTCAGGCCGGCCGCGACGACCGTCATCAGGAAGCCGTACATCGCGAACGGATTGTGCGAGGCGTAGGCGGACTCGATGATCGCGTCCTTGGAGAAATAGCCCGCGGTCAGCGGGAATCCCGTGAGCGCGAGCGTGCCGACCACCATCACCGCGTAGGTGTAGGGGATCTTGCGCCACAGGCCGCCCATGTTGCGGATGTCCTGCTCGTGATGCATCGCGTAGATCACCGAGCCGGAGCCCAAGAACAACAGCGCCTTGAAGAAGGCGTGCGTGAACAAATGGAACATGCCTACCGAATAGGCCCCTGCTCCCATCGCCACGAACATGTAGCCGAGCTGCGAACAGGTCGAGTAAGCGACGATGCGCTTGATGTCGTTCTGGACCAGGCCAATGGTCGCCGCGAAGAACGCCGTAGTGGCGCCGAAGAACATCACGACGGCCTGCGCGTTCGGCGCGAGTTCGAACAGCGGCGACAGGCGCGCCACCATGAAGACGCCGGCGGTGACCATGGTCGCGGCGTGGATCAGCGCCGACACCGGGGTCGGGCCTTCCATCGCGTCCGGCAGCCAGGTGTGCAGCAGGAACTGCGCCGATTTGCCCATCGCGCCCATGAACAGCAGCAGGCAGGTCAGGGTCAGCGCGTCGGCGTGCCAGCCGAGGAAGTCGATGGTCTTGCCGGTCAACCCGGGCGCAGCGTGGAAGATGGTCTCGAAATCGGTCGAGCCGGCCAGCAGGAAGATCGCGAAGATGCCGAGCGCGAAGCCGAAATCGCCGACACGGTTGACCACGAAGGCCTTGATGGCGGCGGCGTTCGCCGACGGCTTCTGGTACCAGAAACCGATCAGGAGGTAGCTTGCCAGACCCACGCCTTCCCAGCCGAAGAACAGCTGCACGAGGTTGTCGGCGGTCACCAGCATCAGCATGGCGAAGGTGAACAGCGAGAGATAGCCGAAGAAGCGCGGCCGGTTCGGATCCTCGTCCATGTAGCCGATGGAATAGAGGTGCACGAGCGAGGACACGGTGGTCACGACCACCAGCATCACGGCGGTGAGCGTGTCGACCCGCAGCGTCCAGTAGACCTGGAGATCGCCGGAGAGGATCCACGGCAGCAGCGGAATGCGCATGTCGTGGTGCATGAAGCCGACATCGACCAGCGTCATCCAGGACAGCGCCGCCGACACGAACAGCAACGCCGTGGTGATCAGCTCGGCAGCGCGCGAGCCCGCCGCGGGCGGCTCGGAGACGTGGTGGTCGTCGTGGCCATCTCCGGGTTCGTGATGAGTCTCGTGGACGACCGACGCATCCTCGTTGATCGTGTCCGACGCATGGGCGTGCGCGCCATGACCGTGATCATCGTGATGCTCGACCGTGTCGCCCGAGGGGTTGCGGGCATGCGCGCCGAACAGCGCGATCAGGCCAGCCAGAATGGCGCCCAGCAGAGGCAGGAAGACGATTGCCTGGACCATGATTTACTCTTTCCGCATGATCTGGTCGGAAAACCGGTGTCCACTTTTCCGGATCATGCGATCAGCCCTTCATCAGATTGACGTCCTCAACCGCGATCGAGCCGCGGTTGCGGAAATAGACCACCAGGATGGCGAGACCGATCGCGGCTTCAGCGGCCGCGACGGTGAGCACCAGGAGCGCGAAGACCTGCCCGACGATGTCGCCGAGGAAGGTCGAGAACGCCACGAGGTTGACGTTGACCGCGAGCAGGATCAGCTCGATCGACATCAGGATGACGATGATGTTCTTGCGGTTCAGGAAGATGCCGAGGATCCCGAGCGTGAACAGGATCGCGCCGACCGCAAGATAGTGTCCGAGCCCGATCGTCATTTCACCCACTCCGCCGCGTCAGAGTCCTGGAGCCCCTGCCCCGGCGCCACCTTGCGTATCGCCATCGCTATTTCGGGCGTGCGCGCGTTCTGAATGTTGATGTCCTGCCGCTTGACGCTCGCCTTGTGCCGCAGCGTCAGCACGATGGCGCCGATCATCGCGACCAGCAGCACCATGCCCGAGAGCTGGAAGTAGTGGATGTACTTGGTATAGAGCACCAGGCCGAGCGCCTCGGTATTGGAGACGTTGGTCGGGATCGCCGCCGTGATCGTCTTGGCGACGCCGGGGTTGATGACCCAGAAGCCGACCGTGAGCAGCAGCTCGAACAGGAAGATGCCGCCGATCACGAGGCCGACCGGCAGGTATTCGATGAAGCCCTCGCGCAGCTCGAGGAAGTCGACGTCGAGCATCATGATCACGAACAGGAACAGGACCGCGACCGCACCGACATAGACGACGATCAGGATCATCGCGAGGAATTCGGCGCCCATCAACACGAACAGACCGGAGGCGTTGACGAAGGCCAGGATCAGGTACAGCACCGAGTGCACGGGATTGCGCGAGACAATCACCATCACCGCCGAGGCGACACAGACGCCGGCGAACAGATAGAAGAACAGCGCGGGAAGGATCATGCTCTCATCTCACCGGTACGGCGCGTCGAGTTCGATCGCTTTCGCGATCTCGCGTTCCCAGCGGTCGCCATTGGCGAGCAGCTTGGCCTTGTCATAGAACAGTTCCTCGCGGGTCTCGGTCGCGAACTCGAAGTTCGGACCTTCGACGATGGCGTCGACCGGACAGGCTTCCTGGCAGAGGCCGCAATAGATGCACTTCACCATGTCGATGTCGTAGCGCACGGTGCGGCGGGTGCCGTCGTTGCGGCGCGGACCGGCCTCGATGGTGATGGCCTGGGCCGGGCAAACCGCTTCGCACAGCTTGCAGGCGATGCAGCGCTCTTCTCCGTTCGGATAGCGGCGCAGCGCATGCTCGCCGCGGAAGCGCGGGGAGATCGGGCCCTTCTCGAAGGGATAGTTCAGCGTCGGCTTCGGCTGGAAGAAATAGCGCATGGCGAGGAAGAACGCCGAGACGAATTCCGACAGCAGAAGCGAGCGTGCAGTGGCGTTGATGTTGATACCCATGACGGCCCTCACTTCGGCGCGATGTCGGCGAAGTGCAGCACACCGGCCACCACGATCACCATCGCCAGCGACAACGGCAGGAACACTTTCCAGCCGAGGCGCATCAGTTGATCGTAGCGGTAGCGCGGCACGATCGCCTTGGCCATCGCGAACAGGAAGAACATGAAGAACAGTTTCAGCGAGAACCAGATGATCCCCGGCACCCAGTTGAAGGGCGGCAGGTCCACCGGCGGCAGCCAGCCTCCGAGAAACAAGATCGTCGCCATCGCGCACATCGTGGCAATCGCGACATACTCGCCGAGCATGAACAGAAGATACGGCGTCGAGCCGTACTCGACCATGAAGCCGGCGACGAGCTCGGATTCTGCTTCGACGAGGTCGAACGGCGGGCGGTTGGTTTCAGCCAGCGCCGAGACGTAGAAGATCACGAACATCGGGAACAGCGGCCAGACGTACCAGTTCAGGATGGTGAGCTGCGGCAGCCCGATCAGGCTGGCGAGGCCGCGGACATGCTGCGCCTCGACCACGGCCGAGAGGTTCAGCGTGCCGGCGCAGAGCAGCACCGTGATGATGACGAAGCCGATCGAGACCTCGTAGGACACCATCTGCGCCGCCGAGCGCAGCGCCGCGAGGAACGGATATTTCGAGTTCGACGACCAGCCGGCCATGATGATGCCGTAGATCGACAGCGACGAGATCGCGAAGATGAAGAGAACGCCGACGTTGATGTCGGAGATCACCCAGCCGAGATTGGTAGGGATCACCGCCCAGGCCGCGAGCGCGAGCACGCACGAGACCAAGGGAGCAAGAAGAAACACGCCCTTGTTGGCGCCGGACGGGATGATCGGCTCCTTCAGCACGAACTTCAGGAGGTCGGCGAAGGATTGCAGCAGGCCCCAGGGACCAACCACGTTCGGGCCGCGGCGGATCTGCACCGCCGCCCAGATCTTGCGGTCGGCGAGCAGGATGTAGGCGATCGCCACCAGCAGAACGACCAGCACCAGGACGCTCTGCGCGATCATGATGATCAGCGGCCAGAGGAACCCGGTCCAGAATGCGCTTTCGAAGAATTCCATCGGCTCACTCCGCTGCGGTCAGCATCTGCCCGGAGGCAAGCCGCGAACATTCCGCCATCACGGCGGACGCACGCGCGATTGGGTTGGTCAAATAGAAGTCCTCGACAAGCGGCTTGAACGGGGCCTTCTCCGTCGTGCCGCCCTTCCCCGCGAGCTTCTTGATCTGGTCGGCCGAGCCGGGCTCGATCTGGTCGAGACGCATCAGATGCGGCACGGCCTTGAAGATCGCCTGGCGCAGGGCCGAAAGCGAGTCATAGCCGAGCTTCTTGCCGAGCGCCTCCGACAGCGCGCGGACAATCGCCCAGTCCTCGCGGGCCTCGCCCGGCGGGAATGCGGCGCGTCCGGTCATTTGCACGCGGCCTTCGGTGTTGACGTAGATCGCGGACTTCTCGGTATAGGCGGCTGCTGGCAGGATCACGTCGGCCCGATGGGCGCCGCGGTCGCCGTGGGTGCCGATATAGACGACGAAGGTGCCGTCCGACGGCTTGATCTCGTCGGCGCCGAGCAGGAACAGCAGATCGAGCGTCCCGAACGTCGTCATCTGCGCCGCATTCAGCCCGCCCTGACCAGCGACAAAGCCGATATCGAGAGCGCCGACGCGCGAGGCGCTCTCGTGCAGGACGCCGAAGCCGTTCCAGCCGTCCTTGAGCGCGCCGACGTCGAGTGCGAGCTTGGCCGCGGCTGCGAGAATGGCGGCGCCGTCGTGGCGCGAGGCGGCGCCAGCACCGACCAGGATGATCGGGTTCTTGGCGTTCTTCAGCACGTCCATGAAGGAGTGCTTGCCGGCCGCGAGCTCACCCAGCGTGTCGGTGCCCGCGCCGAGGTGATCATAGTCGTACGTGAGGTCGGGCTTGGCGCCGATCACGCCGACCTTGAAGCCGCCGGCGCGCCAGCGCTTGCGGATGCGGGCATTGAACACGGCCGCTTCTTTCCGCGGATTGGCGCCGATGATGAGCAGCGCATCGGCCTGCTCGACGCCGGCGAGCGTCGGATTGAAGATGTAGGAGCCGCGGCCGAGCGCGGGATCGAAGGCGTCGCCGCCCTGCACCGCCAGATTGGCCGAGCCGTATTTGGCCAGCAAGTCCTTCAGCGCGAACATCTCTTCGACGCCAGCGAGGTCGCCCGCGATCGCGCCGATGCGCTTGCCGTCGGTGCGGGCCGCTTTCGCGGCGATCGCGGCAAAGGCCTCGGGCCAGTTCGCCGCGCGCAGCTTGCCGGCTTCGCGGATATAGGGCCGGTCGAGACGCTGGGTGCGCAGGCCGTCGACGACGTGACGGGTCTTGTCGGAGATCCACTCCTCGTTCACGGCCTCGTTGATGCGCGGCAGGATACGCATCACTTCGCGGCCGCGGGTGTCGACGCGGATCGCGGATCCCACGCCGTCCATCACGTCGATCGACTGGGTCTTGCCGAGCTCCCACGGGCGCGCGGCGAAAGCATAGGGCTTCGAGGTCAGCGCGCCGACCGGGCAGATGTCGACGAGATTGCCTTGCAATTCCGAGGTCAGCGCGTGCTCGAGATAGGTCGTGATCTCCATGTCCTCGCCGCGGCCGGTCGCACCCATTTCGGGGGCGCCGGCCACTTCCGCCGAGAAGCGGACGCAGCGGGTGCACTGGATGCAGCGGTTCATCGAGGTCTTGACCAACGCGCCGAGATATTTGTCCTCGACCGCGCGCTTGTTCTCGGCGAAGCGGCTGGTGTCGACACCGTAGCCCATCGCCTGGTCCTGGAGGTCGCACTCGCCGCCCTGATCGCAGATCGGGCAATCCAGCGGATGGTTGATCAGAAGGAATTCCATCACGCCTTCGCGCGCCTTCTTCACCATCGGCGAACGGGTGGAGATTTCCGGCGGCTCGCCCTTGGGGCCTGGACGGCAATCGCGCACGCCCCAGGCGCAGCTCGCGACCGGCTTCGGGCCGCCCTTCACCTCGACGAGGCACATCCGGCAATTGCCGGCGATCGACAGCCGCTCATGATAGCAGAAGCGCGGAATCTCGGCGCCGGCCGCTTCGCACGCCTGGAGCAGCGTGTATTCGGCGGGGACATCGATCTCTTTACCGTCGATGATGAGCTTGGTCATTCTCTCTACTCCGCCGCGACCATGTTCACGGGATCGCGGACGCCGATATCGTCGATGTCGGACTTGTGCGAATATTGGTCGATGCGCGCTTCGATCTCGTGACGGAAATGCGCTATCAGGCCCTGGATCGGCCACGCCGCCGCGTCGCCAAGCGCGCAGATGGTGTGGCCTTCGACCTGCTTGGTGACTTCCAGCAGCATGTCGATCTCGCGCTTGTGGGCGCGGCCTTCGGCCATGCGGGTCAAGACGCGCCACATCCAGCCGGTGCCTTCGCGGCACGGCGTGCACTGGCCGCAGCTCTCATGCTTGTAGAAATAGGAGATGCGGGCGATGGCGCGGATCAAATCGGTCGACTTGTCCATCACGATCACGGCCGCGGTGCCGAGACCCGAGCGCAGCTTGCTCAAGCTGTCGAAATCCATCGGCGTGTCGATGATCTGCTCGGCCGGCACCATGCGCACGGAGGAGCCGCCGGGGATCACGGCCTTGAGGTTGTCCCAACCACCGCGGATGCCGCCGCAATGCTTCTCGATCAGCTCACGGAACGGAATGCCCATGGCCTCTTCGACGTTGCAGGGCCGCTCGACATGGCCGGAGATGCAGAACAGCTTGGTGCCGACATTGTTCGGACGACCGATGCCGGCGAACCATGCCGCGCCACGGCGCAGGATGTCCGGCGCAACCGCGATCGACTCGACATTGTTGACGGTGGTCGGGCAGCCGTACAGGCCGACATTGGCCGGGAACGGCGGCTTCAGGCGCGGCTGGCCCTTCTTGCCTTCGAGGCTCTCGAGCAGCGCGGTTTCCTCGCCGCAGATATAGGCGCCGGCGCCGTGGGCGACGTAGATGTCGAACGGCCAGCCGTTGACGTTGTCCTTGCCGACCAGCTTGGCCTCATAGGCCTGGTCGATCGCCGCCTGGAGATGCTCGCGCTCGCGGATGAACTCGCCGCGGACATAGATGTAGCAGGCATGCGCGTTCATCGCGCAGCTCGCGATCAGGCAGCCCTCGATCAGGAGATGCGGATCGTGCCGCATGATCTCGCGATCCTTGCAAGTCCCGGGCTCGGATTCGTCGGCGTTGACGACGAGATAGCTCGGCCGGCCGTCGGTCGATTCCTTCGGCATGAACGACCATTTCAGGCCGGTCGGGAAGCCGGCGCCACCGCGGCCGCGCAGCCCCGACGCCTTCATCTCGTTGATGATCCAGTCACGGCCCTTGTCGATGATGTTCTTCGTACCATCCCAGGCGCCGCGGCGCCGCGCGCCCTCGAGCCCCCAATCGTGGAGGCCGTAGAGGTTCTTGAAGATGCGGTCCTTGTCCTCGAGCATGTCAGTGCTTTCCGATCAACGGTTGGCTTGCTTGTAGGCAAGCCCGGCGGCGCAGACGGCGAAGGTCAGCGCCCAGAGCAGACTGGATTCCAGCGACGCGTTCAGGGCGAAGCGCTGAAGCAGGAAAATGAATGTGGCCGCCACGGCGGAATGCATTGCGACGAAGCCCCACTTCTTCACAACACTGCTCCCTTCAACTGGCGGTGAGAGATCACGCATCAGGTGATTTCCTTCAGCGTTGTCGGCCCACCGGTCGGCGCCGAGAACTGGCGGCCGTTCTGCGGACCGGGCTTGGGCGGGTTGCCCGAGGCAAAGCCATCGAGCACCTTGCCGAAGCTTTCCTTGGTCAGATCCTCATATGTGTCCTTGCCGATCAGCACCATCGGCGCATTCACGCAGGCACCGAGGCACTCCACCTCCTCCCAGCTGAAATTGCCGTCCTTGGAGAGATGGAAGGGCTCGTGATGAATGCGGTGCTCGCAGACGTGGATCAGATCCTCGGCCCCGCGCAGGCGGCACGGCGTGGTGCCGCAGACCTGGACGTGGGCCTTCTTGCCGACCGGGGCGAGCTGGAACATCGTGTAGAAGGTGGCGACCTCGAGCACGCGGATATAGGGCATGTCGAGCATGTCGGCGATGACGCGGATCGCGGCTTCCGAGACCCAGCCGTCGTGCTGCTCCTGCGCCCGCCAGAGGATGGCGATGACGGCCGAAGCCTGGCGTCCGGCCGGATATTTCGCGATCTGCTGCTTGGCGAACGCGAGGTTCTCCTCCGTGAACGCAAAGCTCGCGGGCTGGACTTCCTTCGGTGCTAATCGGCGAACGGACATCTCTTCAATCTCTCACTGCACACGGCGCGCTGTTTTCGCATTCAGGGCATTGATCCTGTCCTGCCAGAATGCGCTTGCGGTGCCGAAAACATTGTAGCCGACGTGGGTGGAGACCTTGATGCGGTCGAGGATCGACAGCTCGGTCACCGTTTCCATACGTCGGGTGCTGGGATCGTAGACGATCAGCTTCAGCGGGGTGTGTTCGAGGATGTAGCGCGAGACCGCGTGCGAACGGTCGCTGCCGTGCTCCTCGCACATGACGACGCTGTCGGCCTGGAGCAGCCGGGCGCCGCCCTTGATCGCCTCGATCTCGACGCCCTCGACGTCGAGCTTGATCAGGTACTTGCCGGTGCCTGCGATCTTGCCGTCGTCGATCAGATTGTCGAGCGCAATGACCGGCACGTCCTCGCCGCCCGCCGACGCATCGCCGGCGATGCTGAAGGCCTCGTGCTTGGTGCCTGACAGACGCGCGGTGCCACGGGCCGCGCCGATCGCGCATTTCATGGTCTCGAAGCGGCTGGCGTTAATGCGGGCGTTGTTGTCAAGCTTCGGATAGTTCTGCCCCGACGGCTCGATCGCGATCGCCTTGTGCGAGCCGAACGGCTTGCTCGACACCAGCACCGACCAATAGCCGTAATTCGCGCCGCAATCGAGCAGCGTGTAGTCGACGTCGATGGAATCGGCGAACAACAGCTCCAGCTCGTCCTCGTAATTGTAGGAGCGGTTGAGCAGCTTGCTCCAATAGCCGTCGCCGTAGGGAAATTCGAACACGGCGTCGGGATTGAGCTTGATCGCGATGTTGCGCTCGGGCAGCGTCTTGCGCAGCAGATTGGCGCAGGCGATGTAGCCCATATGCGAGAAGTGCGACGAGATCTTCGATCCCGTCACCAGCGCCAAGGCAGCCGTCCGCTCCCACAGGTTGGCCCCTTCAAGGGCCCCCGAGGCGCGGTCAAACTGGATCGGCGCCTGCGCCATCACCGATCGACCTCTCCGAACACGATGTCGAGCGAGCCGAGGATCGCCGAGACGTCGGCGAGCAGATGACCGCGGCAGATGTGGTCCATCGCCTGCAGATGCGCAAAGCCGGGCGCGCGGATCTTGCACTTGTAGGGCTTGTTGGTGCCGTCCGAGATCAGAAAGACGCCGAACTCGCCCTTCGGCGCCTCGACCGCGGCGTAGACCTCGCCGGCGGGCACGTGGACGCCTTCGGTGTAGAGCTTGAAGTGGTGGATCAGCGCTTCCATCGAGCGCTTCATCTCGCCACGGCGCGGCGGCGCGACCTTGTTGTCCTCGACGACGACGGGACCCTTCCCGTCGGCCGCGTTCAGCTTCTGGATGCACTGCTTCATGATGCGCACGGACTGGCGCATCTCTTCCATGCGGATCAGATAGCGGTCATAGCAGTCGCCGTTCTTGCCGATCGGGATATCGAAATCCATCTCGGCGTAGCATTCATAGGGCTGCGACTTGCGCAGATCCCAGGCCGCGCCCGAGCCGCGCACCATCACGCCCGAGAAGCCCCACTCCCAAGCTTCCTTCAGCGACACGACGCCGATGTCGACGTTGCGCTGCTTGAAGATGCGGTTGGCGGTGAGCAGCCGGTCGAGATCTTCGACCACTTTCAGGAACGGATCGCACCAGGCGTCGATGTCGTCGACCAGCTTCTGCGGCAGGTCCTGATGCACGCCGCCGACGCGGAAATAGGCTGCGTGCATGCGACTGCCGGAGGCGCGCTCGTAGAACACCATCAGCTTTTCGCGCTCTTCAAAGCCCCACAGCGGCGGGGTCAGCGCGCCGACGTCCATCGCCTGCGTGGTGACGTTGAGCAAATGCGACAGGATGCGGCCGATCTCGCAATAGAGCACGCGGATCAGCTGCGCGCGGCGCGGCACCTCGATGCCGAGCAGCTTTTCTGCAGCCATGCAGAAGGCGTGCTCCTGGTTCATCGGCGCGACGTAGTCCAGGCGGTCGAAATAAGGGATCGCCTGCAGATAGGTCTTCTGCTCGATCAGCTTTTCGGTGCCGCGATGCAGCAGACCGATATGCGGATCGACGCGGGCGACGACTTCGCCGTCAAGCTCCAGCACCAGACGCAGCACGCCGTGCGCAGCCGGATGCTGCGGTCCGAAGTTGATCGTGAAGTTGCGAAGCTGTTCGGGTTGCTCGTTCATGATCAGACCTTCGGCCCCGCTTTTTCATCGCCCGGAAGGACCGGATAGTCGGCGCCCTCCCACGGGGACAAAAAGTCGAACTTGCGGAATTCCTGGTTGAGCCTGACCGGCTCGTACACCACCCGCTTCTCCTGGTCGTCGTAGCGGACCTCGAGGAAGCCGGTGGTCGGGAAATCCTTGCGCAGCGGATGACCCTCGAAGCCGTAATCGGTCAGGAGGCGGCGCATGTCGGGATGACCGACGAAGATCACGCCATAGAGGTCATAGGCCTCGCGCTCGAACCAGTCGGCGCCGGGAAACACCTCGATCAGCGACGGCACCTGCGTGGTCTCGTCCGCCTGGGCCTTGAGCCGGATCCGCGCGTTCAAGGTCGGTGACAGGAAGTGATAGATCACGTCGAAGCGTTTTTCGCGCGACGGATAATCCGCGGCCGTGATGTCGGTGAAGTTGATGAAGCGGCAGCTCGGGTCGTCGCGGAGGTACTTGACCACCTCGACGATTTTGCTGACCTCGACATCCACCGTGAGTTGGTTGAAGGCCACCGAATAACCCATGGCGGCGCCCGGAAAGGCGTTAACGATCGTCTGCCCCAGGGCGTCGAGCTTGGCGTCGTCCATGACGTAAAACCTTAGCGTTCGATTGTGCCGGTGCGGCGGATCTTCTTCTGCAGCAGCAGCACGCCGTAGAGCAGTGCTTCCGCCGTGGGCGGGCAGCCCGGCACATAGATGTCGATCGGCACGATGCGGTCGCAACCGCGCACGACCGAGTAGGAATAGTGATAATAGCCGCCGCCGTTGGCGCAGGAGCCCATCGAGATGACGTAGCGCGGCTCGGGCATCTGGTCGTAGACCTTGCGCAACGCAGGCGCCATCTTGTTGGTCAGGGTCCCCGCGACGATCATCACGTCCGACTGACGCGGTGAAGCGCGCGGCGCGAAGCCGAAGCGCTCGACGTCGTAGCGCGGCATCGAGACCTGCATCATCTCGACCGCGCAGCAGGCGAGACCGAAGGTCATCCACATCAGCGAGCCGGTGCGCGCCCAGGTGATGAGGTCGTCGGTCGCGGCCACGAAGAAGCCCTTGTCGGACAGTTCCGAATTGACCTCGAGGAAGAACGGATCATTGGCCCCGACCGGCTTGCCGGTCGACGGGTCCAGGATGCCCTTGGGGGCCGGCGCGAGAACCGGACCGGCGGACGACGTAGGGGTCAATCCCATTCCAGTGCGCCTTTCTTCCATTCATAGGCGAACCCGACCGTCAGCACGGCGAGGAACACCACCATGGACCAGAAGCCGGTCGCGCCAAGCTTGCCGAACGCCACCGCCCAGGGAAACAGGAACGCCACCTCGAGGTCGAAGATGATGAAGAGGATGGCGACGAGATAGAAGCGGACGTCGAACTTCATGCGGGCGTCGTCGAAGGCGTTGAAACCGCACTCATACGCCGACAGCTTTTCCGGGTCCGGCTGCTGGAACGCCACGATGAACGGCGCGATCAGCAGCACCAGGCCAATGAGGCCCGCTACCCCTATGAAGACGACGAGTGGAAGATAGTTCTGCAGAATGCCGCTCATTGACGAGCCCTTTTTCCCGCAGCCTCGGGACAGCCACGGATTCGTCCAGTTTGGAATTGTTCTGAGCCTTAGCGCAGTGCACCAATGGGCGCAAGACACGCTCTTTTTAGGCCCTTTGTCGCCCTCAGAACGGTGGAAATCCCGGAATCACCCCGCGGCTGGTATGGAGCAGATCGACAGCCCCAGCAAGGGCGCCCCGATCAGTCCACACGCGCTGGGCCGTGACGTCCGTGGTTGGGAAGGCTCACTTTATCTAGGCCGCGACGCTGCAAAGTCCAGATTATAACGAGGCCAAGCGCGCCCATTATCGGGCGAGCGACCCGGGAGCCATGCATCACGATCGGACCTGGGCTCGTCTGGCGAATGTGTCGGGCAGGAGGCCCACTTCGCCCCAGCGGAAAATGGGTGGCGAGCGCGGCGGCGACGTGGCTGGGTCGTCGCGCGCCGCGCTCGCATGAGCTTCGGGCCGGGGGGCATGACCCGCGAGCTATCGATCTCGTGGTGGAAGCCGGCGACGGGCCGGTCAGGCTCTCACGATGGCCTTCCCTCGCCTGTTCTCGTCATTTGCCTCACCATTTGTAGGAGACGCTGGCGGTGACGCGCCGGCGGTCGCCGTAGAAGCAGGATGACGCCGCCGCGCAGCTCGCGACGTAGATCTTGTCGGTCAAATTGACCACGTTCAGCGCGGTGCGCCAGTTCTGCCATTCGTAGTGGAGCGCGAGATCGCCGAGCACGACCGCGGGAACCTCGAGGGTATTGGCGGTATCCGCCCACGACGAACCGATATAGCGGAGACCGCCGCCGAAGCCGAACCCCGCGAGTGGCCCGTCCTTGAAGGTGTAGTCCGCCCAGCCGGACACCAGGAGCTCCGGCGTGTTGGTCGGGGTCTTGCCGACCAGCGCCGGGTCCAGATCCCTGCTGTTGAACAAACGGTAGGCCGTGAACGAGCCGATCAGCTTCAGCTCACGCGTGGCGTTCGCCACCGCTTCGAGCTCGATGCCGCGCGAGGTCACCTCGCCGGTCTGGTTCTGCAAGGTCGTGACGACAGGATCGGTCGTTGCCACATGCTGACGTTTCAGGTCGAACACCGAAGCGGTGAAGTAGCCGTCAAATCCCCGCGGCGCGACCTTCACCCCGATTTCCGTCTGTTGGCCGGTCTCCGGCAGGAACAGCTGGTTTTGCGCGTTGAGGCCGATGACCGGATTGTAGCTCGTGGCGTAGGACACATAGGGCGCGATGCCGTTGTCGAAATTGTAGATCAGCCCGGCGCGCCCGCTGAACCTGCTGTCGTCGCGGCTGGCAAGCGTGGCGCCGGTATCACGGGCAGCCTGCGTCGTCTCGACCCAATCGTTGCGGCCGCTCAGCACCAGCGTGAAGTTGCCGAGCTTCATCTGGTCCTGAAGATAGGTGCCGGCCTGCTTCTGCGTGATCTGGAAGTTGCGGAACGGTGCGCCCGTCAACGGAATGTCAAACCCGTAGGCGGGATGGAAGACGTTGATCGAAGGGACGGTGCCGAAGTTGAAAGCCTGATAATCGTCGATCTGGTAGCCCTTCAAATCGACCCCGAACAGCATCGTATGCCGCACCGCGCCGGTGTTGAAGCGGTACTCCAGCTGATTGTCGAGATTGGCCTGGTTGGCGGTGTTCTTCGCATACCAATTATAGCGACCGAGACTGGCCGTGTTGATGTCAGCCCAATTATTGCCGACATAGCCGCGATAGGTCACATCGACATGGGCAAAGCGCGCATTCTGCCGGAACGTCAAATCGTCGGTGAGATTGCGCTCGAACTGATAGCCCAGCATCTCCTGCTCGCGCGCGAACTTGTCGACGCTGGGATCGCCAGCGAAAAAGCTGGTCGGGATCTTGCCGAACCGAGCGTTGGTCACCGTGCCCTCATAGGGCAGGAAGTTGATGCCACGGGTTTCCTGCCGGGAAGCTGAAGCCAGTACCGTGAACCTCGTGTCGGCGTCCGGCTTCCAGGTCACCGACGGCGCGATGAAGTAGTTGTTGTCCGGCGTGAAATTGACCTGCGTGGGGCCGTTCTGGACCTGACCGACGACGCGGTAGAACAGCTTGCCGTTCTCGTGGCTCGTTGCGACCGGACCGCCAACATCGAAGCCGACATAGGCGTTGCCGAAATTGTTGACGCCGGTCTCGATGAAACGGACGGGCTCCGCCGGCGGCATCTTGCTGATGACGTTGACGATGCCGCTCGGGCTCGATCCGCCATAGAGCACGGCCGATGGACCGCGCAGCACCTCGACGCGCTCCATGTTGGGCGTCTGGAGCTTCCAGCTCGCATAGGAGGTGTAGAACAGCTGCATGCCGTCGAGAAACAGTCCGACGTCGTCGGACTTAAAGCCGCGGATCAGCCACCAGTCGTTGCGCGTGTCCGCGCCGAAGGTCCCGGCGCGGACGCCGGCAGTATAGCGCAGGACCTCGTCGAGCTTGTTCGCCTTCTGGTCGCGAATCTGCTCCGCGCCGATCACCGACACCGCCTGCGGCGTCTCCATGATCGGCGTGTTGGTCTTGGTGCCGGACGAGCTGCGGCCGGCGACGTAGCCGTGCACCGGGCCGAGCGGGGTCTCGACGAAACAACATTGCGCGGCGGCTGCGGCCTGTTTCGGTTGGCGGTCTGCTGGGACGATCGCGGCGCACGGCGCTGCACGGAGATGGCTCGTCGGCGCGCTTCCGGCGCGGCGACGGTCACCGACGGAATGTTCTGCGCGCCAATCTGCGCAGGAGATTGTGCAAGCGATGCCTGCGGCAGCAAAACCCAAGCGGATGCGGTCGCCAACATGGCCGACCGCAGCATTCCAAGACTGTTCACGCGCAACCCCAAAACTGCGTGTTCTGATGGCACATGCTGTCGGCCCATGACGGCATGCGCTTGCGGTGACGCTTAGGGCAGCGCGCGCGAATTCCCTAATTGAAAGCCTCTTAGAAGGAGTCTTAGAAAGAGTCTTGAAAAGGGTCTTGGAAGCGATCCAACATGTTCCCGGATCGCCGAAACGTCAGCGCGAAATCTTCTCGCTCTCGAGCATCTCGGCGGCGATTGCCGTCAATTGATCGACCTGCTGCAGCAGCGTCTCGAACTCGGCTTCGCTCAAATGTTCGCGCAAACGCCGATTGCGCTCCTGCGCACCGGCGACGATCGCATCATGCGCCGCGAGGCCCGTTGCGGTCAGCGAGACCAGCACCTCGCGGCTGTCCTTCGGGTTCGCCGATTTCGCGATCAGCTTGCGCGACACGAGTTCCGCAAGCGCGCGGCTGATCTGCCCCTTGTCCTGGCCGACGGCTTCCGCGAGCCGCGCCACGCTCATCGGCGGCCGCCGGCCAAGCGAGGCGACCAGGCCGAACTCGACCGATGACAATCCGGCGAGACGCTTGTAGCGCAGGATGGCGCCGCGCTTGAGCAAATTGGCCAGCACCATCAGCCGCGACGACAGCATGACGGTGATCGGCGCCAGCGACTGACTTTCGTCCGCATCGGACGATGTGCGCCCGTCCCTGCCTGATGTCTGGCTCATGGTCCACCTCTGCCAAGAAAGCCGCGGCGTGCCAAGTCTTGGTAGCGCGACCTCCCCAGCCTGATCCGAATGCGATCAAGAGGCATTTGGAAATCGTTGACATTGTCATCGATCTAATCTTCACTTGGTACAAGGCATCAAAAAAGCCCGGCCGGTACGGCCGACTGCGGGAGGACCAGCATGACCATCACCCAGCGGGATCGCGATCTCGGCACGGCCTATGCGATGAAGCCCGCGCACACCCGCACCGAGCTCACGTCGGTCATGCGCGGCACGCCGATGGGCGAACTGCTCCGCCGCTACTGGCATCCGGTCGGGCTCATCAGAGACGCAACCGACACTCCGAAGAAGGTCCGCGCGCTCGGCGAGGATCTGGTGCTGTTCCGCGACAAGCACGGCCGCGCCGGCCTGCTGCACGCCCGCTGCTGCCACCGCGGCACCACGCTCTATTATGGCAAGGTCGAGGAGGACGGCATCCGCTGCTGCTATCACGGCTGGAAGTTCGACACCGAGGGCCATTGCCTGGAGCAGCCCTGCGAGCCCGATGGCGGCCAGTTCAAGGACAAGGTGCGCCAGCCCTGGTATCCGGTCGAGGAGCGCTACGGGCTGATCTTCGCCTATATGGGCCCGGCCGAGAAACGCCCGGTGCTGCCGGCCTATGAGTGCTTGGAGACCATGGACGACGGCGAGTTCGTCGACGCCGACGATTCCTCGATCGGCGGCGGTGGTCCCGCGATCATCCCCTGCAACTGGCTCCAGCATTTCGAGAACGTGGTCGATCCCTACCACGTGCCGGTGCTGCACGGCTCGTTCTCGGGTCCGCAATTCACCAACATGATGGCATCGATGCCGGAGGTGACGTTCGACAA
Organism: Bradyrhizobium sp. GCM10028915; assembly: GCF_042666195.1. Classification (NCBI taxonomy): domain Bacteria; kingdom Pseudomonadati; phylum Pseudomonadota; class Alphaproteobacteria; order Hyphomicrobiales; family Nitrobacteraceae; genus Bradyrhizobium; species Bradyrhizobium sp. GCM10028915. Next base: position 1,172,910 of record NZ_JBHTFN010000044.1, read on the forward strand.
GACGCCGCGCGGGATCGCCGTGCGCTCGATCCGCAAGCAGGATGACGGCAAGGTGTTTTACCGCGTCACCGAGGCGGCGCTCCCCACCTTGCGCGTCGTGCCAAACCCGCGCGTGGCGCAATTCGCCCGCGTCGAGTCGATCGGCTGGACGCTGCCGATCGACGACACCTCGTTCCGCATCTACGTCGCCGGCCGCGTCAAGAACGCCGGCGACATCGGTCGCATGCGCTCGAAATTCAACGGCAAATTCTGGTGGGACATGACCGAGGAAGAACATCAGCGATTTCCGGGCGATTACGAAGCCCAGGTCGGCCAAGGACCGCAGACCATCCATTCCGAGGAGCATTTCGGCCAGAGCGACCGCGGCATCCTCATGATCCGACGCATGCTGAGCGACCAGCTCGAGGCGATGGAAGCAGGCCGCGATCCGATCGGAATCTCGTTCGATGCAAGCGCGCCTCCCGTCGAATTCGAAGCGGGGAATTACATCCGCGAAGGCTGACCTGCCAGCCCCAATCAGGGCTGGACCGACAACGATAACAAAGACTAATTGGGGGAAGCGATGGTCGATGTGACGTCACAAATGTCGGTGCAAACGGCCGCGACGGCAAAACCCTCGGCGCGGCGCTATTACGTGCTAGGCCTGCTTACGATCATCTACGCGCTGAACTTCCTCGACCGCACGATCTTCAACGTGCTGATCGAGCCGATCAAGAAGGAGTTTCAGCTCAGCGATACCATGATGGGCCTGCTCGCGGGCTTCGGCTTCGCGCTGTTCTACTCCCTGCTCGGCATCCCCATCGCGCGCGTCGCCGACCGGCTCAACCGGCGCAACATCGTCGCCGCCGCCTTCGCGTTCTGGAGCGCGATGACGGCGTTGTGCGGCGCCGCTTCGAGCGTCACCTCGTTGGCGCTGGCGAGGATCGGCGTCGGCATCGGCGAATCCGCAGGCTCGCCCGCCTCGCAATCGATCGTGGCCGACCTCTTCGCCAAGAACGAGCGTCCGCGCGCGCTCGGCATCTACGCCGTCGGCACCTATCTCGGCGTATTCCTCGGCTATTTCGTGGGCGGGTACGTCAACCAGCACTATGGCTGGCGGATGGCGTTCTACGTTGCGGGCCTGCCCGGCATCCTGCTTGCTGTTGTCCTGTGGCTGACGATCTCCGAGCCGAAGCGCGGCGCCATGCAGGAGAATTTCGTGCCCGAGCCGCTCGGGCCGACGCTGCGCTTCCTGGCCTCGCAGCGAAGCTTCATCATCGTGCTGATCGGCTTCTGTCTCACCACTTACACGAACTATGCGACCGCGGCGTGGATCCCGCCGTTCCTGGCGCGTGTGCACCATCTGTCGAGCGCGGAGATCGGCACCTATGCCGGCACCTTCAAGGGTCTCGCCGGCATGGCCGGCACCCTGCTCGGCGGCTTCGTGGTGGCGCAGATCAGCCGCCGCGACGACCGCTGGAAGCTGTGGGCGCCCGCCATCACCTCGGGCCTTGCCGGCCCGGTGTTCGCGCTGTGCATGCTGACGCAGGACTTTGCGCTGATGGTGGCCACGCTGGCGCTGACCTCGTTCCTGGTCGGCTTCCATCTCGGACCGATCTTCGCGATCGCGCAGACGGTCGCCAAGCCGAGCATGCGGGCGCTGGCCTCCGCCCTGATCGCGCTCACTGCCACCTGCTTCGGCCAGGGCCTCGGCCCGCTCGCCGTGGGCGTGGTCAACGATGCCCTGAAGGGCGCTTACGGCGCCGACGCGGTGCGCTATTCCCTGCTCTCGGCGGCGGTCACGACCACGCTGGGGGCACTCCTGTTCGTCTGGGCGGCGCGCTCGATCCGGGACGATATCGGCCGGGCGGCCGCCTGACGCCGGTACAGGCCGCAAGCCCGGCGAAACCAACCGGGCGCATTAATGAAACCATTTTGCGGAACCCGCGAAACCATCCGGAAACAGACGGTCTTTACAAGACGAGCCATAGACGGCGGCAAAGCCCGTCGGGAGGCTCAGATGAACCACTCTATCCACTCTGCTGATCGTGCGACCCATCTGAAGATCGTGGTGGTGGCGCTGGTGGCCGGAATTACAGTGGCCGGCTTCGGGATCGCAGCCCGCACCAATGCCGATTACAGCCAGACCGCCCAGTCCGCCCATGTGATCAAGGCCGGGAAGCCGGTGGTGGTGACGAGCGCAGGGACGTCGGAGATCCGCTGACACCGCCCCGCTCGGGGCTGACAGAGGCCGCCGCCTGGCGGCCTTTTTCGTTTTCCAGAGCAATGCTTAGCCGGGATGTGCCGGTGAAGCGCAACATCCTTGACTTCACCCAGCCCCGCCTTTAAGTCCCCCCTCGTTCCGCGCGCTGTCAGCGAACCACGCGGGAGTAGCTCAGTTGGTTAGAGCGCCGGCCTGTCACGCCGGAGGTCGCGGGTTCGAGCCCCGTCTCTCGCGCCATTTTGGCAATTCCTTCATAGCCTTAGAGCAAACTTCTACACGCCTTTCGCGGCTGTGACGGCGATTGCCGGCATCCGTCGAGAACTTGCGCCATAGTCAGCCGAAGCCCGAATCGTCTAGGCCTTCCAGGACTTGGAGGGATCCCCACCCTTTACCGCCTTTTCCGGGGCCCCTGTGATTGAGGAGGCCAGATATGGCTAAGAAGGATTCCACGAAGAAGGCTGCCGCGCCCGCCACCATCACGCTCAAGCACCTCGCCGCCGACATTGCGGAGAGCCAGGACCTGTCGAAGAAGCGCGCCGAGGCCGTTCTGACCGACATGGTCGAACTCATCACCAAGCACCTGAAGAAGGGCGACCGCGTCCGCATCGTCGGCCTTGGCATCCTCCAGGTCCGCAAGCGCGCCGCCCGCACCGGCCGCAATCCCGCCACGGGCGAGCCGATCCACATCAAAGCCACCAAGAAGGTCGCCTTCCGCCCCGTCAAGGAACTAAAAGAGGCGATCTGACCACTCACGTTTCGTTAAGCCTGATCAGCCTCCTCCGGCCTCACCGCACCCTGCTTTTCTGGTATACCGCCTCTCTCCCCTGACCCGGCGGTTTGACCAGAAATGTCCTCCCTCACCTTTTCGCATACCGTGACCGAGCGCTTCCTGCGCTACGTCACCATCGACACCCAATCCGATCCGGAATCCCCGGCCTCGCCATCGACCGAGAAACAGAAAGATCTCGGCCGTGTGCTCGCCGCCGAGCTCAGGGAGATGGGCGTCGAGGACGCTCATCTCGATGATTACGGCTACGTCTATGGAACGATCCCGGCGAACACGACCAAGAAGGTGCCCGTGATCTGCTTCTGCTCGCACATGGACACTTCGCCCGACGTCACCGGCAACGACGTCAAGCCGCAGATGGTGAAGAACTATCGCGGCGGCGACATCACGCTGCCGGGCGATACCAGCCAGGTGATCCGCTTCGCCGAGCATCCGGCGCTGAAGAACCAGATCGGCAACGACATCATCACCACCGACGGCACCACGCTGCTCGGTGCCGACAACAAGGCCGGCGTGGCTGAGATCATGGATGCCGCGCATTTCTTCATCAACAACCCGCAAGTGAAGCACGGCACCATCAAGATCCTGTTCACGCCGGACGAGGAGATCGGCCGCGGCGTCGACAATGTCGACATCAAGAAGCTCGGCGCTGATTTCGGCTACACCATGGACGGCGAGAGCGCGGGTAGCGTCGAGGACGAGACCTTCTCGGCGGACGGCGCCACCATCACCATCAACGGCGTCAGCGCCCATCCCGGCTATGCCAAGGGCAAGATGGAGCACGCCATCAAGATCGCCGCCGCCATCGTCGAGCGCCTGCCCCGGGAAGGCTGCTCGCCCGAGACGACATCAGGCAAGCAGGGTTTTCTGCATCCGATCGGGATCGAGGGTGCGCTGGAGCAGGCTACGCTCTCCTTCATTGTGCGCGACTTCACCGAGGAAGGGCTGAAGGAGAAGGAGATCCTGCTCGAGAACATCGTCAAGGACGTGATGAAGGATTTTCCGCGCTCAACTTACACATTCGAGGTGCGGGAGCAGTACCGCAACATGAAGCAGGTGATCGATCGCCACCCGCACATTCTTGAATACGCCATCGAAGCGATCCGCCGCGCCGGCCTGCGCCCGATGCGCACCGCGATCCGCGGCGGCACCGACGGCTCCCGCCTGTCCTTCATGGGACTGCCCTGCCCCAACATCTTCGCCGGCGAGCACGCATTTCACTCCCGGCTCGAATGGGTCAGCCGGCAGGACATGGAGAAGGCGGTGCAGACGATCGTCCATCTCGCCATGATCTGGGAGGAGAAGGCTTAGGCCTCTCGTCAAAAGGCAATATGGCCGGGATCGCTCCCGGCCATCGTCCTGCACGTTACGGCACCCGCATCGCACGCGGAGAGCGATGGAAGCGGTTGGAGCTCGCCATCCAGTTCGGGAGCGGCGCGCCGTCGCGATGCCGGCCACCGGCAACAGCCGCAGCCCAGGCCACCGCAGCGCCGATCAGGGTTGCTGCCGCAACGGAGAAGGCGACGATGATGGAGTTACGCCGCGCCCGATTGATGGCCGTCCTTGAATCCGCGATCAGCGTGTCGACCCGTCGCTCCGAGTCGGGTGCTGCAAGTCCCGTCAACGCGGCCACCTGCTGCACGAGGTAGGCCCGGTCATCGGTGCTGACGCCGCTGTGGCTCGACGACGTCATCAGGATGCGTCCCGCTTCGGCACGAGGTTCCCTGAGGTCGGTGTTGGGGGGCCGCCGCGCTGCGCGAAACAGCTTATCCAGCTCGTAGCTCAACAGAGGCTCGGCGGCGGAGGTACTGCTCGCCGAACTGCGCATTGGCGAGCGGTCAATCGCAGCTGCGCCGAGCATCGCGAGCAGAGCGGCACCAAGCAGCACGGCGAGCGCCCAGGACATCAGGCCATGCAGCCCGTCCCGCCGTTCGCCCTCGTCTTCGATCGTTGTGACCGCCGGGGCTGGTCGCGTCGTCCGGCCGGCGATATAGCCGCCGAAGCCGAAGCTGATAATCGCCTGGATGATCAGATACAGCCCCGACAGCAAAGCCAGCGCCGCCGATGCATCGCGCCATGTCGGCGAGGCTGAACTGACGCCCAGGCCGACGGCGACTCCAAAGCCGACCAGGATGAACGACATTGCGCCGGCAGCCAAAGCGCCTGCGATCACCGAGCTCCACTGGATGATGCGCCTTTCATCGGCAGCGACGCCGCCGCCTTCCACGATGTCTTCCCGTATGAGAGTTTCCATGGCCATCGCCGCTCTCTCAGCGCAAGCCGAAGAACGACAAGATCGCCATGACCACCACGATCAAGCCGATGAGATAAATCAATCCGTCCATGGTCCGTCCTCCTCAATTTCTCCTCGTCGCTAATCACAATGAACAAGGAACGTTCCAAATTGGACCGAGCCAGCGGGAACGAACCCGCGCGATGCGGATTATCTGTCCAAGTCCCAAGGATGAAGTTTGTGAGCACGAAAGCCTCAGCCGGTAAGTCCCGGCTGGGGCTTTCTTTTTGTGCGCCGGTTCCTGTCCTATGTTAACGACGCCGGCTCTCGGATCATCAAGGATGCGCTCGGGGCGGGAACCTCCGGATCGGGAGAGCCGCGTGGATCGCAGAACCGCGTGCCTTCATCAGGCAGATGCATTCCGGGAAAAGGCGATCGCCGATCCCGAGCACCACGACCAGTGGATCGATGAAGCCATCAAATGGCTGGAACGGGCCATGGAAGCGGGCTGCCGCGCCGTCGTCACGGTCGAAGGCGGCGATATGCCGAACGTTGCACGCGGAGCGGCAGCCGATGCTCGGCTGAGCTTGATCACACGCCAATGAGAAGAGCTGCCGTCTTCGCGAGCGCTGCGGCAATTGTTCCCGGAACGTAACAATGTTGCGGGTCGACACTGTTCCCAACGCCATGCTAGGCCGGGCGCAGACCGCAACCAGAGTGACGTCGTGCTCGCGAACCGCCAGCCCTCAGGATCATGCCGGCCGCGCAACTGGCGCGGGCTGCTGTCTGTGCTGATCGCGGTCGTCTACCTGCTCGCGGGAGCGCTGCATGGCCTGCACGACATCGACGTCACCACGCCCGGTGGCGGCTCGGAGATCAGCGCGGTGCTTGACGGCTCGGCGGATCACAACGACCACAAGGCCATCGGCGGGCATCATTGCCATGGCTGCTTCTCGGTGACGGTGGCGCAGCCGACGCCACCGGCCGGATCGATCGGGCTCGTGTCCGCATCGCGCCCGCAACGCGCACCCCGGCTCGCCGGCATTGTTCCCGACACCGACTCCCCGCCTCCCAAACATATGGCCTGAACGGATTGGTCGGGCGCCACGAGCGTCCATTCGGTTCATCCTCACAGGTCGGTTTCATGTTTTTCAGGGGAATGGCCGCGCGCCTGGCGTGCGCGGCAGCGTGTCTGATTGCCGGATCGGCGCTTGCGCCATCTCACGCCCAGACTCTGACGATGCGGAGCGCGCTTTCGCGCGCGCTGGCCGCGAGCCCGCGGCTGACCGCGGCGGAGCGCGATGTCGGCATCGCCACGGGCCAGCGCATCCAGGCAGGTGCGCTTCTCAATCCGGAACTGACCTACGAACAGGACAATTCGTTCGGGTCCGGCATCTATCGCGGCACACGATCGGCCGAGACCACGCTCCAGATCAGCCAGGCCTTCGAGCTGTTCGGCAAGCGCGACGCGCGGATTGCAGCTGGCGTCGCCGGCATCGAGGTCGCCGCGATCCAGCGCAAAGCCGTCAGGCTGGAGGTGCTGTCGGAGACCGCAATCGCCTTCCTCAGCGTGCTCGGCGCACAGCGGCGCATCCAGATCCTCGACGAGCAGATCACCGCCATCGACCGGCTGACGCCGCTTTTGCGCCGACGCGTCGAGGCCGGCGCCTCCTCGCCGGCCGAGACCGGCCGTGCGGAGGTGGCGTCCGCACTGGTGAAGGCCGACCGCGAGCGCTTCAAGGCGACGCTGGCCAGCGCCCGGCGCGAGCTTGCGGTCCTGATGGGCGACGCGGCACCGAAATTCGGCGAGGTCTCCGGCCGGCTCGACACCATGGGACGGCCCCCGACATTCCAGTCGGTCGTCGCCGCGATCGATGCCAATCCGCAGCTGGTGCGCTGGACCGCGATCTATGCCCAGCGCAACGCCGAGCTGTTGCTGGCGCGGCTGCGGCCCTATCCCGACGTGCGGATCGCCGCCGGCTGGCGCCATTTCAACGAGACCAACGACGACGCGGCGCGCCTCACCGTCTCGGTGCCGATCCCCGTGTTCGACCAGAACCAGGGCAATATCCTTTCGGCCCAGGAAAGCCTCGCCAAGACCAAGGCCGAGCGCGAGGCCAACCGCAACACGCTGATCGTGGTCGCCGGCCGCGCCTACGACTCGCTCCAGGGCTCGCTGCGCGAGCTCGCGGTGCTGCGCGAGAGCGCCATTCCCAAGGCCACCGAAGCCTCGGACGCCATCGCGCAAGGCTACGGCCAGGGCCGCTTCAGCCTGCTCGAAGTGCTCGATGCCCAGGCCAGCGTCACCCAGGCGCGGCTGCGCGAGCAGGAGGCGCTGCAGAATTTCCACGCGGGGGTGGCGACCATCGAAGGGCTCGTCGGCAATCCCTTTACGCTGGCGCGGGAGAGCGCACGATGAAGACGTCCTCCACCATCCTCGTCGCATTCGTTGCCGCCGCACTTGGCGTCGCACTTGGCGCTTACGGCTTTTCCCTGCTCGGCCCGGCCAGGGTCGAACATGCCGAACACGCCGCGGACAAGAAGCCGGAGAAGCCGAACGACCATGTCGAGCAGGACGAGCACGGCGCCGACCGGATCCGCATCTCCGACGTCAAGCTCGCCGCCGCAGGCGTGACGCTGGCGGAAGCCGCGAGCGTCACGCTGTCCGACACGCTCGCCTTCAACGGCATCCTGCGCGCCAACCAGGAAGCCGTGGTGCAGGTGACGCCGCGCTTTCCGGGCGTCGCCAAATCGATCCAGAAGCGCATCGGCGACGAGGTCGGCAAGGACGATCTGCTCGCCGCGATCGAGAGCAACCAGAGTCTCACCGTCTACGAGCTCAAGGCGCCGCTTGCCGGCACCGTCATCGAGCGGCAGATTTCGCTCGGCGAATACGCCTCCGAGCAGAAGCCGGCCTTCGTCGTCGCCGACCTCTCCACTATCTGGGTCGATCTGTCGATCTATCGCCAGGATCTGCGGCGCGTTCGTCTCAACGACGAGGTGCTGATCGATCCCGACGACGGCCGCGGCGAGATCAAGGGCACGATCGCCTACATGGCCCCGATCGGCTCGAGCGAGACCCAGACGGCGCTGGCGCGCGTGGTGCTGCCAAATCCGGACGGGCGCTTGCGTCCCGGCCTGTTTGTCACGGCACGGCTGATCCTCGCCGCCCGCAACGTCGCGGTCGCGGTGCGCAAAAGCGCGATCCAGACGCTGGAGAACAGGACTATCGTGTTCGTTCGTGAGGACGGCGACAAGATCGAGGCGCGCCCGGTGGAGCTTGGCGATTCCGACCCGCGCCATGTCGAGATCAAGGCCGGTCTATCGGCCGGCGAGCATTACGTCGCGGAAAACAGCTTCGTCGTGAAGGCGGAGATGGGCAAGGGCGAGGCCGAGCATGATTGAGCGTCTCATCGCGGTCTCGCTGCAGCAGCGCTGGCTGGTCCTGCTGCTCGCGCTCGGCGCCGTCGCTTTCGGAGCGTGGAATTTCCAACGCCTTCCGATCGACGCCGTGCCTGACATCACCAACGTCCAGGTCCAGATCAACACCCGCGCCCCCGGCTATTCGCCGCTGGAAACCGAGCAGCGCATCACCTTCCCGGTCGAGACCGCGATGGGCGGGCTGCCCAAGCTCGACTACACGCGCTCGCTGTCGCGCTACGGCCTGAGTCAGGTGACCGTCGTCTTCAAGGACGGCACCGACATCTATTTTGCCCGCCAGCTCGTCGGCGAACGGATCCAGCAGGTGAAGGACCAGCTTCCGGCCGGCGTCGAGGTCGCGATGGGACCGGTCTCGACCGGGCTCGGCGAAATCTTCATGTACACCGTCGAGGCCAAGGCGGGCGCGAAGACGCAAGGCGGCCACGACTATTCGCTGACCGACTTGCGCACCGTGCAGGACTGGATCATCAAGCCGCAGCTTCGCAACGTGCCGGGGGTGATCGAGGTCAACACCATCGGCGGCTTCGAGCGGCAATTCCATGTGCTCCCCGATCCCGGCAAGCTGATGGCCTACCGGCTCGGCTTTCGCGACGTCATGACGGCGCTCGCCGCCAACAATGCCGATGTCGGCGCCGGCTATATCGAGCGCAACGGCGAGCAATATCTGGTTCGCTCGCCGGGCCAGGTCGGCAATGTCGGCGAAATCAGGGACATCGTCATCGGCTCGCGCGGCGGCAATCCCGTCAGGATCAGGGATATCGCGACCGTCACCGAAGGCCGCGATTTGCGCACGGGAGCCGCAACGCGCGATGGCGAGGAAACCGTGCTCGGCACCGCCATGCTTTTGATCGGCGAGAACAGCCGCACCGTGGCGCGCCGTGTCGCGGCCCGGCTGGAGGATATCGCCAAATCGCTGCCCGACGGCGTCGTGACGCGGACCGTCTACGACCGCACCGATCTGGTCGAAGCCACCATCGGCACCGTCGAGAGCAATCTGCTGGAAGGCGCGGCCCTGGTCGTGGCCGTGCTGTTCCTGATCCTCGGCAACATCCGCGCCGCGCTGGTGGTGGCTTGCGTCATTCCGCTGTCCATGGCCATGACGGTCACCGGCATGGTCGAGGCCAAGGTCAGCGCGAACCTGATGAGCCTGGGTGCAATCGATTTCGGCATCATCGTCGACGGCGCCGTGATCATCGTCGAGAACTGCCTGCGCATGCTGGCCGAGGTCCAGCGCGAGAAAGGCGGCCTGCTCACGATCTCCGAACGGCTGCGCGCGATCCGGAGTGGGTCGAGCGAGGTGATCAAGCCGAGCCTGTTCGGAACGCTGATCATCGCAGTGGTCTACCTGCCGGTGCTGACGCTGACCGGCGTCGAGGGCAAGATGTTCACGCCGATGGCCCTGACGGTGCTGATGGCGCTGGGTGCCGCGGTGCTGTTCTCCATCACCTTCGTGCCGGCGGCGGTTGCCATCTTCGTCACCGGCAAGGTGTCCGAACACGAAAACCTGTTCATGCGGCTGGCGAAGCGCGCCTATCTCCCCGTGCTCCGGCTGGCGATCGACCATCGCCTCGGCGTCGCAATCATGGCCGCCATCATCGTGGTCGCAAGCTGCGTTGCCGCCGCGCGCATGGGCGGCGAGTTCATCCCGAGCCTGGACGAAGGCGACGTCGCGCTGGCCTCGATCCGGATTCCCGGCACCAGCCTGACCCAGTCGCTGGACCTGCAAAAGGCGCTGGAAAAGCGCATCAAGCAGATTCCGGAGGTGAAGGCGTTCTTCACCCGCATCGGCACCGCGGAGATCGCAACCGATCCGATGTCGCCGGCACAGACCGACGGCTACATCATGCTGAAGCCGCGCGCCGAATGGCCCGACCCTGGCAGGTCCAAGGCCGAGGTGATCGAGGCTATTGCCCGTGCCGCTGACGACATCCCCGGCAGCGCCTATGAAATCTCCCAGCCGATCCAGTTCCGCGTCAACGAGTTGATCTCCGGCGTGCGAAGCGACGTCGGCGTCAAGATCTTCGGCGACGACCTCGACATCCTGCAAGGCGCGGCAAAACAGGTCGAAGCCGCGATCCGCGGCATCCGCGGGGCCAGCGACGTCAAGATCGAGCAGGTCTCGGGCCTGCCGATCCTCACCGTCCGCCTCGACCGCCAGGCGCTCGCCCGGTATGGGCTCAGCATCAGCGAGGTGCAGGGCATCGTCGAGATCGCGGTCGGCGGCAAGTCGGCCGGCAAGCTGTTCGAGGGCGACCGCCGCTTCGACATCGTCGTGCGCCTGCCGGAACATCTGCGCGGCGATCTCGAGGCCATCCGGGCGATCCCGATCCCGCTGCCGCCGGGTGAGGAAGCAGCAATCGGCGCGCCAATCCGGACCGCATTGCCCGCCCCTCCCCTTGCCCAGATGCGCTATGTGCCGCTGTCGTCGGTCGCAACCGTCGAAGCGACGCCTGGCCCGAACCAGATCAGCCGCGAGAACGGCAAGCGGCGCATTGTGGTCACCGCCAATGTCCGCGCGCGCGATCTCGGCTCCTTCGTCACCGAGGCCGAGGCAGCCGTCGCGGAGAAGGTCAAGCTGCCGCCGGGCTACTGGATCGGCTGGGGCGGACAGTTCGAGCAATTGGTCTCCGCCACCAAGCGGCTGACGCTCGTGGTGCCGTTGGCGCTGCTGCTGGTCTTCCTGCTGCTGTTCATGGGCATGGGATCGGCGGCTGATGCGGCGCTCGTGTTCTCCGGCGTGCCGCTGGCACTGACCGGCGGCGTCATGGCGCTGCTGCTGCGCGGTATTCCGCTGTCCATCAGCGCCGGCGTCGGCTTCATCGCACTGTCGGGCGTCGCTGTCCTCAACGGGCTCGTCATCATCGCCTTCATCGAGCGGCTGCGCAGCGAGGGCCAACCCGTTACCGACGCGGTGCGCGAGGGCGCGCTGACACGCCTGCGTCCGGTGCTGATGACGGCGCTGGTCGCGTCCCTCGGCTTCGTGCCGATGGCTCTTGCCACCGGGGCCGGCGCCGAGGTGCAGCGGCCGCTCGCGACTGTGGTGATCGGCGGTATCATCTCCTCAACCGTGCTGACGCTGCTGGTGCTGCCGGCGCTCTACGTGCTGTTCCGCCGTGACGGGGCTGCCGAAACGCCTACAATGGCGCCTGATTTGGCAGCGTCCAGGGAGCGATAGAGGTGGGCAGCCACGACCATCACGGCCATCATCACGATGATCATAGCCACGGCCATAATCACGATCATGGTGGCCACGCCCATGCCCATGCGCCCGCCAGTTTCGGCAAGGCGTTCGCAATCGGCATCTCACTCAACACCGCGCTGGTCGCGGCGGAGGCCGTCTATGGCTATATCGGCAACTCCACGGCTCTGCTTGCGGATGCCGGCCATAATCTTAGCGACGTGCTCGGCCTGGTCGTGGCCTGGTGCGCGTCGATCGCGGCGCGGCGCGCGCCCAGCGGCCGCTTCACCTATGGCCTGCGCGCCTCCACCATCCTGGCGGCGCTGGCGAACGCGGTGTTCCTGCTGGTCGCAACCGGCGCGATCGGCTGGGAAGCGATTTTGCGCCTGCGGGAGCCGGAGCCGGTCGCCGGCATCACCGTGATGGTGGTCGCCGGCATCGGCATCCTCATCAACGGTTTTACCGCCATGTTGTTCGCGCGCGGTCGCAAGGACGACATCAACATCGAAGGCGCCTATCTGCACATGGCGGCCGACGCCGCGGTCTCGCTCGGCGTCGTCATCTCGGCGGCGCTGATCATCTGGACCGGCTGGCTCTGGCTCGATCCCGTCACCAGCCTCGTCATCTGCGCCACCATCCTCTGGAGCACCACCAGCCTGCTCCGTGGCTCCATCGACATGTCGATGGCGGCGGCGCCCAGGGGCACCGACATTGCCGCGATCAAGATCCTTCTGCTGGAGCGGCCCGGTGTCACTGCGATCCACGATCTCCACGTCTGGCCGATCTCGACCACCGAGACGGCGCTGACCTGCCACCTTGTCATGCCCACCGGCGCCGGCGATGCCTTCCTGATGGAGACGGCGCAGATGCTGAAGCGCTCCCACCGCATCGGCCACACCACGCTTCAGATCGAGACGCATCCGGACAATGGCTGCGCGCTGGCGCCGGATGACGTGGTGTGAGGTAGTTGCGTTGCTGCGTCCCCATCGTCATTGCGAGGAGCGAAGCGACGAAGCAATCCAGACTGCCTCCGCGGAGAACGGTCTGGATTGCTTCGCTGCGCTCGCAATGATGAGGACAGAGCGACGCCTACGCCGCCTTCGCCGTCACGATCCAGATCGCGCCCTGGAGCGCCACGCTCTGACCCTTCAGGAACGGCGCGAGCGTCTCGCGGATCGAGGCTTTTGCCGCGGCATAGGTCTCCGGCGGATGCCCTTGCAGCGCGCGGCTCGCCGGGCCGATCTGGAGCGAGCCTTCGACCGCGGCATCGAGCCCGCCGCCAATCGCGACGTCCATCGCGAGATTGTGCGGCTCCATCGCGACGTCGACGAAGCCCGCGCCTTTCAGGATGCGCGTCACGCGCTCTTCGGAGGCGAAGGCGAACGGGCCCGGCTCCTCCGGCCCGACCGGCGGCATCTTGGGAACGTGCTTGTAGACCGCCATAAGCGGCGCCATCATCCACGGATTTTCCTTCGGCTCGCGCCAGCAGGCAAACGCCAACCGTCCCGTCGGCTTCAGCGCGCGGCGGAGATTGGTGAAAGACGCGATGGGATCGGCGAAGAACATCACGCCGAACCGCGAGGCCAGCAGGTCAAAGCTCGCCGGCTCGAACGGATGCACCGTCGCATCGGCCAGCACGAAATCGAGCGGCAGGCCTTTTGGCGCAAACGCGCGCGCCTGCGACAGCATCGGCTCGGAGACGTCGAGCCCGAGCGCAAAGCCATCAGGCGCGACAGCCTTCGCGAACGCGAACGTCGTCGCACCGGAGCCACAGCCGATGTCGAGGACGCGCTCGCCCGGCTTCGGCCTGGCGCGGGCGATCAGCACGTCGGCAATGGGTCCCAGCAGGCTCTCCTGCGCCGCATGGCGATCGGCCCAGCGCTGCCCGCTGGGGCCATTCCAGTAGGCGATCTGATCGGCGTTCTGCTCGTGTCCGCTTGGTTGTTGCATCAGGGCCTCTGTGGCTCGGTATCGCCCGCCTGCGCCTATCGGCTTCGGCGCGGCAGCCTTCGTTCGCTTCGCGCCAATAACGTGTGAGGCTGGCTCGCCGAGCCGAAGCTCGCGAAGCGAGCAAAGGCTGGTGGGCGGTGAGAGATTCGAACTCCCGACCCTCTCGGTGTAAACGAGATGCTCTAACCAGCTGAGCTAACCGCCCCTCGCCGCTTCTTTATCCCTACCGGCCCCGAACGGGCAAGCGCGGAACGCCAATTCCAGGGCCTCAATCCTGTGGCCGGCCCGGCAGCAGCGGCACCGCGTCGATCCACACCGCCGCCGACTGGCACCAGATCTGCCTGACGGGCCGCAATTTGTCGCGCTGGCGGATGCTGCCCCAGCGGATGCCCCAATCGTCCTCCTGGTCGCCGTCGCCGCTCGTGAACAGCGGGGAACCGCAGTCGGCGCAAAAGTGCTGGAAGCGCATCCGGCCGTTGTCGCCGCGCTTGCCGTAGATCCTGGGCGTGCCGGCAGTCAGGCGGACTTCGGCGCCCGAACAGACGGCCGTCACCCGGAAGGGCGAGCCGGTCAGTGTCTGGCAATCGGTGCAGTGGCAGACCGACACCGTCTCCGGGTCGATCTCGGCTTCAAAGGTAATCTCGCCGCAATGGCATTGCCCGTCGATGTGCATTGTCGTCATCCGCTGCCCAAAACAAAATGCCCCACAAAAAAACGGCGCCCGAAGGCGCCGTTTTATCATCTTTTTCGAGCTGCGATCTCAGTGAGCGGTCAGGCCGCCGGCGGCTTCGTCGCCGTCCGGCTTCACCGTCACCTTGGTGTCCTCTTCCCAGACGATCGGCACTGGCTTCTTGACCAGCGCCTTGGCGACGACGTCGTCGAGGCGCGAGACCGGGATGATCTCCATGCCGCCCTTGATCGCATCGGAAATCTCCGTGAGATCCTTGGCGTTGTCCTCAGGAATCAGCACCGTCTTGATGCCGCCGCGGGCAGCAGCCAGCAGCTTCTCCTTCAGGCCGCCGATCGGCAGCACGCGGCCGCGCAGCGTGATTTCGCCGGTCATCGCGACATCGTGGCGGACCGGGATGCCGGTCATGACCGAGATGATCGCGGTGGCCATCGCTACGCCCGCCGACGGACCGTCCTTCGGCGTCGCGCCTTCCGGCACGTGCACGTGGATGTCGCGCCGGTCGAACAGCGGCGGCTCGATGCCGTAGACGATCGCGCGCGAGCGGACATAGGACGCCGCCGCCGAGATCGATTCCTTCATCACGTCACGCAGATTGCCCGTGACCGTCATCTTGCCCTTGCCGGGCATCATGACGCCTTCGATCGTCAGCAACTCGCCGCCGACATCGGTCCAGGCAAGGCCGGTGACGATGCCGACCTGCGGCTCGCTCTCGATCTCACCGTAGCGGTACTTCGGCACGCCCAGAAGCTCTTCGAGAGTCTTCTCGGTGATCTTGACCGACTTCTTCTTGGAGATCATCAGCTCCTTCACCGCCTTGCGGGCGAGTGTGGAGAGCTCACGCTCCAAATTGCGCACGCCCGCTTCGCGGGTGTAGCGGCGGATCAGAAGCAGCAGCGCGTCGTCGTCGATCGAGAACTCCTTGGAGTCCAGGCCGTGCTTGGACACCGCGGTCGGGATCAAGTGCTTGCGCGCGATCTCGACCTTCTCGTTCTCGGTGTAGCCCGCGATCCGGATGATCTCCATGCGGTCCATCAGCGGTCCCGGAATATTGAGCGTATTCGCGGTCGTGATGAACATCACGTTGGACAGATCGTAGTCGACCTCGAGATAGTGGTCGTTGAAGGTCGCGTTCTGCTCGGGGTCGAGGACCTCGAGCAGCGCCGAGGACGGATCGCCGCGGAAATCGGCGCCCATCTTGTCGATCTCGTCCAGCAGGAACAGCGGATTGGACGACTTCGCCTTCCGCATCGACTGGATGATCTTGCCGGGCATCGAGCCGATATAGGTGCGGCGGTGCCCGCGGATCTCGGCCTCGTCGCGCACGCCACCGAGCGAGACGCGCACGAATTCACGCCCCGTCGCCTTCGCGATCGACTTGCCGAGCGAGGTCTTGCCGACGCCGGGAGGGCCGACGAGGCACAGGATCGGGCCCGTCAGCTTGTTGGCGCGCGACTGTACGGCGAGATACTCGACGATGCGGTCCTTGACCTTCTCCAGCCCGTAGTGATCCGCATCCAGAACCGCCTGCGCGGCTTCCAGATCCTTCTTCACCTTGGACTTCTTGTTCCACGGAATCGACAGCAGCCAATCCAGATAGTTGCGCACGACGGTCGCTTCCGCGGACATCGGCGACATCTGGCGCAGCTTCTTCAATTCATGCTGCGCCTTCTCGCGCGCTTCCTTGGAGAGCTTGGTCTTGGAGATCTTCTCTTCGAGATCGGCGAGCTCGTCGCGACCGTCGTCGTCGCCGAGCTCCTTCTGGATCGCCTTCATCTGCTCGTTGAGATAGTACTCGCGCTGGGTCTTCTCCATCTGGCGCTTGACGCGCGAGCGGATGCGCTTCTCGACCTGGAGCACCGAGATCTCGCTCTCCATCAGGCCCAGCACCTTCTCCAGGCGCTGCGTGACCGACAGCGTCTCCAGGATGCCCTGGCGATCCGCGATCTTGACGGCGAGATGCGAGGCGACGGTGTCGGCGAGCTTGGCAAAATCGGTGATCGCCTGCACGACGCCGACGACCTCGGCCGAGATCTTCTTGTTGAGCTTCACGTAGCTCTCGAAGTCGGACACGACGGAGCGCGCCATGGCCTCCGCCTCGACCGACTTCGCATCGGTATCGGCGAGCGCAATCGCGGTCGCTTCGTAATAGTCGGCGCGATCGGTGTACTTCTGCACGCGCGCCCGCTCGAGCCCTTCGACCAGCACCTTCACAGTGCCGTCGGGAAGCTTCAAAAGCTGGAGCACGCTGGCAAGCGTACCGGTCTCGTAAATGGAATCGGGTGCCGGATCATCGTCGGACGCGTTCTTCTGGGTCGCGAGCATGATCAGCGCGTCGTTCTTCATCACCTCTTCGAGCGCGCGGATCGACTTCTCGCGGCCGACGAAGAGCGGAACGATCATGTGCGGGAAGACGACGATGTCGCGCAGGGGCAGCACGGGATAGGCGTGCGTTTCGCCATGGACGATGGTTGGCCTGGGTTTTGGATTGGTCATGGCCTTTTCCTTTTGCTTTGCCCCCTTGCACGCAGCCCGCCATGCTCATGCGCAACCGCCACAAGGTGCCGAGGTGACCCGCAATACCGATCGCTCCTTTTGAGGTTGGACCGGCTTGCCGAATCGGAACTGAGGCGAATCTTGAAGAGAATTTTTACTCGCCGCCGACATTAGGTGGCTATCGACCCGGGGGGTGTCAAGTCATTGAAAGACGCGCGCCATCAGGCGCTTACGCACGCAAATAAGCGACGCAACACCGGCTGCGGAGATACTTTCCGCAGCCCCTGCTTGAGGAGACGATTGGAGCGTTCCAGCGCCGAAATCAGGCGCTGGCGTTCTCGACGGCGCGATCGGACCGATCGGCGTAGATGTAGAGCGGACGCGCCGTTCCTTCCACGACTTCGCGGGAAATCACGACTTCTTCCACACCTTCGAGGCCCGGCAGGTCGAACATGGTCTCGAGCAGGATCGCCTCGAGGATTGAACGCAGCCCCCGCGCACCGGTCTTGCGCTCGATCGCCCTGCGGGCAACCGCGCCAAGCGCCTCGTCGGCGAAGGTCAGCTCGATGTTCTCCATCTCGAACAGCCGCTGGTACTGTTTCACCAGCGCGTTCTTCGGCTCGACCAGGATCTTCTTGAGCGAAGCCTCGTCCAGATCCTCCAGCGTCGCCACGACGGGCAGACGGCCGACGAATTCCGGGATCAGGCCGTACTTCAGGAGATCCTCAGGCTCGACATGACGGAAGATTTCGCCGGTGCGGCGGTCTTCCGGTGCGAGCACCTGAGCGGCGAAACCGATCGAGGTCGAACGTCCGCGTGCCGAGATGATCTTTTCGAGGCCCGAGAACGCACCACCGCAGATGAACAGGATATTGGTGGTGTCCACCTGCAGGAACTCCTGCTGCGGATGCTTGCGGCCGCCCTGCGGCGGGACCGAAGCCACCGTGCCTTCCATGATCTTGAGCAGCGCCTGCTGCACGCCCTCACCCGACACGTCGCGCGTGATCGAGGGATTGTCGGACTTGCGGCTGATCTTGTCGATTTCGTCGATGTAGACGATGCCGCGCTGGGCACGCTCGACATTGTAGTCGGCGGCCTGGAGCAGCTTCAGGATGATGTTCTCGACGTCCTCGCCGACATAGCCGGCTTCGGTCAGCGTCGTCGCATCCGCCATCGTGAACGGCACGTCCAGGATGCGGGCGAGCGTCTGCGCGAGCAGCGTCTTACCCGAGCCGGTCGGACCGATCAGCAGGATGTTCGACTTCGCAAGCTCGACGTCGTTGTGCTTGGTCTGGTGGTTGAGGCGCTTGTAGTGATTGTGCACCGCGACCGAGAGGACCTTCTTCGCATGGTTCTGGCCGATCACGTAATCGTCCAGCACCTTGCAGATTTCCTTCGGCGTCGGAATCCCGTCGCGCGACTTCACCAGCGAGGATTTGTTCTCCTCGCGAATGATGTCCATGCAGAGCTCAACGCACTCGTCGCAAATGAAGACCGTGGGACCCGCGATCAGTTTGCGCACTTCGTGCTGGCTCTTGCCGCAGAACGAGCAATACAGCGTGTTCTTGGAGTCGCTCGTGCCGACCTTACTCATTCATGTCTCCGTCCGCGGTTCGATCCCGTCCGCTCGATCGCCCTATTCCGGCACGACAGCCGGTACAATCCTTCAAATAGAGCAAATTCCGTACCAAAAAAGACCCTACGCGTTACATGCCGTGCGAATCGCGGTCATTCGATTCCCCGCGATCATAGCCGATCAGTCATAGCGAACCATGCTGGCACCCGACTATCAAGAATTCGCTAATCGGGGGTCGCCGGCTACCCGTGACAATACCGTGATTTCCGGTCTTGGCACGGGCGAAGTGATCGAAATCACCCCGGCGTTGCTGGATTGCCACGAAAAACAAGCACGAAAGCGGAACTTTCTGCCTGTCGCAGGGCGCAAAAGTGCGTTTTGCGACGCGCGCACGTGTCCTTAACGTGAACGCTCCCTGATGGTGCCCGCGGTCCCAGAGGGATTGCCGGCACAGTAGTGCTACGGGGTCTTCGGCGACGCGGTTTCCTCGGCGCGCTTGTCGATCACCCTGTCGACCAGGCCGAACTCCTTGGCGTCGCTCGCGGTCAGGAACTTGTCGCGTTCCAGCGCGTCCTCGATCGCCTTGTAGGTCTGGCCGGTGTGCTTCACGTAGATCTCGTTGAGCCGCTTCTTCAGGTTCAGGATTTCCTGGGCGTGCAGCATGATGTCGGTGGCCTGGCCCTGGAAGCCGCCGGAGGGCTGATGCACCATGATGCGCGCGTTCGGCAGCGAGAAGCGCATGTCCTTCTCGCCGGCGCAGAGCAGCAGCGAGCCCATCGAGGCGGCCTGGCCGGTGCACAGCGTCGAGACCGGCGGACGAATGAACTGCATGGTGTCGTAGATCGCGAGGCCCGACGTCACCACGCCGCCCGGCGAGTTGATGTACATCGAGATTTCCTTCTTCGGATTTTCCGCCTCAAGGAACAACAGCTGCGCGACGATCAGCGTCGACATGCCGTCCTCGACCGGCCCGGTCAGGAAGATGATGCGCTCTTTCAGAAGGCGCGAGAAAATGTCGTAGGCGCGCTCGCCACGGTTGGTCTGCTCGACCACCATGGGCACGAGGTTCATGTAGGTTTCAACCGGATCGCGCATGAGTCACCTAGGGTTTTGAAGAGGCGGACATCGCCAGGCCCGGCTGCCAGTCGGGGCTGGATCTGCCGGAAGGCCGATGGACGTCCCGTGATGCAGGAACTTGGAAGCAGAGGGCGTAGCGACAGATATAGCCCAATTCGCGCCTGACAAGTGCGGAGCGAATTAAGGCTTAATCCGTGAGGCAGTTGAAGCTGATTCGTACAAAGAGGCCCAGCCGGCCACCTGGCTAGCTCGACCTCTTCGCTGATCATCCTTAATGCAAGGCTATCCTGGAGGCTCTCCTAAAGGCTCTTCTGGAGCCCTCAGGCCGCGGTCTTTTCCGCCTCGTCGTCCTTGTAGAGATCGTCGCGCGAGACCTTCTTCTCGGTCACCTTGGCAAGCTCGAGGATGAAGTCGACGACCTTGTCCTCATAGATCGGTGCACGAAGCTGGGCCAACGCTTGGGCGTTGCTGCGGTAATAGTCCCAGACCTCCTTCTCGCGGCCCGGCATCGAGCGCGCCCGCTCGATCACGGCGCGGCCGACCTCGTCATCGGTCACGGAGATCTTGTTCTTCTCGCCGATCTCCGAGAGCACGAGGCCGAGCCGCACGCGACGATCGGCGATCTTGCGGTACTCTTCCTTGGCGGCGTCTTCAGTGGTGTCTTCGTCGGCGAAGGTCTTGCCGGCGGAGTCCATCTCGGCCCTCACCGAGTTCCACATCAGATTGAACTCCTCGTCGACCAGCGAGGGCGGAGCCTCGAAGCGATGGGCCTCGTCGAGGCGGTCGAGCAGCGCGCGCTTGACGCGCTGGCGGGTCGCGGTCGCGAACTCGGCCACCAGCCGCTCGCGCGCCGCTTCCTTCAGCTTGTCCAGCGATTCCAGGCCGAGCGTCTTCGCGAACTCGTCGTCGATCGCGAGATCCTGCGGCGCCTCGATCAGCGTCGCGGTGGTCTCGAACTCGGCCGGCTGGCCGGCAAGCTTGTCGTTCATGTAGTTCTTGGGGAACGCCACCTTCAGCGTGCGGGTCTCGTTGGCGGCGATGCCGATGAGCTGCTCTTCGAAGCCGGGGATGAAGGTGTTGGATCCGATCACCACCTGGATGCCCTCGCCGGCGCCGCCTTCGAAGGCTTCGCCGTTGATGGTGCCCTTAAAGGCGACGGTGACGCGATCACCCGATTCGGCCTTGGCGCCCTCGCCCTTCGCGGCATAGCCACGGTTCGAATCGGCGATGCGCTTGATCGCCTCGTCGACGTCGGCGTCGGTGACTTCGGCCACGGGCTTTTCGACCTCGAAGGTCTTGAAGTCGGCGAGCGCAATCGACGGCACCACCTCGATCGCAACCGTGTAGGTCAGATCGGTTTTGCCGTTGAGCAGCTCCTCGACCTCGGCCTGCTCGGTCGGCATGGTGATCTTCGGTTCGGTCGCCAGGCGGAAGCCGCGCTCGGAGAACAGCTGAGTGTTGGTGTCGCGGATGGTCTGGTCGATGGTCTCGGCCATCACCGAGCGGCCATAGACCTTCTTGAGGTGCGTGACCGGCACCTTGCCGGGACGGAAGCCGTTGATGCGAACCTTGTCCTTGAGGTCGACGAGCTTGGCACCGGCCTTGGCGTCGAGATCAGACGCGGGAACGCTGATCTTAAACTCGCGCTTCAAACCTTCCGAGAGGGTTTCTGTGACCTGCATGGTGTCCAATCTTCTTCTCGTTCGGTCCCGGCGCGCATGCGTCGGGACGCTGTCATTAATCGATCCGGCGCGAGGCGAACGCCTCAACGCCGGTGGTTCATCGGACCGACTTCCGGCGGACAAACATCCGCGCGGGAGCAGATCGCGTAATCCGTGCAAACGCTGAAAGCGCTTGGTGCGGGCGGAGGGACTCGAACCCCCACAACTTTCGTCACTGGAACCTAAATCCAGCGCGTCTACCAGTTCCGCCACGCCCGCGTAAATTTGCATCAAGACCGGCCGCGATGCCGCGGGCGGCGGGCTTATAGCATGTGCCCGCCTGTTCGCAGCAAAAAAATGGCCCGATAGAGGCAGGCTTCACCTAGGCACGACGGCTGGACTTATCCAGCACGGCGTGGTCCGGATCGGCCCATGAAAACGCGGATCTTCGACCTGACGAGGCGCGAGGTTTTGGCCGGATTTGGCGCCTCTGCGGCCGGGCTGACGGCGGGCGGCGCAGTCCCGGCCGTGACCGCCCAACTCGCGCTTCAGGCAAGGCCGGCAACGCTGGCTCTGAGGTCGGGGCAGCCGGCTACACCCATCTGGGAGCTGGCCGCCGTCAGCCATCTCGGGGATGTCCGCCTCAAACGTGGCGACCGCTGCGAGGTGGTCTTCCGCAACGACCTGCCTGTGCCGCTTGCACCAGTTTGGTACGGCCTCAATGGCCCGGCCGCGGCCGACCCGCTTCGGGGTCGCGCACCGACGGCCCCGGACGCGACGGAAACATCAATCATTTCAGTGCCAACCGCGGGAACCCTGTTGGCCGACTTCCGGCTGTTCGAGGACGGCCTGAAGCAGCCCGCGCGCCCGCTTCCGATCATCGCCACCGAGACCAACACGGTCGCCGCCGATCGCGACGTGGTCCTCTTGATCGAGGAGTGGCGGCTGCGGCCGGATGGGACCGCACTTGCCCCGGGCCGGGAGCCGAAGGACACATCCCCGCTCTATACAATCAACGGAACGACTTCATTCGAACTCTCAGCTTCAGCAAATGAGCGGCTGCGGCTGCGCTTTATCAACGGCTCGCAACGTTCTGTTCTGGCGATCAAATTGGAAAGTCACGAGGTCCACGTGGTGGCCCTGGACGGACAGCCGGCTGAGCCGTTCCCGGCTCGCAACGGCGCGCTGGTGCTGGCTCCCGGCGCACGCGCCGACGCCTTCGTGGATGCGGCCACATCGGCCCCATTCCTGCTGCATGACCGCAAGGAGGCGCGCCAGGTCGGCCGCCTGATGGTCTCCGGCAAGCTTGAGCGGCGTGCGCCGCCGTTGCCGCTCTTGCCACTCCCTCCGAATGACCTGCCCGACCGGCTCGATCTGAGGGGCGCCCTGCGATTCGATGTCGCTCTCGGGGCAGCCGACGCCGGGTGGGTACGGGCCGCAAATTTCTCGACGTCCTCCGCCCCCGCCTTTCGCACCAAGGCCGGCCGCACCGTCGTGTTGGCCCTCAAGAACCCCGCCTCCGTCGCAGCCGTCTTCCATCTCCACGGCCACCATTTCCGCCTGCTCGACAAGCTCGACGACGGCTGGAAGCCCTATTGGGTCGACACGCTCGCGATCGAACCCGGCCAGACCCAGCGCATCGCATTCGCTGCGGCCTCTCCCGGGCGGTGGCTGATCGAATCCGTCGTCACCGACTGGGCCGCGCCGCGGCTGGTGCGCTGGTACGAGGTGGAGTGAGCTATCGGCCACGCGTCCAAAGATAGCGAGCGTCCGGTTCTTTCTCCTCGTTTCGGGTCCCGTTGGTCTGCTCGATCAGCGTGAACCCGCGCGCTTCATAGAAGCGGCGCGCCAACGCGTTGCGCTGGAAGGTCCAGAGCTCCAGCTGTTCGCTGGCCTGCTTGGCGATATCGAGGAGTTCGGTGCCGACGCCGCGCCCTTGAACAGCAGGAAGCACGTAAAGCTGCTCGACCCAGCCGTCACGGACAGCGATGATTCCGCTCAGTACATCGGCATCGAAGCGTCCCCACACGCGGCACGTCGCCAAGACATGCTCGCGGTAGAACCAGCGGTCCTCATCCGGCGTATGCAGCCCAGCAAGCCAGGGCATCGCATGGTCGAATGCAGCCCGGTGAACCTGCGCCGCCGCGCCCATATCGGTGAGCGCGAGCGGCCTGAGCATTAGTACTCGATCCCCAGCGCATGATAGATCCGTCGGTGCACGGCGGGCAGCGTCTCGGTGAGATCCTCCGCGATCAGGCCCGGCCCCGCCTCGCTCGCCGCTTCGCCATGCATCCACACCGCGATGCTGGCGGCTTCGAACGCCGGGACGCCCTGCGCAAGGAGGCCTGCGATGATGCCGGCGAGGACGTCGCCGGCACCCGCGGTGGCGAGCCAGGGCGGAGCGTTGGCGGCGATGGTGGCGCGGCCGTCGGGCGCGGCAATCGTGGTATCCGCGCCCTTCAGCAGCACGACCGCGCCGGAGCGCTCGGCGGCGGCGCGCACGCGCTCGATCTTCGAGCGCCCAGGATGTTTGTTGCTGAGGTCGGAGAACAGCCGCGGGAACTCGCCCTCGTGCGGCGTCAGCACCACCGCCTTGTCCTGCGACGTCTTGATCGATTCGAACAGGCGCTCGGGATTGGCGGCAAAGCTCGTCAGCGCATCCGCGTCGAGCACCAGGCGCCGCTGGGAGGTAAGCGCCGTGTGGACGAGATCGCAGGTGCGCTCGCCGACGCCCGCGCCAGGGCCGATGATGCAGGTGTTGTAACGCTTGTCGCCGAGCAGCTCGCCGAACTCGATGGCGGTATCGACGGGGTGAACCATCACCGCGGTGAGCGCAGCCGCATTGATCGCCAGCGCATCACGCGGCGTGGCCAGAGTCACCAGGCCCGCGCCGGCGCGCAGCGCCCCGCGCGCGGCGAGCCGCGCCGCACCGGTCGCCGCCGCATCGCCCGAGACCGCCAGCACATGACCTCGCGCGTATTTATGGCCGTCGATGCGCGGCACCGGAAAGGCCGAGCCCCAGAAGTCCGGATCGTTCTCAAAAATCTGCGGCGCGATCTCGTCCAGCACCTGCGCCTCGATGCCGATGTCGGCGACGCGGACGTGACCGCAATGCATGCGCCCCGGCAGCAGCAGATGCGCCGGCTTCTTGCGGAAGAAGGTGACGGTCTCGGCGGCGTTCACGGCCACGCCCAGCACGGCCGCGCTGGTGCCGTTGATGCCGCTCGGCAGGTCGACCGCGAGCACCGGCGCACCATTGGCGTTGATCGCCTCGATCATCTCACGCGCCTCGCCCTCGACGGGACGGCTGAGGCCCGCGCCGAACAGCGCATCGATGATCAGCGCCGGTCGCCCGATCGCCTGCGGGTTGAACGGGAGCACCGGGTGTTTCCAACCCCGCGCGGCCGAGGCCGCATCGCCCTGGAGCTGGTCCCGCTCGCACATCAGGATCACCGAGACCTCGCGGCCTTGCGCGGCGAGCTCGGCGGCTGCGACAAAACCGTCCCCGCCGTTGTTGCCCGGGCCGGCCACGATCAGGATTGGCCCCTCCTCCACCAGCGCGTGGGCGGCCTCGGCGACCGCCTGACCGGCGCTGAGCATCAGCTTGAAGCCGGGGGTGCCTGCCGCAATGCTGAGCTGGTCGGCGCGCTGCATTTCGGCGTTGGTCAGAACTTCCATGCCACTTCCCTGTCCAAAAGCCTTTTCAAGAGGCACGTTCCGCACCGGGCCATCCGGCGGAACGACGATCTGCACAGATATTGAACCGTTTGCCTATTTCGTAGTCTGCGGTATTTTGTGCGGGTCGGCGCCCACCTATCAGAGCTGCACGTTAAAGGGCTGATAACGCTCCAGTAATCAGGGCATTTGCAACTTGGCATAGACCCTGCTTTCGCGGAAGTCGCTTCGGTTCGTCGTGCTCACTGGCATTTATCAGGGTGTGGCCGGCCGTTGTTGCCGGATTGGTCAGGGATCCCGGCATAGCGAAGACAAGATCATGCGTTAAGAAAAGCGCATCCTGACGAAGACGTTGCTATTGTTCGAAAGGCCGGGAGGCGCGCAGTGAAGAAAATCGAAGCCATCATCAAGCCATTCAAGCTCGACGAGGTGAAGGAAGCGCTTCAGGAAGTCGGCCTTCAGGGCATCACCGTCACCGAAGCCAAGGGCTTCGGCCGGCAGAAGGGTCACGCCGAGCTGTACCGCGGCGCAGAATACATCGTCGACTTCCTGCCCAAGGTGAAGATCGAAATCGTGATCGGCGACGATCTGGTCGAGCGCGCCATCGACGCAATCCGCCGCGCCGCGCAAACCGGGCGCATCGGCGACGGCAAGATTTTCGTCTCCAACATCGAAGAGGCGATCCGCATCCGAACCGGCGAATCCGGGCTGGACGCTATCTGAGCCGGGTGCTATCCCGCATTTTGCGACATTCTGACAAGAAATAGGCTGCTTCGGCGGCCTCGTTTTGTTTGTGCCTCGCGCGCCTCAAGAAGCGTGAACACGGTCGCTCGAAGTTTGGAAACCGACCCGCAGAGCCAAAAGGGGTATGCATGAAGACCGCCAAAGACGTCCTGAAATCGATCAAGGACAACGACGTCAAATACGTCGACCTGCGCTTCACCGATCCGCGCGGCAAGTGGCAGCACGTCACCTTCGACATCAGCATGATCGATGAGGACATTTTCGCCGAAGGCACGATGTTCGACGGCTCATCGATCGCCGGCTGGAAGGCGATCAACGAGTCCGACATGTGCCTGATGCCCGATCCGGTGACCGCGACGATCGATCCGTTCTTCGCCGAGACCACCATGGTCATCACCTGCGACGTGCTCGAGCCGACCACCGGCGAGCCCTACAACCGCGATCCCCGCGGCATCGCCAAGAAGGCCGAGGCGATGGTGAAGTCGATGGGCGTTGGCGACACCGTCTTCGTCGGCCCCGAAGCCGAATTCTTCGTGTTCGACGACGTGCGCTTCTCCGCCAATCCCTACAGCACCGGCTTCCGCCTCGACTCCTCGGAGCTGCCGACCAACTCCGACACCGAATATGAAGGCGGCAATCTCGGCCATCGTGTCCGCACCAAGGGCGGCTACTTCCCGGTGCCGCCGCAGGATTCCGTGCAGGACATGCGCTCGGAGATGCTCGGCGCCATGGCCAAGATGGGTGTGAAGGTCGAGAAGCACCATCACGAAGTCGCCTCCGCCCAGCACGAGCTCGGCATGAAGTTCGACACGCTGACGCTGATGGCCGACCACATGCAGATCTACAAATACTGCATCCACCAGGTCGCGCACATCTACGGCAAGACCGCCACCTTCATGCCGAAGCCGGTCTTCGGCGACAACGGCTCGGGCATGCACGTGCACCAGTCGATCTGGAAGGACGGCAAGCCGGTGTTCGCCGGCAACAAATACGCCGACCTGTCGGAGACCTGCCTCCACTACATCGGCGGCATCATCAAGCACGCCAAGGCGATCAACGCCTTCACCAATCCGTCGACCAACTCCTACAAGCGTCTGGTCCCGGGCTATGAGGCTCCCGTGCTGCTCGCCTATTCCGCGCGCAACCGCTCGGCCTCCTGCCGGATCCCCTACACTGCTTCGCCGAAGGCCAAGCGTGTCGAGGTGCGCTTCCCCGATCCGCTCGCCAATCCCTATCTCGGTTTCGCCGCGATGCTGATGGCTGGCCTCGACGGCATCAAGAACAAGATCGATCCGGGTCCGGCGATGGACAAGGACCTCTACGATCTGCCGAAGGAAGAGCTGAAGCAGATCCCGACGGTGTGCGGCAGCTTGCGCGAGGCGCTCGAAAACCTCGACAAGGACCGCGGCTTCCTGAAGAACGGCGGCGTGTTCGACGACGATTTCATCGACGCCTATATCGAGCTGAAGATGACCGAAGTCGCCCGCTTCGAAATGACCCCGCACCCGGTCGAGTTCGAGATGTACTATTCGGGCTAGGCGGCCCGAACGACCACGACGCACGAAAGGCGCCCCTCGGGGCGCCTTTTTTGTGGTCATCGAGTTTCGTTCTGCGTCTGACTCCATTTCGTTCTCAAAGAACGAATCGGAATCGAGAAAACTGGCGCGCATCAATTCTTGATATCTGGTTTATTGCGCCCGAGAGATCGCGAGCGCTGTTGGTAATTCGCAGGATGCATTCAGCGCCGCGAAATCCATCCTGGAGACTAGTTCTCGTGCCTGTTTGCGAAAATCGCCAATCCTCCGCCGCCGGTCGCAACGATCGATAGCCTTATAGGCCTCGGCGCAGCCCCGCAGCTACGCCGCCGCGCGCTGCTTCGCCACCATGGCCTGACCGAACGCCTCGAACAGTTTTCGGTTGATCGGATTGTGCTGCGGGTCGTATTCGGCGTGCCATTGCACGCCGAGCGCAAAGGTCTTGGCTTCCGCGATGCGGATCGCCTCGATGGTGCCGTCCTCGGCAATGCCCTCGATCAGCACGCGCTTGCCGGGATCGAGGATGCCCTGGCCGTGCAGCGAATTGACCCTGATCTTGTCACAGCCGAGCAATTCCGCGAACGCGCCGCCCGGTGTCAGATCGACGTCGTGACGATCGGCGAACACCACTGTCGGGTCGGGATGGATCTCACCATTCTCAAGCCTTGGCATGCGATGGTTCATGCGGCCCGGGATTTCGCGGATCTCGGGATGCAGCGAGCCGCCGAAGGCGACGTTCATCTCCTGGAGGCCCCTGCAGATGCCGAACAGCGGGATACCGCGGGCAACGCAGGCGACCGAGAGCGCCAGCGCCACCTCGTCGCGGTGGATGTCGTAGGGCTCGTGCGCCTCACACGGATCGACGTTGAAACGGGTCGGATGGACGTTGGCGCGGGCGCCGGTGAGCACGATTCCGTCGACGGTATCGAGCAGCGCGCCGATATCGGTGATGTCGGGCGAGCCCGCGAACATCACCGGCAGACCGCCGGAAACCTCGGCCACGGCGCGCAGATTACGCTCGCCGACCATCTGGACCTGAAATCGATTCTCAACGCGATGGGCGTTCCCGATCACGCCGACGACCGGCTTTCTCATCTCCCGTTCAGACCTCTCGCCGAAGACGATTCTCCAAACATGCCCCTGGGGTGGAACAAATTCAACAGAAGGGTACGCGGGACGGCAATGCTATTTTCGCGCAAATGCCTCCCGGGCCACGATCGCGCCGCCAAGGGGCAGGCCGGCGGTCTTCAGCGCGGTCGCCGCCGGGTCGCCCGGCGCAGCCAACCAGGGCAGTTTCGTCTCGATTCCGCGCGTCACGGGCTCCCCGAGCGCGCCACCGAAATCGATCGGCCAAAGCCCGTTGGGCACTATTTCGGCGGTAAGGCCACGGAGTGCGTAACCGTCGCCCAGCACCGCCTCCACATGGTCGCCGGCGACAAGGCGCGCGGTCGTAGGGTCCAGGGGATCGCCAAAGCTCACCAGCGTGGGCATTAGGTCGCCCTGCACCGCGACGACGCCGGTCTGCCGGTTGAGCTCGTTGAACGAGACGCGGTTGCCTCGCGCAGCGCCATAAGCGCGGAGCGCGACATAGTTGATGTCGTCGAGATCGAGCTTCGCGCCCTGCTGATGCGCGAGCAATGCCACCACATTCTTTCCCCGGCCGAGGTCGACGAACACGGCCTCGCCGCGCATCGTGGTGCGGCCGCCCCGGCTATAGCCGCGATCGGGCACGACGGACAGAATGCCCGACCCGGTCTTGATCCCGTCAGGCGTCGTCACCTCGACCCCGAGGCGATATTTGTGACCGGGCCGATTGATCCGGATCTGGTCGCCAATCACGAGCACGGCCAGAAGCCCGAGCAGACCCACCCATTTGCTGATGAAACTCAAGCGCGCCCCACCTGTTCTCTCCTCGTCGGTCTGCACCGTTCATACGGCAGCGTCAAACCAGCGCGTTGACGCGGTCTTGATCAAAAGCGTGTTTGTCGAAAGAGTGCCCCCCGTTCCACCTAAAGGCCATTGCGTGATCACATTCCCGAATGAACGACCCCCGACCCGTTTTGATCTGGCTTGGGGCATTTCGGTCGGCGGCATCGGTGTGGTGCTGTTCGCCGTGCTGCTCGCGTTCTCCTGGTACTTCGCGACCACCCTGCTCCTGATCTTCGCCGGGGTGCTGCTGGGCCTTGGGCTCAACGCGCTGACCAACGCGCTTGGCCGGCACGCGCGTCTTCCGCATACGCTGCGGCTCGCGATCGTCTGCTTGGCCCTCGCGCTGATGCTCGCGGGCATCGCATATCTCGGCGGCGCCACCATCGCCGATCAGGCGGCGGGACTCAGCAAAACCATCAAATCCCAGATCGGCAACGTCAAATCATTCCTGGACAATCACGGCATCGACACCAGCTTCTTCGATTTCGGGAGCTCCGGACCCGGTTCGTCTCCCGACGCGCAACCGGAGCCGACGCCGTCGGCCGGCACGGCGTCGCGCGGGGCAATACCCGGCGCAGGCGCCCTTGCCTCCAGCGGCGGGGCGATCGTGAGCCAGACGTTCAAGCTGCTGCTTGGCACCATCCACGGCGTGGGAAACATCTTCATCGTGCTGTTTCTGGGAGTCGCCTTCGCCGCCCAACCCAGCGTCTATCGCGAGGGATTGCTGTTCATCGCGCCTGCAAAACATCGCGCGCGCACGGCCGTCATCATCGACCGCGTCAGCGAGACACTTGAACGATGGCTGATCGCACAGATGATCGTCATGCTCGCGGTCGGCGCGGTAACCTGGATCGGGCTTCTCATCATCGGCATCCCGGGCTCCTTCATTCTCGGGATTCAGGCGGGACTGCTCGGCTTCATTCCGACCGTCGGCGCCATCATAGCCGGCGTCGTGGTCGTGCTGGCGAGCCTCGCCTCAGGATGGATTCCGGCGCTGTCGGCGTTTCTCCTCTTCATGGGCGTCCACGCCATGGAGAGCTACGTGCTGACGCCCCTGCTGCAGCGGCAGGCACTGGACATTCCGCCGGCCACGCTGTTCGCGTTCCAGATCCTGCTCGGCGTCGTGTTCGGGATCTGGGGCCTGGCGCTGGCGCTGCCACTGGTCGCCATCGCCAAAGTCGTGATCGACCATTTCAAGACGTATGAAGCGCCGCCTCTGGCGGAGGCGGCCTGAGCCGCCTCAGGTGATGAGCACGGTTTCGGTGTGCTCCACCTCAGGCGGTGCCGCAAAATACTGGCCGACGAGGCCGCGCCATTCGGTGAAATTCTCGGAGCCGCGAAAATCGACGGTGTGGTTCTCGAGCGTCTCCCACTTCACCATCAGACGATAGCGCTGCGGCTTCTCGATCGACTTGTGCAGCTCGAAACCGTGAAAACCCTTGGAGCGGCCGAAAGCGGCCTTCGCCTTGGCAACGGCGGCCTCAAAATCCTTCTCGCTGCCCGGCTTGACGTCGATTTGCGCGATCTCGGTGATCATCTGTTTCCACCCATTTTGTTCGATGGGCGTGTCTACCGCAGCCCGCGACAAAGAAAAAGGCGCCGAAACGGCGCCCTGCTTCCAAGAATGCAGATCACTCAGGCGAGCAGCAGAACGGTGCCCACCACCATCAGCGCACAACCGGCGAACAGCGCGAGCGGCCAGTAATTGCGGCCTTGCGTGTAGCGCCCCTGGGCGCGGCGCTCGGTGATCAGCGCGCTCTCGTATTCGTCCGCGGTCGAGAACAGGCACGCGAAGCCGCCGCGTGCCGAAGTCGCCGCGGCTTCGAGCGACATCAAGGCGGTCTGCGGGTTCTGTCGACGGATCGATTCCATGACCGCAATGGTAGGGATCGAATGGTAAACAGGGGATTACCGCGAGGCCTCCTTTGCCTAGGCGGTCGCCGGCTGCGCTTTGGACTGCGTGTTGGGCACGCCGATCCGCGCGGCGCTCTGGCGGCGCCAGTTCTCCAGCGACAGTGGCAGCTCCTCCGCCGACTCGACGCGGTTTCGGCCGCCGCGCTTGGCCTGGTAGAGCGCGGTGTCGGCCGAGGCCAGCAGCACTTCGAGCTCGGTGCCGGCCGGACCGCCGGCGACGCCGATGCTGACGGTGGTGTCGACCGGGCCCTCGTCGACGACGACGCCGGAGGTCTCGAAGGCCTCGCGCACGCGCTCAGCGACCAGCACGCCCTCCTCGAGCGAACACGGCAGGAGGGCGGCGAACTCCTCGCCGCCGATGCGACCCGACATGTCGCTGATGCGCAGATTGCTGACGACGACGGTCGAGAACAGTTTCAGCATCTCGTCGCCGGCGGGATGGCCGAACCGGTCGTTGATCGACTTGAAATGATCGATATCGAAGATCATCACGGTCACGGGACGTCCGGCCTTTGCCTCGCGCTCGATCACGCGCCCGCAGGCTTCCGAGAAGCCGCGGCGGTTGAGCATGCCGGTCAGCGGATCGGTGGAGGCGGCGGTCCGGTGCGCGGTGACGGTGCGCTCGGACACCAGCATGAAGATCACGAACACGGTGCCGACGGCATAAAGCACGAGCTCGACCGCGAACACGGTGACCCAGATGCTGCTGGCGAAACCCGCATCGTGCGGACGCAGGAAGCTGCCGAGCACGATCGGCAGCATCAAGACGCAGCCGTGCATCACCGGCACCACGAAGGCCGGCCAGCGCCGTTGCAGGCTCTTGCGTCGCTCGACCCAGAGCTCGCTGGCGGTCAACGCCGCATAGACCGACACGATGCCGGCGCCGACGATCATGCGCAGCATGGACGCGGCGGGATCGAGCAACGTGGCGGCAGCGACCCAGGCGAGCGCGCCGACCAGGAGACCCGGCCAATTCGGCTTGCGGCCGTGGAAGACGCGCGCCGCATTCCACACCATGCCGCACGCGACGAAGCCGACCGCGTTCAGCGCAAGGTAAAGATGCGGCCCCAATCTGTCGCCCGCCGCCGTCCAGAGCGCGACCGATGCGGCGCCGAGGAGATAGGCGGTGCCCCACCATTTCAGCGCAGCGCTATTCTCCTGCCTTCCGAAAAACACCATCATGGCGCCGAGCAGTGCGGCGACCATGGTGGCGACCAAATAGAGCGTGATGCTATCGAGCGACATCATGTCGGCCCCCTTCTAGACATAGCAGTTACGCGATCGGATCAACCGATTTGCGCGCCCTTCCAAAAGCGACGCTATGTCCCGCGGGTTCCATTCAGGTTTTCATGCGAGCCCAAGTTTTCAGGAAACACGCCATCAATTTGCATACAAACGAACAGCAAAAAGGGCGCTGAAATCAGCGCCCTTTTGCATCTCATTGAAGCCGCTTTCGCGACGAATGCGACCGATGCGATTAACGCTTCGAGAACTGGAAGGACCGGCGGGCCTTGGCCTTGCCGTACTTCTTGCGCTCGACCACGCGGGAGTCGCGGGTGAGGAAGCCGCCCTTTTTGAGCACGGTGCGCAGCTCCGGCTCGAAATAGGTCAGTGCCTTGGAGATGCCGTGACGGACGGCACCGGCCTGGCCGGACAGACCACCGCCGGCGACGGTGCAGATCACGTCATACTGGCCGGACCGCGCGGCCACGGAGAACGGCTGCTCGATCATCATGCGCAGCACGGGACGGGCGAAATAGACCCCGACCTCGCGCGCGTTGACCGTGACCTTGCCGGCGCCTGGCTTGATCCAGACGCGGGCGACCGCGTCCTTGCGCTTGCCGGTGGCATAGGCGCGGTTGAACTTGTCGACTTTCTTCTCGTGCTTGGGCGCGTCGGGCGCGGCCGCCGTCTTGAGCTGCGAGAGCTGGTCGAGCGACTGGATGGATTCGGCCATGTTATGCGGCCCTCGTGTTCTTGCGGTTCAACTTGGCGATGTCGATCTTCTCGGGCGTCTGGGCCTCGTGCGGATGATCGGCGCCGCCATAGACGCGGAGGTTGCCCATCTGGACGCGACCGAGCGGGCCACGCGGGATCATGCGCTCGACGGCCTTCTCGAGCACGCGCTCGGGATGCTTGCCCTCGAGGATCTGGCGCGCGGTGCGCTCCTTGACGTGGCCGACATAGCCGGTGTGCTTGTAATAGGTCTTCTGCTCGCGCTTGCGGCCGGTGAGAACCGCATGCTGCGCGTTGATGATGATGATGTTGTCGCCGCAATCAACGTGCGGGGTGTAGGTCGGGAGGTGCTTGCCGCGCAGGCGCATGGCGACGATGGTGGCGAGACGGCCGACGACCAGACCCTTGGCGTCGATCAGTACCCACTTCTTCGTCACCTCAGCCGGCTTTGCCGAAAAGGTTTTCATGTCAGAGTTTCCGTGAACGGGGAGCATCGGCGCGAACACCGCACCGGACTGGCGGTTTTCTAGAGAACAGAGGCGCCGCGGTCAATGCCCAAAGGCGGAATTTACTTGTTAAATATCAACGACTTGGAAATATGGTATTAAGATACCCGTAAAAAGTTCAAACGTTTGGAATGGAATAGGTCGAGGTGACATGCGCAATCGGATCGGGCGAGGTGCCGGACAATAGCTTCACCTCACCGACTGCGAGGCGCTTGCCGAGCTTGAGCAGCCGCGCCTCCGCCAGCACGTCCTGCCCGGGCTGGCCCTTGCGCAGGAAGTTAATGTTGAGATTGGTGGTCACCGCGAGCCCGATCGGCCCGATCGCGGACAACAGCACCACGTACATCGCGAAATCGGCGAGCGCCATCAGGGTCGGGCCGGACACGGTTCCACCCGGCCGCAGCATCTTTTCGCTATAGCGCTGACGCAAAAGGCAGGCCTGACCGTCCGCGCTCTCGATCGTGATGTCGTCGCCGCT
Organism: Bradyrhizobium sp. GCM10028915; assembly: GCF_042666195.1. Taxonomy (NCBI): domain Bacteria; kingdom Pseudomonadati; phylum Pseudomonadota; class Alphaproteobacteria; order Hyphomicrobiales; family Nitrobacteraceae; genus Bradyrhizobium; species Bradyrhizobium sp. GCM10028915. The sequence goes on from NZ_JBHTFN010000044.1 coordinate 1,206,937, forward strand.
GAAGGCCTGGGGAAACTCGTTGCGGAGGAACTGCTCGAGCTCCGCCACGCTCATTTTCGCTAACGCCATGCTGCCCCTCACCCTCGCTTCACGTCCCCTGTTACATTAAGTTATCTGCGTCATCCAATCGCAATAATCCAACCGGAAACGCTTTGATGTCCGTCCAGGCCGCCCGCGCCCCCTCCCCGCAACTGCCGATCCTGCTGCGCGAGACCGTCGGCCCTATCGCGGTCCTGACCCTGAACCGCCCGGCCGCCCGCAACAGCCTGTCGGCGGCGATGATCGCAAGCCTGCATGCCGAGCTCAACGAGATCCGCGACGACAAGTCCGTCCGCGGCGTCGTGATCGCGGCCAACGGTCCCGCCTTCTCCGCCGGCCACGACATGAAGGAGCTGACCGCGCGTCGCGGCGACCCGGATCGCGGCCGTGCCTTCTTCGCCGAGATGATGACCGCCTGCAGCGCGATGATGCAGGCGATCGTGCACCTGCCCAAGCCCGTGGTCGCATCCGTTCAGGGCATCGCCACTGCCGCCGGCTGCCAGCTCGTGGCCAGCTGCGATCTCGCGATCGCCTCGGAAGCAGCACACTTCGCCACTCCGGGCGTCGACATCGGCCTGTTCTGCTCGACGCCAATGGTGGCGCTGTCGCGCAATGTGCCGCGCAAGCAGGCGATGGAGATGTTGCTGACAGGCGAGCCGATCCCGGCCGCACGCGCTCGCGAGATCGGGCTCGTCAATCGTGTCGTCGCCGCCGGCAGCGAGCGCCATGCCGCCATTGCGCTCGCCGAACAGGTCGCGCTGAAATCCGCCTATACCGTCAAGCTCGGCAAGGAGGCGTTCTACCGCCAGGCCGAGATGAACCTTGCAGATGCCTATCGCTATGCGGCAGAGGTGATGACCGAGAACATGATGGCGCGCGACGCCGAGGAAGGCATTGGCGCCTTCATCGAGAAGCGCACGCCGACATGGCGGGATGAGTAATTCGTCATTGCGAGCGAAGCGAAGCAATCCAGAATCCCTCCTCGGAGACAGACTGGATTGCTTCGTCGCTTCGCTCCTCGCAATGACGGCGAAAGATGAGCCCGAAAAGATGAGCCAATGAACCACGACGCCTATCCCGACAATTACATCCGGGGCATCCTCAACAACGTGAAGTCGATCGCGATGGTCGGCGCTTCGCCTGCCAACGTGCGGCCGAGCTATTTCGCGTTCAAATATCTGGCCCAGCGCGGCTACGACATGATTCCGGTTAATCCCGGCCATGTCGGCAAGGAGCTGCTCGGAAAACCCTTCGTCGCCTCGCTGTCCGACATCGGCCGTCCGGTCGACATGATCGACATTTTCCGCAACTCCAGCCACATCATGCCGGTGGTCGAGGAAGCCCTCACGCTCGATCCGCTGCCGATGGTGATCTGGATGCAGTTGGGGGCGCGCGACGATGCGGCGGCGCTGAAGGCGGAATCGGTCGGTATCAAGGTGGTGATGAACCGCTGCCCCAAGATCGAATATGGCCGCCTGTCGTCGGAGATCTCGTGGATGGGCGTCAATTCGCGCACGCTGAGCTCCAAACGCGCTCCGGTACCGACGCAGGGCATGCGGCTATCCCTCAATCGGATGAGTGTCGGCGGCGGCGACACTGCGGCATCGGACCGCGCCGCCAAAAACAAGACCGAGCAAAGCTGACGCAATTGCGAAGGTTTCATTCGCGAACGCGACAATGCGTAGCACGATCGTTCCGATGTGAAGCCGCGCCTTGACGGCAGCCGCGGCGCCAATCAGCATGCCGCGCGATTTCAGACCACGAGAACAGGACGCCCTCAATGAGCGATCGCCTTCCGGGATTTTCGACCCTCGCCGTGCATGCCGGTGCACAGCCCGATCCCACCACCGGTGCGCGCGCGACTCCGATATATCAAACGACGTCGTTCGTCTTCAACGATGCCGACCACGCCGCCTCTCTGTTCGGCCTGCAGGCGTTCGGCAACATCTATACCCGCATCGGCAATCCCACCAACGCCGTGCTGGAAGAGCGCGTCGCGGCGCTCGAAGGCGGCACGGCCGCGCTGGCGGTGGCCTCGGGCCATGCCGCGCAGGTCGTGGTGTTGCAGCAATTGCTCCAGCCCGGCGACGAGTTCATCGCCGCGCGAAAGCTCTATGGCGGCTCCATCAACCAGTTCACCCACGCGTTCAAGAGCTTCGGCTGGAACGTGGTGTGGGCCGATCCCGACGACATCGCGAGCTTCGAACGCGCGGTCACGCCGCGCACGAAAGCGATCTTCATCGAGTCCATCGCCAATCCCGCCGGCAGCATCACCGACATCGAGGCGATCTCGACGGTGGCGCGCAAGGCGGGCGTACCGCTCATCGTCGACAATACGCTGGCCTCGCCCTATCTGATCCGCCCGATCGACCACGGCGCCGACATCGTCGTGCACTCGCTGACGAAATTTCTCGGCGGCCACGGCAATTCGATCGGCGGCATCATCGTCGATGCCGGCACTTTCGACTGGTCGACAGGCGGCAAATATCCGATGCTATCGGAGCCGCGGCCCGAATATCACGGCATCCGGCTCCAGGAGACGTTTGGCAATTTCGCCTTCGCGATCGCCTGCCGCGTGCTCGGCCTGCGCGACCTCGGACCCGCGCTGTCGCCGTTCAACGCCTTCATGATCCTCACCGGCATCGAGACATTGCCGCTGCGCATGCAGAAGCACTGCGACAATGCGAAAGCGGTCGCCGAATTCCTCGCCGGCCATCCGGCGGTGGCCGCGGTGAACTATGCGGGCCTTGCAAGCGACAAGTACAACCAGCTCGCGCGCAAATACGCGCCGAAGGGTGCCGGCGCCGTGTTCACCTTCAGCCTGAAGGGCGGCTACGATGCCGGCGTCAGCCTGGTGTCGAAGTTGCAGCTGTTCTCGCATCTGGCCAATGTCGGCGACACCCGTTCGCTGGTCATCCATCCGGCCTCGACCACGCACAGCCAGCTCGACGACGCCGCCAAGGTCAAGTCCGGCGCCGGCCCCGACGTGGTGCGGCTCTCGATCGGCATCGAGGACAAGGAAGATTTGATCGCCGATCTGGAACAGGCACTGGGCACGTAGCTGTCCTGGACATTCCGGGGCGCTTTGATGTGCCCCGGGAGTCCGGCTCCAGTTAACAGTCATTAACCATATCTGCCGCATACATCGTCACTGGATCGCCCCCTTTGATTCGGAGCCGACGATGCTGCGCTGGATGGTGCCTGCCCTTGCGGCGATGTTGACAGTCTCAGCTGCGTTCGCCGCCGATCTGCCGGCCACGCCGAGGCGGCGGGCCGCCGCTCCGCCGCAGGAGCCGCCGCAGGTCTATGTCGAGACCGATCCGGATGCGCTGATCTCGCCGGCCTACGGCATCGGCAGCTACGTCCGCAATTTACCGGGTACGCCACTGCTGCCGGGGTCGCACACGCTGCCGGGCTATTACGGCCGCCCCTGGGACTACGATTACCAGGGCGCGTATTACGGCGGGAAGCAGGTCGATTATTTCTGGCGCCTGCCCTACTCGTGCGGCATCTACGGCTATTGCTGAAGAGCAGATCCGATCAGCCGGCCTGACCGACGGGAACGGCGCGCGGCTGCGCTTCGGTTGCGCCACGCGGCGCGAGCCGCTCTGTCTGCATCACCGCAAGCGTCAGCACCACGATCGCAACTGCCTGATGCGCGAGCGCGAGATCGATCGGCACCTGGTTGAGCAGCGTGAGGATGCCGAGCACGCCTTGCAGGCTGACCGCGCCCAGCAGCAAGAGCGCGCCGCTTGCCGCAGAACCCGCGCGTGAACGGACCGCATCGAACGTGTGCAACGCCGCCAGCGCGAACAGCGCATAGGCCGTCATCCGGTGCTCGAACTGCACCGTCAGCACATTGTCGAACATGTTGCGCCACCACGGCGTCTCGAACCACAGCCGCTCCCCTGAGGGAATGAACGCGCCGTCGATCTGCGGCCAGGTGTTGTAGGCGCGGCCGGCGCGCAGGCCCGCAACCAGAGCACCAAAATAGATCTGGATAAAGGTCACCGCGAGGAGCAAGGCGCTGGTAAAGCGCAGCCGCGACGATGCTGCGATCTGCGGACGCCCGGCGAGCCGCCGCACCGTCCAGACGATGCCGGCGAAGATCACGAGCGCGAGCATAAGATGTGTCGCCAGCCGATATTGCGACACCTCGACGCGTTCGGACAGCCCCGAGGCCACCATCCACCAGCCGACCGCGCCCTGGAGGCCGCCGAGCCCAAACAATAGCCACAGCCGCCGCTTCAACTCACCGGACAGGCCGCCGCGCCAGAGGAAGAACAGGAACGGCAACAGATAGGCGACGCCGATGAAACGGCCGAGCAGCCGATGGCTCCATTCCCACCAGAAGATCTCCTTGAACTCGGACAGGCTCATGCCGGCGTTGAGTTCGCGATATTGCGGGATCGTCTTGTAGGCCTCGAAGGCCGCCGTCCACTGCGCTTCCGAAAGTGGCGGCACGCTGCCCGTGACCGGCTTCCACTCGACGATCGAGAGCCCGGATTCCGTCAGCCGCGTTGCGCCTCCGACCAGCACCATCAGCGCGATCAGCGCAGCCACTGAGATCAGCCACCAGCGCACGGCGCGATACGGCTCGGACGGGGCGGAATTCGTCGTCATTCGAGGCAAAACCAGAGCTTGAACCGGACTGCGTGCCCCTTATAGTCCCCCGCTCCCGCAGCGCAAGTTACGCGAAAGCCGCGATATTCCGTCATGACGATCCGCACTCGCAAGTTCCTCGGCACCATCCTGCTCCTGGTGCTCGCCACCGTCTGGGCACTGCTCGGCATGGCGCTGGCGCAGATGCCGTGGATCGCCGAATCCGGCTGGCGGCAGGCGATCTACTACGTGGTGGTCGGCATGGGCTGGGTGCTGCCGGCGATGCCGATCGTGAGCTGGATGCAGCGGCCGGACCGGGCCAAGTCGAGTTCGTAGCGCTTCCAGTTCGTAGCGCTTCTAGGTCCCAGCAGTGCCAGTCGGCTTCACCGGCGCAAAAGCGACCCCCGACACCAGCACCCGCATCATGCGCAGCGAGCGCACCCGGCCGTCCCAGGAAATGCGCGGCAGCGCGCGCAGATTGGTGCGTCCCTCCGCGTCCACCACGCCCGGGATCGTCGTCACCGCGCTGGCAAAGCCCGCCTCCTCCGCCATGATGACATGGCTGCGCCGGAACGAGGCGCGATCACCGAACGGAAAGGCGAGATGCCGGATGTCGCGATCGAAGGCCGCCTCCGCCACCGCCTTGCCCATCGTCATCTCGCGCAGTGCGGCCGCATCCTTCATGTTGGCGAGAACGGGATAGTTCACGGTCGCACTGCCGATTGTCACCAGCGGATCGGCCGAAAGCCTTGCCAGATCCTCCCAATTCATCGATGCCTCGCGTGAGAGCGCGGCAAGGTCGACCCGGTAGCGCGTGCAGAGGTCTGCGATCGCAGCCGACACATCCGCCGGCGGCAGCGAGCGCAGCCAGGCCTCGAGGAACGAAAACAGCGCCTGCTTCTCCGCGTTGCCAGTCACAGTGAAGCGCTGCTCCTTCTCGCCCATCAAGAGACTGACACGGCTCTCGCGCGCGATCACCTGTTCGAGTCCGAGCCACCAGGCCTCACCGACGCCGTCGGGAAACGCCGTGGGCACATAGATCGTGAAGGGCACGGCGTGGCGCGCCAGCACCGGATAGGCAAAGTCGATCAGATCCTTGCCGGCGCCGTCGAAGGTGAGTGCCACGAAGCGCCGCTGTTCCGACAGCGTCACCGCGCGCCGGCAGACCTCGTCCATGCCGACGAAATCATAGTTCCACCGCTTCAGCGCGCGAATGGCGCGATCGAGGAAATGCGGCGTGATCTCGTTCTCGCGCAGCGGCTGAAACCCGCCGCGCCGGCGCGACCGCACATGCGCAAAGCGCAGGATGGCGCCGGCTCCACGACTGCGCAGCGCAGCCTGGCCCGTGAACCAGGTCAGCTCAAGTCGCAGCCGTTCCAGCCATCTGTCGTCGGATGCCAATGTCCCACCTCGCGCCCGTCGGCGGCCGGTCCCCTCTTATAGTCATTACCCTTTGTTGACATTTCTTTGCAAAGGTCGGCCACAGGCCGAATTACGCATATTTTTGATTTCTCGACAGGTTCGCGAATGACCATGGCTGCGGCGATGCAAAGCCGGACGGCAGAATTGCCAGCGCAGTCGAAAGCGGGCCGCATCGCGCATGTCGATATCGTGACCGATCTCGGCGCGGCCGAGGCCGTCTGGCGCGCCTTCGAGCAGCCCGGTCATCTCTTCACGCCCTATCAGCGATTTGATCTGCTCAGTCCCTGGCAGCGTCTGGTCGGCGAGCAGGAACGCGCCCGCCCCTTTATCGTCATTGCCCGCGACTCCGAGCATCGGCCGCTGCTGCTGCTGCCGCTCTCGCTGCGCCAAAGCCACGGCGTGCGCACCGCCTGCTTCATGGGCGGCAAGCATACGACCTTCAACATGGGCTTGTGGAACGCCGAATTTGCAGCGCAGGTCGCCAGCGGTGATCTCGACGCGCTGCTTGCGCCGCTCAACGAACATGCCGACGTGCTCGCACTGACGCAGCAGCCGCTGCACTGGAACGACCAGCAGAACCCGTTCGCGCATTTGCCACGCCAAAGCGCGATCAACGGCTGCCCGCTGCTCACGATGGAACCGGGCGGTCCGCCGGCATCGCGGATCAGCAACTCCTTCCGCCGCCGCCTCAAGAGCAAGGAGAAGAAGCTCCAGGCGCTCGCCGGCTATCGCTATCATTTGGCGACCACCGATGCGGACATCACCCGCCTGCTCGACTGGTTCTTCCGTATCAAGCCGGCTCGGATGGCCGAACAGAAGCTGCCCAACGTCTTCGCAGAGCCCGGCGTCGAGCAATTCGTCCGCAGCGCCTGCCTTGCACCACGCGGCGACGGCCGCGTCATCGACATCCACGCGCTCGAATGCGACGACGAGGTGATCGCAATCTTCGCTGGCGTCGCCGACGGCCAGCGCTTCTCGATGATGTTCAACACCTACACGATGTCCGAGCACGCCCGCTACAGCCCCGGGCTGATCCTGATGCGCTACATCATCGACCGCTGCGCCGAGCGCGGCTACCGCTCGCTCGACCTCGGCATCGGCTCGGACGAGTACAAGCGGATGTTCTGCAAGGACGACCAGGACATCTTCGACAGTTTCGTTCCGCTGACGTCACGCGGAAAGCTCGCGGCCATGGCGATGTCCTCGCTGAGCCACGGCAAGCGGCTGGTGAAACAGAACCAGATGTTGTTCGACCTGGCGCAGCGGCTGCGGCGAGCGTTCGGGTAGCTCTCGCCATTGCACGACTGCCCACCTTCTCCCCTTGTGGGAGAAGGTGGCGCGAAGCGCCGGATGAGGGGTTGTATCAGCAAGTCAAAATGCGAGAGGCACGCGCGGAGAGAGACCCCTCACCCGTCTCGCCGCTATCGCGGCGAGCCACCCTCTCCCACAGGGGGAGAGGGTAAGAAACGCCTACGCCGCCACGACGCGCGGCGCGTCCCTCGCATCCGACGGCTGCACCGGTCTGTTCAGCATCGTCACTTCATTGAATCCGACGGCGCTGAGCTGCTCGCACATCAGTGCGCGCGCATCCGGCGCCATCGACGCGTCGGGCACGACGACGGCGCGGGCATTCGCCGTCAGGAGCTCCGCCGGAAGGTCGGAGGCACTGCCGGCATCGAGCAGCACGTGGTCGTAGGCGCGCAGCAGCGCGTCGATCGCGAGCGTCACGCGGGGCGACTGCAACAGGCTGCGATCGAAGCCGGGGCGGCCTGCCATGACCAGATGCAGCCGCGAGAGCTTGTCCCGGGTGATGATCTGCGCGAACGACGCCTCGCCCTGCATCAGTTCGGCGAGGCCGGGTGCCGAGGCATCGACGGACACGGCGGCCATGGTCGGCGAGGACGCGGCGAGATCGACCACGACGACCCGCGCATCGCGCGCCAGGTGCCGGGCCAATGTCAGCGTCGACAGCGTGATGGCTTCGCCGCTCGCAGTGCCGAGCACCGTGACCTTCTTCGCCATGGCTCCGGCGGCGCGCAGGCTGTCGGCCAGATGCTCGATCTCCGCGAATTCGGCGACATCGGCATCGGCCGTCATCTCCGGCTGCAGCGGCGCGGGTTCTGCCATGACCGGGTCGACGACCGGATCGGCGAAGGGCTCGACGACCACCGGTTGGACGATTTGTTCCTGGCGAGCCGACGCCCGCATGAGCGTTGGCGTGAACACCGCCACCGCACGGGGCGCGGTCTGGCGCAACAACTCTCCGGTGACGACGACGCCCGACGAGAGCAGCAGTGTCGCGATCGTCGCGATCAGCACGATCGGCAGCTTCTTCGGGTAGGCCGGCGTGTTCGAGACGACGGCGCGCGAGATGATGCGGCCATCCGTCGGCGCGGTGTCGATGGTCTCGCGGGTGTTGGCCTCACGGTACTTCGCGAGATAGGTTTCGAGCAGGTCGCGCTGCGCCTTGGCCTCACGCTCGAGGGCGCGGAGCTGCACGTCCTGGCCGTTGGTGGCCGTCGCCTGCTTCTTGAGCTGCTCGAGGCTCGCCGACAATTCCTGAACGCGCCCGCTGGCGGCACGCGCATCGTTTTCGAGCGTGCGGGCGAGCTTGGCGGCCTCGTCGCGGATCTGGGTGTCGAGGTCGGCGAGCTGCGCCTTCAACTCCTTGATGCGCGGATGGTTGCCGAGCAACGTCGACGATTGCTCGGCCAGCTGGGCCCGCAACGCCACGCGCTGCTGCGAAGGCGTGCGCATCGATTCCGAGTTCAAAATTTCCGACGATTCGATCGGTTTGCCGCTCTGGATCATCTCGCGGATCAGGCGCGCCTTGGACTCGGCATCGGCCTTGAGCGCGCGCGCATTGTTGAGCTGGGTGTTGACCTCGCCCATCTGCTGGTTCGATAGCGTCGTGTTGTTGGTGCCGACGAACAGGCTCGACTTGGAGCGGAAGTCCTCGGCCTTCGCTTCGGCCTCGGAGACATTCCGTCGCAGCTCATCGATCCTGCCGGCATACCACTGGCTGGCGTTTCGGGCCTGGTCCTGGCGCGCATCCTGCTGGAGCACGAGATAGCCGTCGGCGATCGAATTGGCGACGCGCACGGCGAGATCGGGATCGGCAGACTGGAATTCGATCACGATGACGCGTGACTTGTCGACGGCGTAGGCCTGGAGGCGCTCGTAATAGGCGTCCAGCACCCGCTCTTCCGGCGTCATCGAGAACGGATCGCGGCCGATGCCGACCAGCGCCGCAAGAGACTTCAGCGGCGAAACGCCTTGCAGCACCGGATCGAACTCGGGCCGCTCCGCAAGCTTGTTCTTCTTGATGATCTCGCGCGCGAGATCGCGCGACAGCACGAGCTGCACCTGGCTGGTGACGGCTTCGGCGTCGAGCGCCTGCCGTTCCTCGGCGCGATCGCTATTGGGCCGCAGAAACACGTTCTCACGGCCGTCGATCAGGATACGGGATTCAGACTTGTAGCGCGGCGTGATGAGATTGACGATTGCGATGGATGCGACGAGCGCCAGCACCGTCGGAACGATGATCCAGCCGCGCTTGCGCGCCAATGCCGCGCCGAGCGCGTGCAGGTCGATGTCGCCGGATTCGACTGGCGCCGACCGCGGAGCAACGGGCGCAGGCTTTGCTTCAATGCTGGGCTCGAGTTCAGCCCGCTTGGCTGCTGCCTTCGAGACAGCCCGCTTGACCACCGCCTTGTCCTTGCCGGCACGCCAGAACGCTAAACGCATCGAACACTCCCGCAGGCGCAACGCCACGAACCTACCTCAACCAGGGCGATTACACTCCATTAAGGTTGCCGCTGGGTTAATCGCAGCGTCGGGCGGCTCGCGCAGGTGCGTCCGTCACCGTTTGTTAACCACGAGGCCTCTTAATCCGTCTCGATATTTCGTCAGATTGTTCGAGCATTCGCCGTCGAGCGCTGGTTTTGATCATGCCCCCCTCTCCCGACCAGCCGCTTCGCATCCTGCACGCCGTGCGCGCTCCGGTCGGCGGCATCTTCCGCCACATCCTCGACGTCGCCAACGGCCAGGTCGATCGTGGCCATCACGTCGGAATTCTCGCCGACAGTCTCACCGGCGGTGAGCGCGCCGACAAGGCCCTTGCCGAGCTCGCACCGCGGCTGAAGCTCGGCGTGCACCGGATGGCGATCCGCCGCGAACCGTCGCCTGACGATGTCCTGGTCTGGTTTCGCTTGCGGCGCCTGATCGCCACGCTCAAGCCCGACGTCATGCATGGCCACGGCGCCAAGGCCGGCGCTTTCATCCGGATGCGGCGGCGATCCGACGACACCATCCGCATCTACACCCCGCATGGCGGCTCGTTGCATTATCCCCTCAACACCCTCAAGGGCGAGTTTTACGCGCGGCTCGAGCGTGCGCTGATGGATGCGACCGACCTGTTCCTGTTCGAAAGCGCGTTTGCCCGCGACACCTATCAGCGCATCGTCGGCAAGCCGAAGGGCGTGGTGCATTGCGTCTTCAACGGCGTGACGCCGGAGGAATTCGAACCTGTCGTCATGGCCGACGACGCCACCGACCTCGCTTATGTCGGTGAGTTCAGGCACATCAAGGGCGCCGATCTGCTGGTCGACGCGGTGGCGCGCCTGCACGAGGGCGGTAAGAAGGTCACGCTGACGCTCGGCGGTGACGGCGAGGAGACCGCGGCGCTCAAAGCGCAAGTCGAGAGGCTCGGCCTCTCCAGCGCCATCCGCTTCATCGGTCACGTCAAGGCACGCTACGGCTTTTCCAAGGGGCGGCTGCTGGTCGTTCCCTCGCGTGGCGATTCCATGCCCTATGTCGTGATCGAGGCCGGTGCCGCCGGGATACCGATGATTGCGTCCAAGATCGGCGGCATTCTCGAGATTTTCGGCGCGGAGAACCCGGCGCTGTTTGCGCCGAGCAACGCGGAAGCCATGGCGGAGGCGATCGCGGCCGCGCTCGACAATCCGCTGGGAACAGCGCAGCGCGCCTTGTCGCTTCGCGAGCGCATCTCCGCGCATTTCTCGCAGCAGGCGATGGTCGAGGGCGTGCTCGCGGGCTATCGCGACGCATTTACCAATCACTAACCATTCTTAAGACCCGCTTTAGAGAATCTTCCGATTTGTCCGATAACCCAAGCGCCAGGGGATACTCGCCCGGGACGCAAGGACGCGGCCCGCGGGTTTTTGGAATGGACGTGGACGCCCGTGGAACCGCTCAACGCACGCTCGATGCTCGATGCCGCGACCAGCGCCGCGGCGAAGCCGGCTGACCGGCCCTTTGTGGAGCGGCGTCAACGGCTCTCGGCCGCCGCGCTCGACGTCGTCAACCAGAAGGTCGCCCGCGCCTATTCGCCGATCGTGATCACCGGCTTCGTGCGCCTCGCCGATTTCGCGCTGCTGAGCCTCGTCGGCATCGTACTCTATCTCGGCTATGTCATGCCGCACGCCGGCTCCTTCAGCTGGATCTATCCCGCGCAGATCATCGCCGTCGCGGTCTCCGCCGTGGTCTGCTTCCAGGCCGCCGACATCTATCAGGTGCAGTTGTTCCGCGGTCAGCTCCGGCAGATGACGCGGATGATCTCGTCCTGGTCGTTCGTCTTCCTGTTGTTCATCGGCATCTCCTTCTTCGCCAAGTTCGGCAGCGAAATATCGCGGCTCTGGCTTGCCGCCTTTTACGTCCTCGGGCTCGCCGCGCTCCTCTGCGAGCGTCTGGTGCTGCGCTCGCTAGTGCGCGCCTGGGGGCGCGAGGGCCGGCTCGACCGCCGCACCATCATCGTCGGCTCCGACCGCAACGGCGAACAATTGGTCGAGGCGCTGAAGCAGCAGGAGGATTCCGACATCCATGTGCTCGGCGTGTTCGACGACCGCAACGACAGCCGCGCGCTCGACACCTGTGCCGGCGCGCGCAAGCTCGGCAAGGTCGACGACATCGTCGAATTCGCCCGCCGCACCCGCGTCGATCTCGTGCTGTTCGCGCTACCGATCTCCGCCGAGACGCGCATCCTGGAGATGCTGAAGAAGCTCTGGGTGCTGCCGGTGGACATCCGCCTCTCCGCACACACCAACAAGCTGCGCTTCCGCCCCCGCTCCTATTCCTATATCGGCCAGGTGCCGACGCTGGACGTGTTCGAGGCGCCGATCACCGACTGGGACCTGGTGATGAAATGGCTGTTCGACCGCATGGTCGGCACCCTCGCGCTGCTCGTGGCCTTGCCGGTGATGGGATTGGTAGCGCTGGCCGTGAAGCTCGACAGCCCCGGACCCGTGCTGTTCCGCCAAAAGCGCTTCGGCTTCAACAACGAGCGCATCGACGTCTACAAGTTCCGCTCAATGTACCATCATCAGGCCGATCCGACGGCCTCGAAGGTCGTGACCAAGAACGACTCGCGCGTCACCCGCGTCGGCCGCTTCATCCGCAAGACCAGCCTCGACGAGCTGCCGCAGCTCTTCAACGTGGTCTTCTCCGGCGATCTCTCTTTGGTCGGCCCACGTCCGCATGCGGTACAGGGCAAGCTGCAGAGCCGCCTGTTCGACGAAGCCGTCGACGGCTATTTCGCCCGCCACCGGGTCAAGCCCGGCATCACCGGCTGGGCCCAGATCAACGGCTGGCGCGGTGAGATCGACAACGAAGAGAAGATCCAGAAGCGCGTCGAGTTCGACCTCTATTACATCGAGAACTGGTCGGTGCTGTTCGATCTCGTCATTCTGCTGAAGACGCCGATCTCGCTGCTGACCAAGAACGAGAACGCGTATTGAGTTGAATATTTCCGTCATGCCCCTCCTTGTGCGCTGTTGCGCACTGGGGCGGGGCATCCGGTACTCCGCGGCGCCGGCCGTTTCCGCAATAGACGCCGCGGAGTACTGGATCGCCCGGTCAAGCCGGGCGATGACAGCGGTATTTGTGGCGTACCAGTTGCGTAAACGTGTGAGCGTGTGATGGCGTATGCGGCAACAGCCGGGGAGATGAATGCAGCGGTTCGGGCCGCGCCCGGCGTGTTGGCGCTCCAGCGCGCGCTGGTATGGCTGGTCGGCGCCTCCGGCGCGATCGTGTTCATCGAGCCGAGCCCCTACGAGATCGTGACGCTGCTGGCCACCGTCACCTTCTTCGCCACCGGACTGCGTCTGCGGCTCGCTTTGATGCCGCTGGTGCTGATGCTGGTCCTGCTCAATATCGGCTATACGATCAGCGCGATCCCGCTGTTCGAGCAGTCCGAGGTGGTCAGCTGGATTGCGACCTCCTGGTACATGGCGGTGACGGTCGTGTTCTTCGCCATGGTCACGTCGGAGGACACCGCTGCCCGGCTCGACATGCTCCGCCGCGGGCTCGTGATCGGCGCGATGGTCGCCTCGCTGTCGGCGGTCGCCGGCTACTTCCACCTGGTTCCCGGCGGCGACGACCTCCTGACACTGTACGGACGCGCGCGCGGCACCTTCAAGGATCCGAACGTGCTCGGCGCCTTCCTGATCCTGCCGGCGCTGTTCTCGCTGCAGACCGTCGTCTCCGACAAGTTCGGCAAGGCCCTCCGCAACGTCATCGCCTTCGGCATCATGTCGCTCGCGATCCTGCTCGCGTTCTCCCGGGCCGCCTGGGGCGGGCTGGTGCTGACATCCGCCTTCATGCTGGCGCTGATGGTGCTGACCAGCCGCACCAACGCGCAGCGCTCGCGCATCATCGTCATGGCGATTTTGGCCGCGGTGCTGGGCCTCGCGCTGATCGCGGTGTTGATGTCGTTCGATTCCACCGCCGAAATGTTCAAGCAGCGCGCGAGCTTCGACCAGAGCTACGACGAAGGCAGGTTCGGCCGGTTCGGCCGGCACATCCTGGGAGCGGAGATGGCGCTCGACCTGCCGTTCGGCATCGGCCCGCTGCAATTCCACCGCTTCTTCCCCGAGGACACCCACAACTCTTATCTCAACGCCTTCATGTCCGGCGGCTGGCTGTCAGGCATCTGCTATCCCGCGCTGGTCTTCACGACCGTCATCATGGGTGTCAGGCACATCTTCGTGCCCGTGCCCTGGCAGCGCGCTTATCTGGCGGTGTTCTCCGCCTTCGTCGGCACCGTCGGCGAAAGCTTCGTGATCGACACCGACCACTGGCGGCACTTCTGGATGATGCTGGGCGCGATGTGGGGCATGATCGCGGCTGCACAGATCTACAAGGCTAGGTCTGGCGACGAAGCTTCTTCAGCTTGAGATCGGGGCGTTTCTCCGGCGGCGTGTCGAGCAGGCCCTTCAGCGCCGCGGTCGCCGCGAGCACGCCCTTGTAGCCCTCATTGGCGAAGCGCAGCAGCAGGCGCAATTCCTGGTCGGAATAGCCGCCAAAAACCTTCTCCATCGCCTGCTGCATCGGCACGTAGAACTGGCCGAGCCTTTCGATCGCCTCCGGCACGACGGCAATGAAGACCTTGCGACGATCGGCATCGTCGCGCTCACGACGGACCAGGCCCGCCTTTTCGAGCCGGTCGACCACGCCGGTGATGGCGCCGGTCGTGAGCCCCGTGACTTCGGCGAGCCGGCCGGCGGTGACGCGGCCTTCGAGGTACAGGATGTCCATGCATTCGAGGTCGGAATTGGCGATTCCGGCAACGTTCGCAACGGTCTGGCCATAAAGCACGCCCTGCGCGGACGACCTGCGCATCGCCTCCTCGAGCTCCTGCAGCAGCGCGGCGCGCGCCTTCGTCCTTGACAAGGCAAACCTCGTATCTTAGTCGATATATATCTTAGTCACTAAGAGATTTAGCGACTGTAATTCTCCTAGCACCACGGAAACGTCGGGAGCAAGCCATGTCCTATCGTCCTCGCAAGGCCCTGATCATCGGCGCCGGCATCGCCGGCCCCGTCGCGGCGGTCCTGCTGCGCCGCGCCGGCATCGAGTCCGCGATCTACGAAGGCTGGCCCTATTCGAAAGGCATCGGCGGCGGCCTTCAGATCGCGCCGAACGGCATGCAAGTCATGGACGAGATTGGCCTTTCCAATGAGCTGATCAGCCGCGGCTCGATCGCGGAATCGTTCGACTTCTATTCGCAAGCCGGAGAGAGGCTCGGCTCGATCAATCGCGACATGGCGCGGCGCTTCGGCCAGCCCGCGGTCAATGTCTGCCGCGCCACGCTGAACGAGATGCTGATCGACAAGGCCTGGTGCGCATGCGTTTCACTTTATTTCGAGAAGCGCCTGATCAAGATCGAGGATCGCGCCGACCAGCCGATCATCGCCTACTTCGCCGACGGTACCACGGCCGAAGGCGACTTCGTGATCGGCGCCGACGGCGTGCACTCGGTGACGCGGCGCCAAGTCGTCCCGGACGGGCCGCAGCCGTTCGATACCGGACTGATCGGCTTCGGCGGCTTCGTGCCGCACGCCGTCCTGGATGGCCGGCCGATCGGCCGGCACGTTGAAACCACGTTCGGACAGAGCGGCTTCTTTGGCTACGGCTATTGCAGCCCCGATCCGAACGACGGCGTGATGTGGTGGAGCACGCAACCCGCGCACGGCATGGACGCGGCGATGTTTCGCGCGCTCGACCATGCAACGCTGAAGCAGCACCTGCGCGGCTTCCACCGCGGCTGGCACGATCCGATCCCTGGCATCATCGAGGCAGCCGAGAACATCGTGGTCACCGACACGCTCGACGTCGCCACCCTGCCGACCTGGTCGCGCAAGCGCTCGCTGCTGATCGGCGATGCCGCCCATGCGACCAGCCCCCATGCCGGCCAGGGCGCCTCGCTCGCGCTGGAGGATGCGATGCGCCTCGCCCGGTTGATGCAGCAAGGCCGGGAGCTCGGCGCCACCTTCCAGGCCTTCGAGGCCGAACGGCGCCCGCGCACGGAAAAGATCGTCGCCATGGCCCGCCGTAACGGCAACAACAAGCGCGAGTTCAGCGCCACCGGCGCGTGGATTCGCAATCAGATGATGAAATGGCTGCTGCCGCTGGGCGCGAAAAGCATGGAGTTCATGTACGCCTACGACGCGCGGGCGGTGTAGTGGCACGAACGCTGTCATGCCCGCCTTGTGCGCACTTGCGCACCGGGGCGGGCATCCAGTACGCCGCGGCCTCTCGATTCAATCGGTGCCGTCTCTGGAATACTGGATCGTCCGGTCGAGCCGGACGATGACACCGTGATTGCGGCAAGTGACCGCCTCTACTTCTCCACCGCGAACGTCAGCCCGGCATTCTCGACCAGCCGCTTGATCAGCTTGTGCTGCATCGCCGCGCCCGGGGTCCAGAAGCCGGCTGCGACGTCAGTCGTGTCCCGCAGCATGCAGATGGCGCATTCGGAGATCATCTTCGAGGTCGAGCCGTAGCCGGGATCGCGGTCGCCGGTGACGCCGGCGCGAACCATGCGGCCATCGGGTGCGATCGCGACATAGAGCAGATCGAACAGACCGTTTTCACGCTCTTCCTTCGACGGCCCCTCGCCCGGCTTCGGTGCGTCGGGGCCGGTCTTGCCCGCATTGGCAGCCATCACGAGCTTGGCGTTGGCCTCGCCCTTCTCGCCGGGACCGGTCAGGACCATCTCGTCGTAGACGAAGTCCTGGCCGTAGGGGAATCCCATCAGCATGTTGGAGCGGTGAACGTTGCGCGTGTTGATCAGCGCCATCGTGAACGGCGCGGCCCAGGATTGCAGATCCTCCTCGAAGGCGGCCCTGTTGCCTTTCGGCTGCTTCGGGCCGGTGAAGCCGGGCGTCAGCGCAAAATGATCGTTGAGAATCGCGACAAGGCTGAGATCCTTGGCCACCGCATCGAAGGTCGCCTTAGCGCTGGCGGCGGTGCCGCCCGAGAGCGTGCCCCGCATGTCGCGCACACGCCCTTTCACCCGCGGGGCCGGCGCGCCGAAGACACGTTTAGCCTCTTCCTGGACGAAGAATGTACCGAGCTCGAACGGCACGGAATCGTAGCCGCACGACAACACGATCCGCGCGCCGCTCTCTTTTGCAGCCGCCTCGTACTTGTCGATCATCTGGCGCATCCAGATCGGCTCGCCGCAGAGATCGAAATAATCCGTGCCCGTGGCCACGCAGGCCGCGAGCAACTCCTCGCCGTAGAGCTGATACGGGCCGACGGTGGTGATCACCGACATGGTCTGCTCCGCCATCGCCTTCAGCGAAGCCGCATCCGAGGCATCCGCGACAATCAACGCCGTATTCCCGGGCGCGCCAATCGCATCGCGGACCGATTTCAGCTTGCCGAGGCTGCGGCCTGCCATCGCCCATTTGAGCGCGTGGTCGCTCTTGTAACGCTGGGTCAGGTATTCGGCGACGAGCTGGCCGGTAAAACCGGTCGCGCCATAAACGACGATGTCGAATTTCGCAGAGCTCATGATCCGCCTTTGCTTTACTTCTTCGCGTAGCTCACGCCCATGCCGGCACGGACGTCGCTTTGAATACCATAGGGCGGGATCGGATAACGCAGGCCGTTCTTCGCCAGCGCCTTCATGCCCACAACCGCCTTGGCGAGATGTTCCGGCTTCAGGGCCATCAGCATCTCCTCGTCCGGCACGCCGCCATAGCGCCGTTCGGCGTAGCATGGCAAGGACAGGCTGGGCTCACCGCTCTTGAGCGCCCTGCCCCAGGAATCGGCGCAAGCGGTCTCGCCGACCACGCCCCATTCGAACTTCTTGTAGCCGGTGTATTGCAGCCCGTTGATCAGGATGATCATCTGCCCCGGCGTGGCATAGACGAGACAAATGTCCGGCGGATCGAACCGGCCGCTCGCCAGCGGACTGACCGCGAGCGCCTGATATTGCCCGAACGGAACCACGTCCAGCGCCTCCTGGCGCTTGCGTGCGTCCTCCGCCGTGCCGTGCCAGACCCCGACATAGTTTTCGCCGGCGAGCCATTTCTCGTCCTGCGGTGCAAGGCCGATCACCGCGCGGCATTGCGCGCCGACGAGATCATCGGCCGTGATGCCCACGGTCCAGCCCAGGCGCGCAGCCATGCTGACGATCTGGTCGGTGGTGTGGACCGCGTTCGGCCGCCGGATTTTCGGGATTGCCTCCATGTCCGCGGTCCGCGCGAACAGCTTCATGCCGATCACCGTGGTCTTCAGCCGCAACAGGCTGTTGAGATCGGCGACGAGGCCGGCAAGATCGATGCTGTCTGCACTCTGCTGTTGCATGGCGTCCTCCGGGGCCGGCGACCGTGAGCCGGTGCTGTTATTGCTTCTTGAACGGTTCTAGTCCTTCGCCGGCCCCGGGAGCAACTCGCCAGTCCGGCCCATCAGGCGGTAGGCGACGAGCCCGATCCATTCGCGCACGGCGACCTCGGTTCGGCCGAGCCCGTCCGTGCCGACATTGGTGAAAGAGAAGAGATCGTCACGCCCGCCCATTCGCCAGTCCACGGGATAGGCTTCGACGTCGAATCCCGCCATGCGAAAGATTCCCATCGAACGCGGCATGTGAAAGGCCGACGTGACCAGGAGCCAGCGTTCGCCCGCCTTCGGCGACACCAATTGTTTGGTGAAGATGGCATTCTCGTAGGTGTTGCGGGAGTCCCGCTCCAGGATCAGGCGCTGCTTCGCGATGCCCAGATTCTCCAGGATCGGCGCGGAGTAGTCGGCCTCCCGGGAGTCCTTCGAAACCAGGTTCGCGGTGCCCCCGGTGAAGACAATGCGCGTGTTCGGATAGCGGCGCGCGAGCTCGGCCGGCGCAAACAGGCGATCGGCCGCGTGCGCGACGACCGGCGTGCGGTGCGCCGCCGACAGATCGGTGTCGATCGAGCCGCCGAGCACGATGATGCCATCGGGCGCACCGCGCGACGGATCCCACGGCGGAAAACGCGACTCCAGCGGATAGAGCAAGAGGTTGCCGAGCGGCGAAAACGCGGCGAGCGCCAGCAGGATCAGCGTGGCCGCGGCGAGCTTGCGGCCGAAGGCGGCAAAGCGCGTCGCCATCAGGACGATCGAGACGATTCCGAGCTCGATCATCAAGTTGATCGGCAGCACCGCTGCGCCGAGGGTCTTGGACAGGACAAAAAGCAGGGGAGCCTCGCTGGAATGATCGTGCCTGTTGCGCGCGGGCTTGACCCGCCCGTCGATCTTCAGAAAGCTTCTTGGAAGAGGATCGATTGCCTGGTCAAGCCCGGGCCTGTGAAACGGACGGACGCCACATGACCCATCACCACCTGCATTCCAGCCCCGAGACCTGCCATTGGGGGTTCTTCGAGGCTGCGCTCAAGCCCGTCCTCACCATCGCGAGCGGTGACGAGGTCACGGTCGACACCATCAGCGGCGGTCCGGACATGCTGCCCGACCGCAGCAAATTTCACATTCCGCCCGAGATGCACGAGGTTCATGCCCAGAACGAGCGCATGCTGCCCGGCCACATCCTCACCGGCCCGATCGCGCTCGAGGGCGCCGAGCCCGGCGACGTGCTCGCGGTCGAGATCCTCGACGTCCAGCTCCGGCAGGATTGGGGCTGGAACATGATCAAGCCGCTGTCCGGCACCCTGCCCGACGATTTCCACGAGACGCGCATTCTGAACATCCCGCTCGACCGTTCCCGGATGGTCGCCCGCATGCCGTGGGGGCTGGACCTGCCGCTCAAGCCGTTCTTCGGCGTGATGGGCGTTTCGCCGCCGCCGGCCTGGGGCCGCATCTCCTCGCTCGTTCCTCGCGCCATGGGCGGCAATCTCGACAACAAGGAGCTTGGCGCCGGGGCGACGCTGTATCTGCCGGTGTTCGTCCCGGGCGCGCTGTTCTCCTGCGGTGACGGCCATGGCGTGCAGGGCGACGGCGAGGTTTGCGTCACCGCGATCGAGACCGCGCTTCAGGGCCGCTTTCGCCTGACGCTGCGCAAGGACCTCAGGCTCGACTATCCCCGTGGCGAGACGGCGACGCATTACATGACCATGGCGATGGACCCCGATCTGGACCAGTGCGTGGTGCGGGCGCTGCGCGACATGATCGTGCTGCTCGGCGAGAGGCGCAATTTGTCGCGCGAGGACGCCTATACGCTGTGCAGCCTGGCGGCCGATCTGCGGGTGACCCAGACCGTCAACGGCTCCAAGGGCATCCATTGCATGATCGAAAAGACGATCGTGCACGGCTGAGCCGACCGGCCCACTCCTGACCGGTCGAAGCCACGCCGCCGCCGGCCTGCCGCGCGGCGTGCCTTGCCATGCCTAAATTTCCCTCGCGATTCCAACGGGCTGACCAGGCGCCGCAGCCTGCATTTGACTTCTGCCTCCAAACCTAAATAGAGTCTTAATCGTAACTTTTATGTACCCGAGTAAGAGGCTAGCGTTCGGCCATGGCCACCGAAAAAGCCGAGACTGACCGCATTCCCGTAACCCTGGCGCTCTCGACCATCACCTATCTGGAGAAGCTGGTGAGACAGGGCACCCACGGCACCAGCGTTCCCGGCGTCGCACGTACCTTGATCGAGGAAGGCATCCGTCTCGCCATCAAGGACGGGCTTTTGTCGATTCGCGACAATGGCAGGACGTGAGCGCGCGCCGAACGTGAGGCGGACGGATCTCGAGAGGCGGATGGCCGACATCTGCAACCTGGGACCGTTACACATGCCTGTTCTCTCACCCACCTGGACCGACGAACGCATCGAACTTCTGAGGCAGCATTTCGAGGCCGGGCTCTCCTGCCGCGAGATCGCCGCCGACATTGGCGTCAGCCGCAACGCCGTGATCGGCAAGCTGTCTCGCCTCAATCTCACGCGCGGCCGAACCATCGACGATCGCAAGGTTCACGACAGGGGCCTGGCGGCGGCGCGCGCGCCGCGGACCGTGCCGCGGCTGCAATATGAGATGCTCGCCACGATCTACCGCGAGACCGGCGCGCCGATGGTCTCCGGTCCGATCGACGACGCCAATCGCTGCTCGCTACTCGAGCTTGCCGAGAACCGCTGCCGCTGGCCGATCTCGACACCTGGCGCCGACGATTTCTGCTTCTGCGGCAACTCCGCACCCGACGGCCAGTCCTATTGCGCCGGCCACAGCCGCCTCGCCTACCGGCCGAATTCCCGCGCGCGCGTCATGCGCGGCTAGAGCCAAGTCCTGGAGGCGAGTCCTGGAGCCATGCCCAAAACGAAAAACCTCCGGCAGGGCATTGCCGGAGGTTTCTGGAGGTTTAGCATCAAGTCAGAGCCGCAACTTTCGTCATCGGCTGGGAGCTATATAGCTTAGTAGCTCAGGTAAGTAAATAAATTTGGGCCGATCGATTCGCATGGCTCGTCTTCGTCGCCCGCACGTGCCGCCGGATTTCCGAACGCCCGCTCGCAAAGAAGCCCACCTCATAAAAAAGCCCCGGCGGTGTCCCGCCGGGGCTGCGTCCTATCCGAAGGTCTTGAGCTTACCAGTTGCGCTGGGCGCGAACCAACAGGCTGTAGGTGTCCTGGTCCTTCAGCTCATAGGTCGCCGCGGGCTTGGCAACGCTGGTGAGCGCCGGCGTGGTGATCACGCCCGAGTACTTCTGGTCAAGATGGCTGTAGGTGAAGTCAGCCGAGAAGGTCAGGTTCTTGATCGGGGTCCAGCGGGTGATGACACCGATCTGGCCGATGTTGAAGTCCGGGTTGCAGGTGCCGGTCAGGGTCGCGAACGCGGCGCTGCCGCAGATCATGCCCTTGGCGGTGCCGCTGTAGTTGACGGCAGCCCACGCACCATAAAGCGCCGAATTCCAGTACGGGCTCCAGTTGTGAGTGTAGGCACCACGGAAGCCGTAGGTCTTGGTCAGCTCGAGGCCGCTGCCGGGTGCGAACACCGCGTCAGACACGCCGGCGAAGCCGATGCTCTGATACGCGCCGCCCGAACCGCCGAACATCGAGTAGCTGGTCGCTGCCAGCTCCTGGAAGTTGTAGCGGCTCGCGCCGTCGGTGTAGACGCCCGAGATGTTGATCACGTCGCCTGCACCGGTCGGGATGTTCTTGATCGACAGCGCCAGCTGGACGGCCCAGCCCCACTTGTCTTCAGGATGACCGGTTACTTCGCTCGCGCCGTAATAGCCGACGTGGTTGTCGTGCGCAGCGACCGAGGCCTGGAACAGGCCCCAGGCCTGGTCGACACGGAGCGTGCCGACGAGATCGGGGGAGCGGGTGCCGCCGAGATCGTTGGAGCCGTAGGCACCGCCGAGGACGCCGGCGGTGGACATGCCGGCCGTATTCCAGAGCGCGGTCTGGAACACCTGCGTCTGGTCCTGGGCCGAGACGATCGCCGTCACGCCCTGGCCGAGATCGGCAGTGTAGGTGAACTGGGCAACACCGTTGGTGGTGCCGCTGCCGCCGACGAGCTGGTCGAAGTTGTTGCCGGGATAGTTGATCCAGGGCGCGTCGAACTGCGACACGGCCTTACCCATGGTGAAGCCGGCGAACTGGATGAAGGCGTAGTAGACGCCGAGCGCGCCGCCCGAGATCGTGCCGTCGGTGCCGTTGACGGCGCCGCCGCTGGAGCCGATCAGGCTCGTGCCTGCGGCGTTGAGGCCGAGCGTACCGCTGTACTGGGTCGCACCCGTTCCCGAACCGGCGCCGACATAGTTGCCGGTCGTCCAGGTGAAGACCGCATCGAAATAGGTGCGGACCACGCCGTACTCGGTTGCGGTGCGGGTGTCGATGTTGAGATCTTCACGAGCGCGCATCGAGTAATAGTTGGTCAGGCGGTTGTTGGCCGCGAAGACGTTGTTGTACTGGGCGCTGTAATTGCCGCCGGCATTGAGCGCCACTTCGGCACGCAGATAGCCGCCCAGCTTGATGCAGGTGTCGCTGCCCGGGATGTAATAGAAACCCGCGCCGTAGAGCGAGCAGACCTTCACATACTCGACCGCCTTGGCCTTGACCGGAAGATCAGCCGCCTGAGCTCCACCGACGGCGATCAGACCCGCCGCAGTGCCGAGCAAAAGGCTCTTCACCACTTTCATATTAAAACCTCCAAGTTGCTCATTTTACGAAGACCGGACCGTGAGGCCCCCCAAGATCCCCGTCTTTGAAATCCGCTCGGCCGCTTTGCGCTTCGGACACACCCTCTTTCGACGCGAGGGACGTGAGCAAACCACCTGCAACGGGACGATCGAGTACCCCCCACCGCCACGAAGCAATATGCCTGCGCCTTTCGGTAATCAAAATACCTTATTTAGTCAGCTTTGTTGGTTTTGCTAAACCTGTGCCCCGTTCGCAACACCATTGCGAACCGATTCCGTGAGCTGATCATCTTTGTAGTTTTACTGACAAAATTACCCTGCTCTGCACTTGCGTCAGAGCAGGCTTGCGTGGACTATGGCTTGCACGACACCGGCCGCATACAAATCAGATCACGGGAGTGACGCTGTGTCAGCGACGAGGAAAGAAGGGGCGCGCCTCCGCACCATCGGCAATCTGGATATCATCAGGCGCTTCACCTGGGAGATATCGTCGATCAACATGTATCTGGAGGAGCTGCGTCAGTTCTGGGCGAGAACGCTCGGCATCAGCGGCCCGCAATGGCTGATCCTGATGGCGATCTCCGACCTCGACAAGGACGACGGCATTCCGGTCAACGTCGTCTCGAAACTGCTCCACGTCGATCCGTCGTTCGTCACCACCCAGTCCAAGCTGCTCGAGAAGAAGGGCCTGTTGCGCCGGCGCCCCTCGCCGACCGACGCAAGGGTGGTCCGACTATCACTGACCGAGAAGACGCAAAAGCACCTGGCGAGCCTCAACGAGCAGTACAAGACGATCAAGGAATTCGTCTTCCAGGAGTTCGACGAGAAAGAGCTGACGGAATTCACCACCAAGCTCGCGATGTTGAAGACCCGTCTCGAAAAGGCCTGCGTCCGCCTGACCCTCGACTTCTGAGGCGACGTCCTCAGATGCGCCCCGCGGCGCCGAGCCGCGATTCCAGCCAATCGAAGATGTATTCATTGGCAAGGCTCGGATTGTCCGCATGGGCCTGCGCCGCGCCAGTTTCGGCCGCGGTGAACACCTTCAACATGACATCCGAACTGCCGAGCCGGGAGGTCTGGACGATCTGACGCGCCCGATCGGCCTTGAGCCAGCCGTCCTCGCCGAGCGTGATCAGCACCGGACAGTCGGCGCTGGAGGCCATCAGCGGAGCATGCGGCACCGGAACGATGCTGACGTCGCTCATCGCGAATCGGCTGGCAAAGAAGGCCCGCTCGTGCAGGTCCCATAGGCCGCCATCGCAGACGGCGGCGGCAAGCCGCGGCTCCTGCAGCACCGCGCGCGCCACGAAGGAAGAGCCCCAGCCATCGGCGACGATCGCGACGCGCTCGAAATCGACCTCGCTGCACGTCTCCAGATAGTCCATGACGCACGGAATCGCACTCTCGAGATCCCGGCGCCGCAACAGCGCGTCGAGATAATCGTCGCGCTGGTCGCCGAACAGGTCCAGCGCCAGCAGCGAAAAGCCGCGCTCGCGCGCGTGCGGCGCGAGCTTGAACAGAAACTCTTCCTTGCGATGGCCGGGCTCGCCGATGCAGATCACGGTCGGGGCTCGCACGCGTCCCAACGGCGCGTGCGCGGGCAGGAAATAGCCCTGCAACGAATGTCCGTCGAGCCAGGGTATCGTCACGACTGCCCCGGCAGGGTCGCGCGCGGCGAGGAAGCGGCGGGCGCAATCCTGCATCGCGAGGACCGCGACCCAGCGGCGCTCGTCCGCCTGATCGAGCGGCATTGCGGCCGCGCTGTAGTAATTCATGGCGCGGAGCCAATTGCGCTGCGCGGTCGCCCTGTGACCTTCCGCGAACGCGGCCTCGGCACGATGGCGATTGGCCTGCGCCAGCTTCTTCCACTCGCGATGCCAGGACTGGTCGTCGCCCCGCTTCAGCTGCCGCGCGATCATCAGGCATTCGGCGATCGTGGCGCCGCCGTCCTGGGCCGCGGTGAGGAGCCGCGTGAACTCAGCGGAGATGTCCTCTCCCTCCGGGCAAAGGATCCAGTCGTCGGAGAGGCATGCGGGTATCATCGGGAGCTACGCTCTGGTCATCGCCTTACACGTGACTGAATAAACTATTTTGGTTCCCTGACCAAGCTGCGGCGCGCCCAATGAGAGCCGTTCGAGATCACCATCGCTTGAACGCAGGGATGTGTCGCATGCGTGACATTCCAATGCGTCAGGAGTGGCCGACACGGCCAAGAAACGCCGGCAGCGAACTGGCAAGAGGTGGCACGTGAAATTGCCTGCGCGCCTCTTGCCATGATGCGCATCATACCTATATCGGCGCGCGCTCGTCGCCTGCGTCAGCCGAGCCGCCAGCCGACCTCCTGCGTGAAACTTTCGTAGAAGGCGCGGTCGTAGGCCTGCTCCGGCGTAGCACGAACGCGCTCGTCAAGGCGCTTTGCATCCTCACCCACGAGAATGCGCCATTGCTCCGCCTTGACCCCGTCGAGGATGATCCTGGCGGCCTGAGCCGCCGTCGTCGGCGCATCCTCGAGGAAGCTGCGGGCGCGCTCGGCGAACGCCGCCTGGATGTCCTCGTCCGACATTTTGTCGGCATCCGGCACGCCGGCCGCGACCATGCGCTTGCGGGTCAGCGCGATCTCGTCGGCGTTGAGCCGCTCCGAGCCGTCGGCGCTCTGCACCTTGCGCGAATTGGAGACGATCGAGGTGCCGATATGGCCGGGCATCACCACCGAGCATTTGACATGCGGCGCGTGCAGGCGGAGGTCGTTGATGAGCGCTTCGGTAAATCCCTTCACGGCGAACTTCGCCGCGCTGTAGGCGGTGTGCGACTGGTTCATGCCGATGGAGGCCCAGAAGCCGTTGACGCTCGCGGTGTTGACGATGTGGGCCTCGTCGGCCGCGACCAGCATCGGCAGGAAGGTGCGGACGCCGAGATAGACGCCGCCCCAGCAGATGTTGAAGGTGCGCTCCCACTGCTCGCGCGTGTTGGTGAACAGGCTGCCGCCGCCGCCGATGCCGGCGTTGTTGAACAGGAGGTGGATCCGGTCGGTCTTCTGCTGCTCGGCGAGCTCGTCGCGGAATCGCTTGAGATGATCCTCGATCGAGACGTCGGCGACATGGGTGGTGACGCGCAGGCCCTGCGGCAGCTTCTCGAGCTCGCACAGCCGCTTGGTCTCGGCCATCGCGGCTTCCGAGACGTCGCACATCGCGACATTGCAGCCCTCGGCGACGAGCTGCCGCGCGAGCTCGCGTCCCATTCCCGTGCCGCCGCCGGTGATGACGGCGATCTTTCCTGCAAAATCCTTCATGGGACTTTCGGCCCCTCCCCTGTCGGTATGTTTCTTCATGGCTACGCCGCGTGCATCGAAGCGCGCACAAAATGTAGCAGCGCCGCATCCGCAGGTAAAAGCGGATCGGCGCTGCCATGTTCATCAGGAATTTCGGGGCGCGGACTATTCGGCCGCCTCGACCCGCCGCCCGTTCAACGCGCCGAGGCCGTCCAGCGCCTTGCGGATCGCCGCCTGCTGCGCGCTTGAGGGCTCCGGCATCGGCGCGCGCGGGTAAGTCCTGGGCAAGCCCTGCAGCGTCTGCGCATGGCGCGTGCAGGCCGGCAGATTGTCGGCGATGACAGCGTTCCACAGCGTCAGCAGCTTCTTGTGCAGATCGAGCGCGCGCGGATGATCACCCGCCTTCACCGCATCCCACAGCGCGACGGAGGCATGCGGCGCGGCGGTCAGGATCGCGGCGATCGAGCCATGGGCCCCCAATGTGTAGGACGGATACATCAGGGCATCGACCGCACTGTAGATCAGCTTGTCCGGCGCCATCATCATGAGGTCCGCGAACAGTTTCAGGTCGCCTGCGCTCTGCTTGACGCCAACCACCAGCGGCACCTCGGTCATGATCCGCGTCAGCAGCGCCGGCGACAGGTACGACCACGGCACCACGTTGTAGATGATGATGGGCATGCCGGTCTCGTCCGCCATGGCGCGGAAATGCGCCACCATCGCCTCGTCGTCCGGCTTGAACAGATAATGCACCGGCGTGACCTGGAGCGCCGCGACATTCATGTCGCGCACCAGCTTGCCGCGGCGGATCGCATCGCGGGTGGAGTCGACGATGATGCCGGCGATGACGGGAATGCGCCCCTTCACCGCGGCGACCGTCGCCTCCATCAGGTCGCGATATTCCTCGTGATCGAGCGTATGCCCCTCGCCGGTCGAGCCGCCGGCCGCGACGCCGTGTGCGCCGGCGCCGATCATCCAGTCGACCTGGGCTGCTACGAGGGTGTAGTCGATTTCGCCATCCTTCCGGAACGGCGTCGTCATCGGCGGGATTACGCCGGTCGGTCGTGTCTTCATGGTGTGCCCTCGCGTTTCCATATCCCTTGTGGCGGCCCCGCTCTTTTGGCGAGTGGCCACGGTGCTGCGAGCCTACCGGCTGCGCGCGGCCTGTGAAGCGCCACCGACGCGGCGCTGCTCCCAGCATTCGACATCCCTGCGGTTGTTACTGACCCGGTTCCCCGTACTTGCCCGGCTTCGGTTCAGGGGCAATTTTTTTACAATCCGAATCGTTAAATGGAGTCCGGACGCTGGGTCGAGTCGGCCAGGCCAGCGTGTTGTTTGCGTCACAGGCTCTGGCACTCCGCTTGCATCCTCTTCGTGGTCAGAAACTACCGATGAGGTGACTGGAATGTTCGTGACCGTCGTTGCCGTGCTCTGCCGGCTGAGTGCAGCCAGCTCAGGCAGTTGCATCGAGGAAATCGTGACCGACAGCAACATGACGCCCGAGATGTCGATGATGCAGTGTGCGATCGGCGCACAGGCTCCATTGGCGAAATGGATGGGCGAGCATCCGATCTACCACGCCAACTGGCGGCTCGATCGCTACAAATGCGTTCCGGGTCGCTACGAGATCAAGGGCCACGCCTAAGGCCCCGCAAAACTACCGACACCAAGACGACGAACGAGGAAACGCCCCGGAGGCCGCATCGTCCTTCCGCGCGGGCATCGACAGCGCCAGCCCCATTGCGGCGGCACGCTTTGTGACAACGATCACACCTTCCCCTTAAGCCACCGCTCGCAGAATGATCGCACGCGCGCGTCGCCCTCCGGCGTCGGCATCAGCGCGTAATTGTGCGGCTGTTCGCGGAGCAGATGCAGCTCGACCGGCACGCCCGCCGCCCTCGCCCCGGCATCAAACTACAGAGTGGCTGATCCAGGTTTGAGTCGAGGGAGCCCATCAATTACTCGAGCGACGACGCTCAGCATGCTAGTCGCAAAGATTCGAGCCTCGACCAGTCTTTCGTCTTGTTCAAGGTCCAGCTGTAAGACTGACGCTAACCATTCGGCCTTGTTTGCGGGAAAAGCTCCTGCAAAAGCCTTCTAGCTCTCCCTCCCTTAAGATCAGAAGAC
Source organism: Bradyrhizobium sp. GCM10028915 (assembly GCF_042666195.1). Taxonomy (NCBI): domain Bacteria; kingdom Pseudomonadati; phylum Pseudomonadota; class Alphaproteobacteria; order Hyphomicrobiales; family Nitrobacteraceae; genus Bradyrhizobium; species Bradyrhizobium sp. GCM10028915. The sequence goes on from NZ_JBHTFN010000044.1 coordinate 1,235,252, forward strand.
CTATGGCCTGCGACGCAACACATATCTTCTCGAAGGCATTGATCAAATCTGAATCGGCAAATCCTCGATACCCGTCTTCTTTGATCCTTTGCCAAGGTGAAGCGCTCATTTCCATCTCAGCTATTTGCTTCCGAGATTGGTCCGCAATGGCTTGGCTATTCCGCAACACAGCAGCGATCCGTTCAAGCTCCAGCGCGACTTCTATGGTTGAAGGCTCCAATCGTTTTGATTTCACTTTGGTTATCCCTATAGGTGAACCAGTGAACCAACGACATGAGTCAACTTGGAAGTGAACTGGAAATGGACAGGACACTAATGTGTAGACAGGAAAAAGAGAGAGAAAATAGAGCACAAGAGAGACCGCGCCCAACTGCCCGGGGTACGGCGACGGTGGTAAATGGTAAGGGCGGGGCTACAACGCAACAAATAGAAAGAAATCGCTGCGCCGCCCGACGTAGGCTTCACAATCGTTATCGCCTGGGCCAGCCTATCAAGAAGCCAGTGGCCTTGTTTCTGAAGGTAGAAAGGGTAGGAGCAGCGAGCACACCCCGAAGCGGATCCATAATCGCGATGTAGTCGGTGTTGTCCCGCTGAATCCCATAAGCGACGACTACATGAGCTGGGTTTTTCCCTTCCATTACTATGTAGAGATGGTTCCCGGACGTCCCCGCCAGAGGAAACATCTTTTCGTATACATAGTCGAACGTGAGGTCGGCTCTGTCGATTTCCTCGTAATCCATGTTGATCGAGAGGCTGTTTGCAATCTCACCAAAGTACGCAAGATCGAGCGCATTTCCATTGCAGTACATCTGAAACATTTGGATGATTGAGCTATATGACCAACTGACCCCGCGAGTGGCTTCAAGCCAGGAGCTAAGGGCGCAAGCCCAACACACGGGCAGTGAAACTTCGTCGTCGCCAGTTCCTACCGATGGTTGCTTTACAATTCGGGGTTTCGATAGACGATACGTGACCATCTGATACCCTCATTCCCGACAGCATGATCCCCAGATCAAAGCCCGTACTAATGTGTCTTCATTGTTGCTGCTAAGTTCAAGCGCAGGCAAGAATTGTACTGCGGCCAACCGAAGCCGTTCTTCAATCCGCTCGAAGCCCTCGAAGCCGTCCATTAATCCGCGCGCTCGTTCGCACCGAATCGCAGCGCCCTCGCGCGCTGGATTGCAGCGCGTTAGTTCTGCTGACTAGTGCTCCGTTACGCTGCGTTACGCTAATTGCAGCACTTTTTCATGGATTCGAACCCCTTCTTTTCGAGGGCTTCCAGAGTTGCGTAAATCGTCGCCATCGGAACCGCCTTGCGCACCGCAGAAGGGCATACGTCGCCTGGCCGTTTGCCGTTTAGGGCCGCCTCCAATGCGGCAACCTTTTCCTCAAGCGCCTTCGTCCGATCAGGTATCGTCCCGAGTTCCTTCCATAGCGGTACGTCGTTTAGCCACTTACGGACGTCGTCGATTACTCCGATTGCCCTACCGCCTGGTGTGCGACTTGGAAATCAGATAGGTGAGGAACGATGCGCATGCTCCGATAAAGAAGATCGCGTCAGCTTCATCAACGTCCGCTTCAGCCTCACTTAAGAGCGCATGTCGGATGCCCTTCTCATCGCTCGTATATCCATAGAGTGATAGGAACGCCTTTTTAAGCGCCGGATGGAGCAACCTCTGTTCTAATCCCGACAATGCCTTCGAAAGATCGCCAGTAGGTTCGAGCACGCGCGCAACTGACTCCGCTGCGCTGATACTTTCACGAACGCTTGCTGGGTAATCTCCTTCGGTGAGTTTCGAAGCAGCATTTTTTAAGTGAGTTTTTGCGCCACCGAATTGCGAAGCAGATAATGCTGCGTTCGCCTGGATAAGCGCGTCGGCTTCCTCTGTTGAGGCAGTCGGCCAGAACACACCGTCTTCAATGCGGTAAGCCGCGCGGCAGTTCTCTAATACCAACTGAACTGCTGGACCGAGATCAGGCGGACAATTTGGGTGCCGAAGAACAGCCTAAAGCCAACCGTACACCTTGTGGCATTCGGCTTTTTCGAACAAGTCACCGATCTTGGTGACGATCCCGTTCGGATTGAATTTGTCGATGCGAACGTGGTGGTGGTCGACATGCAGATCCTTCAGAATTCTGGACCAGTTTCCACGATAATGGAGAATGTCGGTGTAGGCTCGATCAAGCCTTGCATGAATGCAGGCCCAAAGCTTCGCCCGAAGTTCTCGACTAAGTTCCTTGCGGTCGAGCTGCGCCGGGAGAGGTGCCAAACCCTCGGCTTGTTCAAAGGTCAGCGATCTACGATCCGAGGTGCCCATGTGCCTGGCTCCGGGCGAATCAACGCGCGATGGTGGTACGCCCCACGTACACGCGGGCAAGCTGTCGTTGGTTATCCGGGCTATTCACATCCCGGCGACATAAGCCCGTTACCCTATCCGTTACCTTTGAGAAAATCCGGACGCCCTGAAATCCGGCTAAGTTTTGGTCGGAGCGAGAGGATTTGAACCTCCGACCCCTAGTCTCCCAGACTAGTGCGCTAACCGGGCTGCGCCACGCTCCGAACGTCGTTCCATTAGCTAGGATCGCCGCTTTGCGCAAGGCGAGGTGACACCATTTTGCTGTCTCCGCCGAAAGGCCCCGGAACTTGCCCAAAGCCGAGGAGATCCGGCGTCAGGTGTCCTTGAGCGCCTGATCCAGCATTTCGCGGCAGGCGATGAGCTCGGCGAGCACCCGTCCGAGGCGCTCCCGGTCGATGGCGCTGGGGCCTGCGGGCGCGGCGGGGGTGCCGCCCTTGCGGAAGGTGGTGAGGATTTCCTCATCATCGGTCTCGGAGAAGCGGAAGTCGATGCCCTCCTCCTCCTCGCCCTGGTAGTCGTCATCGTCGCTGTCGCGGGCGCCGCGCACGCCGGTCTCCTCCTCGGGCTCCATCAGGCTGGCGCCGACGGCGTCCTCGATGGCGCCGAACGAGACCGCGGCCGCGCTGTCGGCGAGGCCCTGCACCGATTTGACGCCGTGCTCTTTCAGGATCCGCTGCACCCCGCGGATGGTGTAGCCCTCCCCGTAGAGCAGACGGCGGATGCCCTTGAGCAGGTCGACGTCGTCGGGGCGGTAATAGCGGCGGCCGCCGCTGCGCTTCATCGGCTTGATCTGGGAGAATCGGGTCTCCCAGAACCGCAGCACGTGCTGCGGAATGTCGAGTTCCTGCGCTACTTCGCTGATGGTTCGGAACGCATCCGGCGCCTTGTCCAAATGCCAAATCCTTATCCGGAGGGCGGATTACGCCTCGGGTTGCGCCTTGCTGGCGTCGCCATTGGTGCGGTGCTGGGCGTTGATCCGCTGCTTCAGGATCGCCGACGGCTTGAACACCATGACCCGGCGCGGCGAGATCGGCACCTCGGTGCCGGTCTTCGGGTTGCGACCGATGCGCTGACCCTTCTTGCGGACCATGAAGGAGCCGAACGAGGACAGCTTCACCGTCTCGCCCTTCTCAAGGCAATCGGTGATCTCCTTCAGCACGAGTTCCACGAAGGCAGACGATTCCGTGCGCGACAGCCCCACCTTCTGGTAGACGGCTTCGCACAGATCGACACGCGTTACGGTTTTACTTTGATCGGTCATCGCCCTGCCCCACATCACGGCGAACAATTGTTGTCTGAAATTATGAGCTTACGATACAGCGGTCAACAGCGCTCATCAATGCAGGCGCATCGATAATCCGCGCTGATTCGGGCAAAATTTTACCGAGTGTGGCTTACCAGCGCACCAGCGCGGAGCCCCAGGTGAAGCCGCCGCCCATGGCTTCGAGCAGAACCAGGTCGCCGCGCTTGATGCGGCCGTCCTTGCGCGCCACCGACAGCGCCAGCGGGATCGAGGCCGCCGAGGTGTTGCCGTGAAGGTCCACCGTCAGCACCACCTTCTCCGGCGCGATATGGAGCTTGTGCGCGGACGCATCGATGATTCGCTTGTTGGCCTGGTGCGGCACGAACCAGTCGATGCTGTCGGCATTGAGCCCGGTCGCCTTGAAGGCGTCGACGATCACGTCGGTGATCATGCCGACCGCGTGCTTGAAGACCTCGCGGCCCTCCATGCGCAGATGGCCGACAGTCTGGGTCGAGGACGGGCCGCCGTCGACGAACAGCTTCGCCTTGTGACGGCCGTCGGAGCGCAGATGCGTGGTCACGATCCCGCGGTCGGTCGCGGCATTGCCCGGCTGCTCCTGCGCCTCCAGCACCACCGCGCCGGCACCGTCGCCGAACAGCACGCAGGTGCCGCGATCGGTCCAGTCGAGGATGCGCGAGAAGGTTTCCGCGCCGATCACCAGCGCGCGCTTGAAGGCGCCGGTGCGCAGGAAATTATCGGCGGTGGCGAGCCCGAACACGAAGCCCGAGCACACCGCCTGAAGGTCGAAGGCCGCGCCATGGTTGATGCCGAGCCCGTGCTGCACGGCGACCGCGCTTGCGGGGAAGGTGTTGTCAGGCGTCGAGGTCGCGAGCACGATCAGGTCGATCGACTGCGCGTCCACGCCAGCGTCCGCGAGCGCAGCCTGCGCCGCCTTCAGCGCCAGATGCGAGGTGAACTCGCCCTCGGCCGCGATATGCCGCTCGCGAATGCCGGTGCGTTGCACGATCCACTCGTCGGACGTGTCAATGCGCGCCGCCAATTGGGCGTTGGTCACCACCTGCTCCGGCAAATAAGAGCCGCAGCCCAGCACGACCGAACGAATTTGAGTCACGAAACAGCCTCCTGCGCGGCCTGCACGGAACTGAGTGCACCACCTTCGCGATTGAGCATCTGATTGATCTTGTTGAGGAGATCGAATTTGACCATCTCATAGCCAACATCGATCGCATAGGCAAAGCCTTCGGCAGCGATTCCGCCATGGCTCTTGACCACGATCCCGTTCAACCCCAGCAACACGCCGCCGTTGGATTTGTTCGGATCCATCTTGTTGCGCAGGGCCTGGAAGGCGTTGCGCGCAAAGAGATAGCCGAGCTTTGACAGCCAGCCCCGCTTCATCTCGTCCCGGAGCAATTCCGCCATCTGCCGCGCGGTTCCCTCCGCGGCCTTCAGCGCGATGTTGCCGCTGTAGCCCTCGGTGACGATGACATCCGCCACCCCCTTGCCGATGCCGTCGCCCTCCACGAACCCGAGATAGTCGAGCTCGGGCAGGTTCCTGGCGCGCAGGATTTCGCCGGCCTCGCGAATCTCCTCATGCCCCTTGATCTCCTCGACCCCGATATTGAGCAGGCCGACCGTGGGACGCTTTTTGTTGAACAACACGCTGGCCATCGCCGCGCCCATGATGGCGAGCGACACCAGATGATGCGTATCGCCGCCGATGCTGGCGCCGAGGTCGAGGACGACGGAATCGCCGCGCCTGGTCGGCCACATGCCGGCAATGGCCGGACGGTCGATGCCCGGCAGCGTGCGCAGGTGGAAGCGCGACATCGCCATCAGCGCCCCGGTATTCCCGGCGGAGACCGCAACATCCGCCTCGCCCTTTTTCACCGCATCGATGGCAAGCCACATGGACGAGGTCCTGCGGCCGCGCCGCAGCGCCTGGCTCGGCTTTTCCTCGCCGCTGACCGCGACATCGGTGTGGATGATCTTCGAGGCCGCCTTCAGCGTGGGGTGGCGGTCGAGCTCGGGTTCGATCTTGGCGCGGTCCCCGATCAGCAGGAATTCGATCTCGCGATGCCTTTGGAGCGAGATGGCGGCGCCTGGGATGACCACCGCGGCGCCGGCGTCGCCCCCCATGGCGTCAAGCGCGATGCGAACCTTGCTTGGCATAAAAGTCCTGGAAACCTGGGTCTGGTGCGGTCTTGAACGAGCGGGGCCGCAAATGGGTTCGCCACGAACATGGCGGTCGGTCAAGCGCCACGCCGCACCCGGACCGGGGCGCGACAATAGCGTTTTGTTATCCCGAAACAACCTCTTGCCCCCAGCCTTTTGCATTCGGGAGCATCGGGCTGCGGACGGACTAATTCACAAGAAGTACATCAAAATCAAACGGATAATCGAGCTTTTCAAACCACCGCCGCAAACATCTCGCCCCGTCCCGAAGCGGTCCTCTGGAGAAGGTGGCACCTATTTGTCTTTCTTCCCGTCCTGAAGTGCCTTCAGGACCGCAAAGGGGTGGTCCTCCGGATCCCGGGCGATAACCTCGGGCTCAAACACGACCCCCGGCTTGCGCGGATAGGGATCGACCGCCAGGAACAGGGCATCGGTGGCAAGTCTCCCAAGGTCGATGATGCCATTGACGATCGCCTCCGGCGGGTCGGCGACCTGCTCCTGATCGTCGTGCCCCTCCTCCATCAGGTCGGCCAAGCGGCGGACCTCGGCCTCGGGGGCGAATATCAGGTCCACATCCTCGTCGATGTCGCTCTCCATCGGATCAAGCGTGACCACACAGGTCTGGCCGATCCGGGCGCGAACGTGCCCCGTGACCTGGATCCGGTTGCCGCTTTTCGGCACGACATCGAAATCGGCCTGGACCGAGACAACCTCGCGCAAGCCTGCCGTCTCAGCCATAGCCTGTCGCTCGGCGGCCGAGGCCTCGAGCTTGCGATGCAGGCCGGTATCCGGGATCTGTGCAACGATGACGGTCACCCGCCAGGGATCGGGCCCGGATGCTGGTATCGGTCGGGTCATGGCGTGACATCCTCAGGAAGCGCTGGAGGAAACTTGAAGGACGCACCCAGCAGTGCGGCCTCGCCGGTCTGGGCGAGGTTGGCCTCGGCCGCCCTGGCATAGGCCGCGAGCTGCTGCGCCTGGTCCATGCCGGCCCCGTTCAAGATATTCTTGCAGATCGCGGATGCCAGCGCCTCGCCGCCGCCTTCCATGGCCTGATCGTAGGCCTGGACCCGGCCATAAAACGCCTCGCCGAAGGCCCGCATCCGCTTCGGCACGGTCTGGTCGCCTATCCCCATCTCGCGCAGATTGTCGTCCATGTCCTCGCAGAAGCGGTCGAACAGCGCCTGCGACAGCTCGGTGGCGCTCTGGACCGTGCGCAGGCGGCGCAGCAGCAGCCAGAGGTGCAGCAGCAACAGATCGAAACGCCCGTTAACGGTATCCGGCACGCCCAAGTCGCGGTAAAATATGGGTTCTCGCGCCTGCGTCACGATCATGCCATAGATGGCTTCAATGGTGCCCGGCGAGGCTAGGCGGGGTTTCCTGAAGTGATTGAACGGCCAAAGCATTGTGGTTTCCGCAAGCGGGCGCGCGCGTGTTGCATTCAGAGCCTCCGCCCGGTACTTCAGCGCCTCGCGCGACGCAAGGGGACGGAATCAGTTCCGCTATGACGATAACGAACCAGACCAGCCTGCGTGCAGACAAGCCGCGCGGCCTTCTTGCACGTTGGCGCGGCTTGCGCCTGTTCGCGGCCGCGGCCCTGGTTGGCGCCGCGCTTGCGGGCTGCACCGGCGAGCAGTTCCAGAAGGGTTACATCCTGCCGCCCGGCGCACTGGAGCAGATCCCGATCGGTGCGAGCCAGGACCAGGTGCTGATCGTGATGGGCACCCCCTCCACCGTCGCAACCCTCGACGGCGAGGTGTTCTATTACATCTCCCAGCGCTCCGAGCGCATTGTCGCCTTCATGAACCAGAGGGTGGTCGACCAGCGCGTCATCGCGGTCTATTTCGACAAGAACCGGCGTGTGCGCCGGCTTGCGAATTACGGTCTCCAGGACGGCAAGATCTTCGATTTCATCAGCCGGACGACGCCGACCTCGGGCCAGGAGATGAGCTACCTCACGCCGATCTTCAAGCTGCTCAGCTTTAACTGAGCCTTCAGCCTGCGGCTTCGTGCGGCTTGCCGTTGCGCATACGCTTCCATACGCTCCTGCAAAATAAGATGCAGGGAGTGGATTCGTGCCCAATCAATTGCTGTCCCGCCGTCGCGTGCTCACTGGCGCTGCCGCTATCTCGGCCGCAGCGATCCTGCCGCGATCGAGCTTGGCGGACTGGAAGCCGACCGAAAACGTCCGCCTCGTCGTGCCGGCTGCCGCCGGCGGTTCGACCGACGTGATGGGTCGGCTTCTGGCGGCGCATCTGCAGGCCGCCTGGGGCCAATCGGCCGTGGTGGAAAACCGGTCCGGCGGCGGCGGTACGATCGGCACGGCCGAGGTGGTCCGCGCCAAGCCGGACGGCCACACCATCCTGATCGGCAATCCCGGCCCGAACGCGATCGCCTACAGCATTTTCAAGAACCTCACCTACAAGCCGGACCAGCTCCAGCCGGTCTCCAACATGATCCGGATCCCGAACATCGTCTCGGCGCATCCCAAGACCGGCATCAAGTCGATCGCCGAGCTGGTCGCCTATCTCAAGGCCAATCCGGACAAGCTCAGCTACGCCTCCTCAGGCGTCGGCCAGAGCCCTCACCTCACCGGCGCCTGGTTCCTGCAGCTCACCGGGCTGAAGATGACGCACATCCCGTTCCGCGGCGCCGGTCCCGCGCTCCAGGCGGCGCTCGCCGGCGACATCCAGATCCTGTTCGACAACCTCTATCCGAGCCTGCCGCAGGTACAGAACGGCACCCTCACCGGCCTCTGCGTCACCACGACGGAGCGCAGCGACCTCGCGCCGAACCTGCCGACCATGCGCGAGAGCGCGCCGGAGCTTGCGGCTTTCGACGTCTCGTCGTGGTTCTCGGTGTTCCTGCCGAAGGGTGTGCAGCCCGCCGTTCTCGAAGCGCTCAACCTTCAAGTGAAGGCGATGCTCGAGCGCGACGACATCAAGAAGAACATCCTGGCCATGGGGGCCCGCGCCGACTACGGCACGCCCGACCAGTTTGCCGCCTTCGTGGACGCCGAGACGAAGAAGTTCGCCGGCATCATCCAGAAGGAAGGGCTGCAGATGGACGTGCAGTAGCCTTCGCATCCGCGGACCAACATGCAGCGCCGGGCCGCCGCTTTCGCGTTGAGTGCGTGGCGACCCTCGGTTGCTATGCAAGCTCGGCCGACGGCTGTCCCACCAAAGCGGCAATCGCCGAAATCGAGTCCAGGCGCGTCAAATCGAAGCCGATGTCGGAGAAGTTGATCCCGTGGTCGGTCTCAATGCTCATGATCAGCTCGACCGCGTCGAGCGAATCGAGGCGGCCGCTGGTGAACAGCAGATCATCGTCACCAAGCGGCGCGCTGTCGCCCTTCATCAGCAGCCGCTGCACGATGTAGCGTCGCATCTGCGATCTGACTTCATTCGTGGTCATGTCGAGACTCCCAGGAGATAGAACAGGAATTCGGCGCGTTGCCCGAGCGAATGCTCGCGGTCGAGCGGCGCATCGAAGACGTGAATGAGACAAAAGAAGCTCGACACCCACAGGCAAGGCAGCAAGCGGCCACGCAGCCATCCTCGCGGCGCCAGTTGTGGGGCGCGGCGCATCTGCGAGAGCCCGACGCTGATGGCCAGGACAAACGTGTAGAACGCGTGCGATTGCTGACCGACCACGGCACGCCAAAGGCCCATTTCGCCGACGAAATGAATATCGCGGATGAAGTGAAACAGCAGGTTGCCGACACAGGCCGCGGCAAAGGTGGCGAAGAACATGCGAAGCCGCCGATGGCCGCGGAGGCAGCGAACAAAGGTGGGGTAGAAGAAATGGTCGACGAGCAGTTCTTTGTAATAGAAATAGTAGCGATTCCAGAATTCCGCGAGCGTCGTTGACTCCAGAGGCCGGTAGGTGTTGCGCAGCAGGCGAAAGCCGGCAAGTCGCGCCGTGGCGATGATGACGCCGCCGAACACGGTCATGCTCAGCAAGTCCTCGACGAAGAAGCTGACGAGGCTCGCCCATCCGACGAAACGCGGCCAGGGATGGCGCGCGAGATATTGCAGCAGGTTGTCGTCGAACATTGGAAGCTGCAAACGTCCGTGGACGATCTCGACGAGACAGACTCTGACGATGGCGAGCACAAGGATCCAGACCGCAAGCTTGAGGCCCTTGAGCTGCGTCACTGCAAGCTCCTCGGGTGTCTTGGCCTCGAAGCGGTCGAGATAAGACAGCCCCTTCCCGAACGGCGTCAGCGACGATCCCCAGAAGGGGTGGAAAACGCTCAGGTGCCGCCACACCGGAGATCGCTTCCTGCCCGCATCGGCCAAACCATAGGCAAGAAACCACAAATAGGGCTGGAACGTCATCAGAAACGACCACAGCAGAACACGCGGCAGGCCGGCCATCATCGTGGCCTGCGTCAGCGCGACGAGTGCCAGGAACGCCAGCAACAGGCTGAGCGTCGGGCGGCGGAAGACCACCGTCCCTGGCCCCTGCATGATCAGCAGGCCCGCGAACAGCGCAAACACGACGACCAGCATGACCGCTTCCAGCAGCGGCTGATGGATCCGGTCGCCGACGCCTTCGTCGATCGTCAGCCGTTCGAGAAAACCGCGGTCGATCAGGAAGCCGCTGCGATAGAGCAGCAACAAGGTTGCGAGCAAGATCAGGACGCGCCGGTACCGGCCGGCATAGGCGCACACCAGCGCGAGTCCCGCCGCTGAAAAATCGATACCTATCTGCCGAAACAAAACCGCGAGCAGTCCGACCGCGCAGCAGAGCAGCACGCGGCCACCGATGTCCTGGACCCCCGCCACGAGCCTCGGGTCCCGATCGATCTTGGGGATCAACCGCCACGACGGCTTCGCAGGAAGACCCGATGGCGCGTAGCCGTAGGGCTGGCTTTCAACACTCATCGGACAACGCGCGCGATCATTACGAGCTGTTGCATCTACGAGGCCCTTGTAACAGCTTCGCCGAGCAGTGACGCTACCGAGCGCCGGTCTGCCTTGCCATTGGCATTGACGGGAATGTCTTCCATCCAGATGAACCGGCCCGGCACCATGTAGGCGGGAAGGTGCGCAGTGCAGTGCTGGCGCAGATCGCTTTCCGCCATTCTTGCACCCGAATACGCGGCCAGCAGCCGACTGGCGCCACTGGCGTCGTGCTGCACCACGGCGAGCGCACGGGTTATTCCCCTGCACGCCATCAGCGCGTGGTCGATCTCCTCCAGCTCGACCCGATACCCCCGAAGCTTGACCTGATTATCCGCGCGACCGCGGAAACGCAGGATGCCGGTTTCAAGGTCGGACTCCACGAGGTCGCCGCTCCGATAGAGGATCGACCGATAGCCGTCGATCAGAGGGTCCTGACGGAAACGGCGGGCGGTCTCTTGCGGGTTGTTGATGTAGCCGAGCCCTACCCCAGGGCCTCCCAGCCACAACTCGCCGGCAGTGCCCGCAAGCGCCGGCTTCATCTCTTCGTCCAGGATCCGGTAGCTGAAATTGGGATTGAGCCGCCCCAGTGGCGCCAACCCGTCCTTGGTCTCAAAAACGGATTCGACGATCTCGAAACCGCTGCAAATGCAGCTCGTCTCGGTCGGGCCGTAGCAATTGATCAGCTTCGCCTTGCCGGCAAACGCGTCGTGGAACCGACGAAGCCGGGCCAGCGGAAACCCTTCACCGCCGAACATGAACCGGCTGACGCTCGGCAGCCAATTCGGGCTCAGAAGGTGCATGGAGTCCAGGAACATGAAGAGGGTCGGCACGGCGAAGAAGAACGTGCACTGATGCTTGGTGATCTCCGACACCAGCTCTGCAGGGGGCCGCCCCTTCTGCGCGTCCAGCGCGACGACCGCCGCTCCGTTCAGGAAGCCGGCATAGATGTCGAAGACCGAATTGTCGAAATAGATCGGGTTGACATTCGTCAGCCGGTCACCGGGTCCAATTCCAAGATCGCTCTTCGCCCAGGCGATCAGGTGAAGCACCCCTTGATGGGGGATGACCACGCCCTTCGGTTCGCCCGTCGATCCCGAGGTGAACATGACATAGGCCGGATCGGCCCCGGTGATCAGGGATGTCAGCGGCAGATTGTCGTCTTCAAGCTGCGACAGGGCATGATGCAAGGCAGCCCGGGCAATTGCATCGCCGATCAATGTCCGCGGCCCAGCTCCCTCGCGCACGCTGACGATCAGCGCGGGCCGGCATCGCTCCAGCATCAGCCGGGCACGTTCCTCGGGGGCCGCAGGATCGAGGAAGGCATAGGGTGCTCCGATCTTGATGCAGGCGATCGCGAGCGCATAGGCCTCGGCGATTTTCGGCAATTCAAGGCACACCACGGCGCCCTTGTTGACGCCCCGCGATGTCAACCAACGCGCCAACCGGTTTGCCAACCGGTTGAGCTCCGAAAAGGCAAAGCTGTCGCCTTCGCACAACAGGGCGACGGCGTCCGGCGAGGACGCAACGGTCTCTTCGAAATGCAGCGCCAGATTATGGGCGGTCATACCGACGCCTCGACCAATTCATTGTCGCCGCGATCGCCCGGCGCGTTCGACGAGGCCTGTACGATCTCGGCAAAATCTCGCTGGTTGAGCGCGATCACGGCCGCCGGCAATTTCGCCTCCGGAAACTGGGCCTGCAACACGTCCCCGAGCTCCATGCCGAGATGCTGAAGGAACGCGGCGGCCATCGGATCGGTCGCCAGCGGCCTGCCCTCACTTTCCCCTTGCTTCATGTCCGGCACGAGGCTGCTGTTCCCGCTGTCAGCTGAAGCAGCTTCGCGATCGACACGCAGCACCACGTCGTAGCGATAGCGGGTCAGTTCGTAGCTTGATCCGCGCTTGAGCAGGATTTCCGCACCCGATATCCGCGGGATGGATCCGAAAATACCCTGAAAGTAGCGGGGGTCGATCACCAACTCGCGCTCCTGGGCGATCGACAGGAAGATCTTTCGCGCGAGCGCGGCATCCGTGGCTCCCGAAACTTTCGCGGATTGAACTTCGCGATGGAAGACCGGCAGGAGCTCGAGGTTACGAACGTCGCCGACGAAGATGTGCCCCCCAGGAGCCACCAGGCCTGCGGCTTGCTCCAAGACTAAGTGCAGGTATTCGATGCCGGGAAAGTATTGCACGACCGAATTTAGCACCACTGCATCGAACGAATTCAGCGGCAAGCCGCTCAAATCGGCGGCTTCCCGCTCTAGAAACTCGACATGCCGAAGCTCGGGCTTCGACTGCGCGAACGCACGCAGCCGCTGAACGGCCACCGGCGAGAGGTCGGTCCCGCAATATACGTCACAGCCGGGCGCGAGCTTTTCGACGAGCAAGCCGACGCCGCACCCGATCTCCAACAACCGCCTTGCGCCAAGAGCACGAATTTGCAGGATCGTATGATCGAGCCAATCGACCATATCGGGTTCGGGAATGGGCCTGTTGGTGAAGTTGCTGGTCCAACCGACGAATGACGGCACAACACCGTCGGCGTCATGGCGATATGCTTGATCGAAAGCGCGACGCCATTGCGCAACTCTGCGATCCGACTCGGCCTGGAGATGCTTCGCCTTGCCGGCGCTCAGATGATCGGGGTCAATTGCGACGAAAGCGACCTCGGACTGACCGCCGTGGCCAGGCTCGGCGCTGAGGAAAGCATCCGCCACGCCCGGATGCGCCATCAATGCCCGCTCAATCTCGTTCACAGGCCGTGCAGGCAACGGAACCTCCCTCTCGCGGCGGGCAGCGAACCCCTGAGCATGTCGAGAGCGCGCCGCGCGCGGAGCACCACACGCGTGCTGCGGAGCTCCCTAAGATGCCGCTGACAGTCTCTCGTATTTCTAGAACTCGGCCGGTTAAGCAACCCTAAATGTGCGCACGCGTAGGGTGCACATTTTCGGGCGGCTTACGCCCTCGGCATCGATGGATCGCTCTGATGACCGGATTGTTGCGTTCCGCGTCCCGCCGGGCGGGTTTCATGTTCAGATGATGCGCCGGCCTCCGGCAGCACACACGCAAAGAAAGACCCCGCAGGCCTGCGCCGCGGGGTCTTCGTTCAGCAACGTCTACCTCAGTGCGCGAGGACTGCCAGCAGCAGCAACGCCACGATGTTGGTGATCTTGATCATCGGGTTCACCGCCGGGCCGGCCGTGTCCTTGTAGGGATCGCCGACGGTGTCGCCGGTCACGGCCGCCTTGTGGGCGTCACTGCCCTTGCCGCCGAAATGACCGTCTTCGATGTACTTCTTGGCGTTGTCCCAGGCGCCCCCGCCCGAGGTCATCGAGATCGCGACGAACAGGCCCGTCACGATCACGCCGAGCAGCATCGCGCCCACCGCCGAGAACGCCGCCGACTTGCCGGCCGCCCCGCCCCCCGCGATCGCATAGATCACGAAGTAGACGAAGATCGGTGACAGCACCGGAAGCAGCGAGGGGATGATCATTTCCTTGATCGCCGCTTTGGTCAGAAGGTCGACCGCCTTGCCGTAATCCGGCTTGTCGGTGCCTTGCATAATGCCCGGCTTCTCGCGGAATTGTCGGCGGACCTCCTCGACGATCGCGCTCGCCGCGCGGCCCACGGCGGTCATGCCCATCGCGCCGAACAGATACGGCAAGAGACCGCCGAACAACAGGCCTACCACGACGTAGGGATTGTTGAGCGAGAAGTCCGGTTTGACGCCGGCGAAGTAGGCGTGGTGCGCGGAGTCCGCAATGAAGAACTTGAGATCCTCGTTGTAGGCCGCGAACAGCACCAGGGCGCCGAGACCGGCGGAGCCGATCGCGTAGCCCTTGGTCACCGCCTTGGTGGTGTTGCCGACTGCATCGAGCGCGTCGGTCGACTTGCGAACCTCCTTCGGCAGGCCCGCCATCTCGGCAATACCGCCGGCGTTGTCGGTCACCGGACCGAACGCGTCGAGCGCGACGACCATGCCGGCGAGCGCCAGCATCGTGGCGGTCGCGATCGCGATGCCGAACAGGCCGGCGAGGCTGTGGGTGACCAGGATGCCGGCGATGATGACGATCGCGGGCAGCGCGGTCGCTTCCATCGAGATGGCGAGGCCCTGGATCACGTTGGTGCCGTGGCCGGTCACCGAGGCCTGGGCGATCGACTTCACCGGACGATAGTCGGTGCCGGTGTAGTATTCGGTGATCCAGATGATCAGCGCGGTGACGGCAAGGCCGACCACGCCGCACTCGAACAGCGCCATGCCGGTATAGTCGACGCCGGCGAGCTTGCCGAAGCCGATCAGGTAATGGATCACACCGGCGATGCCGACCAGCGAGAGGACGCCGGTTGCGATCAGACCCTTGTAAAGCGCGCCCATGATCGACTGGCTCGGCCCGAGCTTCACGAAGAAGGTGCCGATAATCGAGGTGATGATGCAGATGCCGCCGATGGCGAGCGGCAACGTCATCATGTCGGCGAGGATCGGCGTCTTGGCGAAGAAGATCGCCGCCAGGACCATGGTGGCGACCGCGGTCACCGCATAGGTTTCGAACAGGTCGGCGGCCATGCCGGCGCAGTCGCCGACATTGTCGCCCACGTTGTCGGCGATGGTGGCCGGGTTGCGCGGATCGTCCTCGGGGATGCCGGCCTCGACCTTGCCGACGAGGTCGCCGCCGACGTCCGCACCCTTGGTGAAGATGCCGCCGCCGAGACGAGCGAAGATCGAGATCAGCGAGGCGCCGAAGCCGAGCGCCACCATGGCGTCGATGACGACGCGGCTGTCAGGCGCAAGCTTCAGCGAATGGACCAGGAAGCCGAAATAGAGGGTCACGCCAAGCAGCGCGAGACCCGCCACCAGCATGCCGGTGATGGCGCCCGCCTTGAAGGCGAGCTCGAGACCACCTGCGAGCGACGTGGTCGCCGCCTGGGCGGTGCGCACATTGGCGCGGACCGAGACGTTCATGCCGATGAAGCCGGCCGCCCCCGACAGGATCGCGCCGATGGCAAAACCGATCGCGACGTAGAGTCCCAGGAAATAGGCAAGCAGCACGAAGATGACGATGCCGACCATCCCGATCGTGGTGTATTGACGCCGCAGGTAGGCCTGGGCGCCTTCGCGCACCGCTGCCGCGATTTCCTGCATGCGCGGAGACCCCGCATCCGCGCTCAACACCGAAGACGTCGCCCAGATCGCGTAGACGACGGAAAGCACTCCGCAGAGCACAATCAACCATAATGCTGTCATGTGATTTTTTGCCTCAGATCCTTGATGAACGTACCCCCGGCGCCTTTTGTTTTCCGTCGTGCGGTGCGGCGCCTTGATTTTGAAGAAGGCCGCTCCTTGCCCGAAGGCGCGGCCTTAGTCGGTCACGACCTTGCCAAAATCAAATTGAGGGTGCAACGCCAGATAAGGCCGAAAAGCCGATCTCGGCAGGTATTTAGCCTGTCTTGGCAGCCGGGACGCCGGTTTGGAGCAATTCCTAGAAGTGGCTGTAGGAGAGCCGCTTCAAGACCAGCTCCTGGCCCTGCCCGTCCAGGAAGCGCGGCCGCTCATGGCCCGCGACGATCGTGCCGATGGCCGTGACGGCAAGGCCTGCCGCACGCCCCAAGGCAATCAGCGCGTTGGCTTGCGCTGGCGGAGCGGTGCACAGCACCTCGTAATCGTCCCCTCCGGCCAGCAGCGTCTCGACGGAAACGACCTTGCCTGCGATCAGGCCGGCGGCAGCGGCCGAGAGCGGCACGCTCGTCACGTCGATCGTGGCCGAGACGCCTGATGCCGCACAGAGCTTGGTCAGATCTCCAGCAAGGCCGTCGGAGACATCCATCGCAGCCGTCGCATGGTCACGCACGGACTGCGCGAGAGCATTGCGCGGCTGCGGCACGCGATAGCGCGAGATCAGCGTCTCGCGCGCGTGCGGATCGGAGGCCAGCGCATTCGCGACCGCGCCGCCCTTGAGCACGTCAAGGCCAAGCGCGGCGTCGCCGATCGTCCCCGTCACCAGGATACGGTCGCCCGGTTGGGCGCCGGTGCGGCCGACCATCCGCCCCTGCGGCACGCGGCCAAAGGCGGTAATCGAGATCATTTGCGGCCCCGGCGTCGACACCGTGTCGCCGCCGAGCAGCGGACAGACGAAGGTTTTCGCATCCTCGCCGAGCGCGTCCGCGAACGGCCTGAGCCAAGCGTCTTCCTTGCTGCGCAGCGCCAATGTCAGCACGAAGCCGGCCGGCACGGCCCCCTTGGCGGCGAGATCGGACAGGTTCACCCGCAGCGCCTTGCGCGCGATGGTATCGGGCGGATCGGTGGCAAGATAATGCACGCCCTCGACCACCGCGTCGGTGGTGACGACGATGTCGCTGCCGAGCGCCTGCAGGATGGCGGCATCGTCCACCAGCCCCAAGGCGCCGGGATCAGTCGCCAGCGGCTTGAAATAGCGCGCGATGAGGGAGTCTTCGGCGGAGGGATTGTGCGGGTTTGTCATCAGCGTCAGCCACACACTTCGCTGTCATCGCCGGGCTTGACCGGGCGATCCAGTATTCCAGAGACGATCGTGTGACATCGATAGGCCGCGGCGTACTGGATCACCCGCCTTCGCGGGTGATGACGGCGGAATATGGGGCAGCCACATCGCATCAATTCACCGCCCTGCGCCTCAATTCACCCCCGCCCGAACTCGTCACCGCGAAACTGGCGGCCGATCTGGTCGAGCACCGCGTTGACCATGCCGGTCTCCTCGCGGTCGACGAAGGCATTGGCGACGTCGACATATTCGGACACGACGACGCGGCCCGGCACGTCCTTGCGGTGTTCCAATTCGTAGGCCCCTGCCCGCAGCACCGCGCGCAGGATCGCTTCGATGCGCTTCAATGGCCAGCCCTTCGACAGCGCCTCGTCGATCAGCGGATCGAGTTTCTTCTGGTCGCGCACGACGCCGGAGACGACGTCGCGGAAGAACGCCGCTTCCGCCGGGAGATATGTGTCGCCCTCGACCTCGTTGCCGAGCCAGTGGCTCTCGAACTCCGCAAAAATGTCGTTGATGCCGGCACCGCCGATATCCATCTGGTACAGCGCCTGTACGGCTGCGAGCCGCGCCGCACCGCGCCGGTTCGCCTTCTTCTCCGTGCCGGCCGGCGGCTTCTTGTTGTTATCGGCCATGATCAAGCCCGCGCCAGCCGGCGCTTTATGCGCAGCATCGCAATCGCGGCCCGCGCGGCATCGCCGCCCTTGTTCAGCTCGCTGGCGCGCGCCCGCGCCCAGGCCTGCGCCTCGGTGTTGACGGTGAGGATGCCGTTGCCGAGCGGCAGCTTTCGCGCCACCGCCAGGTCCATCAGCGCGCGCGAGGATTCCTGCGAGACGATCTCGAAATGGATGGTGTCGCCACGGATCACGCAGCCGAGCGCGATCGCGGCATCATAGGGCTTGCCATTGGTCGCCGCGGCGTCAACCGCGATGGCGATCGCCGCAGGAATCTCCAGTGCACCGGGAACCGTGATGACGTCGTGGGTCAGACCGGCCGCCTTCAGCTCGGCCACCGCGCCTTCGAGCATCGCGTCCTGGAGATCGTCATAGAACCGCGCCTCGACGATCAGCGCGCGTGCGCCGGAAACGTCGGTCTGGTCCTTCAGGGGTGCGCGCCGCGCGTCTGCCATCGTCAAATCCGTTCCACAGGGGTTGGCGCTATGTAGTCGCCACCAGCGGGTAAGCCAAGTTTAAAGACGCCGTCACTTCATTTCCGTCAGCCGCGCCGCGTAGCGGGCCATCAGATCGACCTCGATATTGACCTCATCTCCCGCCTTCCAGCCGCCGATCGTCGTGACCGTCAGGGTGTGCGGGATGATCAGCACCGAAAAGGTCACGTCCTTCACCGTATTAACCGTCAGCGAGACGCCGTCGAGCGTGATCGAGCCCTTGGTCGCGATGAACCGCGCCAGCTCCCGCGTCGTGGAGAGCTCGAACCGCGCCATGTCGGGCAGGTCCTCGCGGCTGACGAGGGTCGCGATGCCATCGGCATGGCCGGCGACGATATGCCCGCCAAGCTCGTCGCCGATCTTGAGCGCACGCTCGAGATTGAGCCTGGTGCCGACCCTCCAATGCTTTGCGGTCGTCAGCGCCAACGTCTCGGCCGCGGCATCGACGTCGAACCAGGTCTTTTGAGCAGAGTCCTTGCCGCCTTCGACGCCGGAAGCAACCACCGTCAGGCAGACGCCGTTGCAGGCGATCGAGGCGCCGTCCGCAATGGTGGTCTGCTCGTAGCGGCAGGCGATGCGCAGCCGGTGCAACTGGCCCTGCGCCGTCGGCGTGAAGCCGACGATCTCGCCGATATCGGTGACAATGCCGGTGAACATCACGCGCGCTCGTAGATGGTGAGAGTATCCTGATCGAAGGTCTCGCTAGCATGAACCTTGTAGGCCTGCGACTGCGTGATTTTCGACAGGGGCAATGCAGCGAGCGCATCCACCCCGTCGGCGCCCACCGCTTCCGCGCCGTGGAACAGCCAGATCTCGTCAACGAGGTCCGCGGCGATGAAGGACGCCGCGACGCGGCTGCCGCCCTCGACCATCAGCCGCGTGATGCCCTTGCCGGCCAATGCATGCAGTACGGCCGCAAGATCGAGTCCCGAGGCATTGCCGGGCGGCACGCGGATCACCTGCGCACCGGCCGCACCGAGCCGCGTGGCGGCCGCGGCCTCCGCGAGTTCAGAACCCACCACCCACAGCGGAATCTCGCGCGCGGAGCCCACGAGCCTGCTTGCGCCGGGAATACGCAGATTCTGGTCGAGCACCACCCGCACCGGCGAGCGCACCGCCATGCCCGGCAGGCGGCAGTCGAGCTGCGGATCGTCCGCCAGCACGGTGCCGATGCCGACTAGGATGGCGTCGCTTTGCGCGCGGAGGAGATGCACCCGGTTGCGCGCCGCCTCGCCGGTGATCGCGACCGGCTTGCCGCCGGCCGCGCCGATCTTGCCGTCGGGCGAGACCGCGAGCTTCAGGATCACATGCGGGCGGCGATCCCTGATGCGACGGAAATGCCCGGCGTGATCGAAGGCGGCTTCGCGCGCGCACAGACCCACATCCACCATGATGCCGGCGGCGCGCAGGCGTGCGTGGCCCTGACCGGCGACTTCCGGATTGGGATCCTCGATCGCGGCCACCACGCGTTTGATGCCGGCGGCGATCACGGCGTCCGCGCACGGTGGCGACTTGCCGAAATGCGAGCACGGCTCCAGCGTGACGTAGAGCGTGGCGCCTCGCGCGGCCTCGCCTGCGCGCCGCAGCGCTTCAGGCTCGCCATGCGGCCGTCCGCCAGGTTGGGTCCAACCGCGGCCGACGATCACGCCGTCCTTGACGATGACGGCGCCGACGGCGGGATTGGGCCAGGTACTTCCCTGCCCGCGCCGGCCGAGCGCCAGCGCAAGCTCCATGAAGCGCCGGTCGGCATCCCTGGACTCGCGCGCCTTCTGCGCGAATTGATCCTCCAGGATGCGGAAGATCATTTGCGAATCGCGGCGAGCCGCGCTTCCTCCTCGCCGGAGAGCTCGCCGAGCACGTCGGCGAAATCCTTGGCCTCGCGGAAATTGCGGTAGACCGAGGCGAAGCGGACATAGGCGACGTCGTCGAGCGTGCGCAGATGCTCCATCACGGTCTCGCCGATCACCTCCGAGGAGATTTCAGCCTCGCCCCCGGTCTCGAGCTCGCGCACGATGGTGGAGACCATCTTCTCCACCCGTTCCGGCTCGACCTGCCGCTTGCGCAAGCTGATCGACACCGAGCGCATCAGCTTGTCGCGGTCGAACGGCACGCGGCGGCCGTTGCGCTTGATCACCGTGAGCTCGCGCAGCTGCACGCGCTCGAAGGTGGTGAAGCGGAAATTGCAGGCGACGCACACGCGCCGCCTGCGTATCACGGAAGAGTCCTCGGTCGGACGCGAGTCCTTCACCTGCGTATCGAGACTGTTGCAGTTCGGGCAGCGCATCCGTTGACCTTGACCGGTTTTCTTGAGCCTTACTGATAGATCGGGAAACGGTCGGTGAGCACCTTGACCCGTTCCTTGATCGCGGCTTCCACCAGCGGCGCCTTGCCGTCGTCGGACTGCGCGATCGCGTTGAGGACTTCGGCGATCATGCCGCCGACCTGCTGGAATTCAGCGACACCAAAGCCGCGGGTGGTCGCAGCCGGCGTGCCCAGACGAATACCGGAGGTGACGAACGGTGACTCGGGATCGAACGGAATGCCGTTCTTGTTGCAAGTGATGGCGGCGCGAACCAGCGCCTTCTCCGAGGCGTTGCCCTTCAGGCCCTTCGGCCGGAGGTCAACCAGCATCAGATGATTATCGGTGCCGCCCGAGACAATGTCGAACCCGTGGCCCTTCATCGCCTCCGCCAGAGCCTTGGCGTTCTCGACGACGTTCTTGGCATAGACCTTGAAGTCCGGCCGCAGCGCCTCGGCGAAGGCGACCGCCTTGGCCGCGATTACATGCATCAGTGGGCCGCCCTGCAGGCCCGGGAAGATCGCCGAGTTGAATTTCTTGGTCAGCGCCTCATCATTCCACAGCATCAGGCCGCCACGCGGACCGCGCAGCGACTTGTGGGTCGTGGTGGTGGTGATGTGCGCGTGAGGCACGGGCGAGGCATGCACGCCGCCGGCGACGAGACCGGCGAAGTGCGCCATGTCGACCAGGAGATACGCGCCGACGCTGTCCGCGATCTCGCGGAAGCGCTTGAAGTCCCAGGCGCGCGAATAAGCCGAGCCGCCGGCCACGATCAGCTTCGGCTTGACCTCCTCGGCCTGCTTGGCGACCGCGTCCATGTCGATGATCTGGTCCTCGCGGCGCACGGTGTAGTGCGCGGCCTTGAACCACTTGCCGCTCATGTTGACCGGGGAGCCGTGGGTGAGATGGCCGCCGGCCGCGAGATCGAGGCCCATGAAGGTGTCGCCGGGCTGAAGCAGCGCCAGAAACACCGCCTGGTTCATCTGGCTGCCGGAGTTCGGCTGCACGTTGGCGAAGTTGGCGCCGAACAGCTTCTTGGCACGATCGATCGCGAGGTTCTCGGCGACGTCGACCCACTCACAACCGCCGTAGTAGCGCGCGCCCGGATAGCCTTCCGCGTATTTGTTGGTCATCACCGAACCCTGCGCTTCCAGCACGGCACGGCTGACGATGTTCTCGGAGGCGATCAGCTCGACCTCGTGGCGCTGGCGGCCGAGCTCGCCCTTGATGGCGGCTGCGATTTCCGGGTCAGCCTGCTCGAGCGAGGCGGTGAAAAACGAATCGGGCGCGGAGGCGGTTTTGGCGAAGGTCATCTTGCGAATATCTCCACCGCCGCAGCCTTTTGGCGGGCTACGGGCGGGTCTGGTGTGGCGATCGGAAGCGGCGAGCGCGATCTACCACATCGCCCGCAACAGGCCAAGGGTTTGCGGGTCGGACCTGTGATTTATGCAAGATATGGTGGGATCGGAGGATTTGGATGACGGGGTGGTATCCGGCGTCCATGTCCAGGAAAGGTCCGCTTTGGCCTCGAAAGGCCGCGCGGGTGCGAGCGGCCGGCCTCTACAGCCCGGTATACCCCGCCTTCACGGGATCCACGCTGCCGTCGAGCTGCCGCAGATAGGTCAGGCCGCAAACCGTCAACCTGTGGGTGTCCTTCTCGCCGGCTTCCATCAAGGTGGTGATGTAGTTCGTGACCTTTTCCCGCGCCTCCGCGCTCGCCGCAGACGTGCGGTTGGCGAGCAAATCGTAGGTATGCATGATCCGGTCGATGGCAGCTTCCATGGCACCCTCTGGTTCTTGCCGCGTTTGGGAGTTGAGATCAGGCAACCGCTTTGGCCTCGGACTGCGCCTCGAACCTGACAATGGCCTTGTTGGCCAGCCTGATCTTGTTGAATTCGCCGTGCTGGAGCAACTTGATGACGATCTCGAGCAGGCGCTCGTCGGTGACGAGGGTGTCCCGGATCGCGCCGGAGCGGCGAAGATAGTTCGCGGCGATGGCGTAGGCCTCGCTCACGAGTTCCACGTTCATCACCCCCACGCCACGCTCGACCAGCATCGTCAGCCTCCGATCCGGAGGAGATAAGCATCGAACCGGGAACTCGTTCCCTGGTGTCGGGGATTTTTTTCGCAACCGCGAAATGGAAAAACGCACCGGTCCGGACACAGCCGGGCCGGCGCGCTTGGGGAAGCTCAGGCACGTTCGGGAGGCTTGCCGGTCTTGTTGCGGGCCGGCTTGGCCTTGTCCCGTCGAAAAGAACTCAGAGACGATACAGGATCTGGTCGGTCCAGAACCGCTCGAGGCGGTGCAGCGATTTGTTCAGGGTCGAGAACTCCTCGCCCGAGATGCCGCCGACCTGTTCGACCGTCTTGACGTGCTTCTGGTAGAGCGAGTCGACGATGCGGCGGATTTCCTGGCCCTGCGGCGTCAGGCGGATGCGCACCGAGCGGCGATCGACGCGCGAGCGCTGATGGTCGAGGAAGCCGAGCTCGACGAGCTTCTTCAGATTGTAGGAAACGTTGGAGCCGAGGTAATAACCGCGCGTGCGCAGTTCGCCCGCGGTCAGCTCCTTGTCGCCGATGTTGTAGAGCAGCAGCGCCTGCACCGAGTTGATGTCCGCACGGCCGCGGCGATCGAACTCGTCCTTGATGACGTCGAGCAGCCGGCGATGCAGCCGCTCCACCAGAGTCAAAGCTTCCAGATAGAGCGTCTGCACCGAACCCTGCTGGCCGGAGACGCGCTCTGCGGTATCTGCCGCAGTTGCGACGGCTTTCATCATGACACTTCCCCTGTTGTCGTTTTTATCGACACTCATTCGACGAAACTTGTGTCCCGTCTGATAGGTGCAACTTAAGGGGCTCGTTTGAAGATCGGCTTAAATAAGAGAATAAAGAGATCATGAATTTAAGACAGTGAATTGCGGATTAAGCCTGTCCCACAAGCACTTTTCGCAACAGTCTGTTGACTCTCGCAAGGTCCTGTTCACCCTCCGTCCGCCCCGATTGTCGCATTCCAGAACAGCCCCGACCCGTTTCGAAACGGCCGCGTAAGAGCTGTGGCGGAACACGCTGGTTAGCGAAAACTTACGTCGAATTTTACGCAACCAGCCGTCAACCAAGCGCGACAATCTCGTGTCCCGGACCAGCACAGCGAAGCCGAGCGCAGAGTCGGGGCAAGAGAGTTTGCTATGGCGGTCGTTCGCGTGCGGCCATCCAGGCGAGCGCGAGATAGGCCGCCAGCATGAAGGCTTCGACGCCGACCACGACCAGGCTGCCGCCGTAGATGCCCGGGAACATCAGCTCGATCACCGCCATCGACACCACGGTCGTCAGCCACACCACGGCGCCCCAAGGCGTCGCCAGCCACAGCCCGACCGCGGCAACGAGTTCGATCACGGCGAAGTAAATGGTCGAGGCCTGCCAGGCCATCGACTGGTTCTCGAAGGCCTCGTCCTCGCCGCCCACGAAGCCCGTCACCTGCGCCCAATGATAGAGGCCCTTGAGGATCGAGAGCAGCGCCATCACCCGCAGGAACAGCACGAGCCGGCGCGTCCAGACATTGTCGTCGGATTCAGCCCGCTCCGACGAGATCGCCGCCACCGACATGGCGCTGTCTCTGGCATTGTCTCGGACGGCATCCCTGGTGCTGTCGCGGGCCGCATCGCGGGTGGAGATCTCGGACATGCCCCCTTCTGGCTGCTTTGCCCCGCAAAATCAATCGGCTGCCATCTTTTGCGACAGGTCAACCCGCGGTGACGGGAACCATGCGAGCTGGTATAAGAATAATTCCAGCCGGAGGAAAAGTAATGGCGATCAAATACGGACGTCCGATCGAGTTGCGCGAGGTCTCGCGCCGGGATGGCACTGGGGCCTCCCCTGCCCTC
The DNA here is from genome assembly GCF_042666195.1 of Bradyrhizobium sp. GCM10028915. Taxonomy (NCBI): domain Bacteria; kingdom Pseudomonadati; phylum Pseudomonadota; class Alphaproteobacteria; order Hyphomicrobiales; family Nitrobacteraceae; genus Bradyrhizobium; species Bradyrhizobium sp. GCM10028915. The sequence continues at coordinate 1,259,817 of NZ_JBHTFN010000044.1, forward strand.
GATCTGACCGTCCGCCCGCGCCGCAACCGCAAGGCCGAATGGGCCCGGCGCATGGTGCGCGAGAACGTGCTCACGACGGACGATCTGATCTGGCCGCTGTTTCTGATCGACGGCAACAACAAGCGCGAGCAGATCGCCTCGATGCCGGGTGTCGAGCGTCTCAGTGTCGACCAGGCCGTGCGCGACGCCGAGCGGGCGATGAAGCTCACCATCCCGTGCCTCGCGTTGTTTCCCTACACCGATCCGTCCCTGCGCGACGAGGAGGGCTCGGAAGCCACCAACCCGAACAATCTGGTCTGCCAGGCGGTGCGCGCGATCAAGAAGGAATTCCCCGAGATCGGCATTCTCTGCGACGTCGCGCTCGATCCCTTCACCAGCCACGGCCATGACGGCCTGATCTCCGACGGCAAGATCCTGAACGACGAGACGGTCGCTGTGCTCGTGCGTCAGGCCCTGGTGCAGGCCGAAGCCGGCTGCGACATCATCGCGCCCTCCGACATGATGGACGGCCGCGTTGCCGCGATCCGCGAGGGCCTGGATCGCACCGGCCTGCTCGACGTGCAGATCATGGCCTATGCCGCAAAATACGCCTCCGCCTTTTACGGCCCGTTCCGAGACGCCATCGGCTCGGCCAAGACGCTCACCGGTGACAAGCGCACTTACCAGATGGACAGCGCCAACACCGACGAGGCGCTCCGCGAGGTCGAGCTCGACATCGCCGAGGGCGCCGACATGGTGATGGTCAAGCCCGGCATGCCCTATCTCGACGTCGTCCGTCGCGTGAAGGACACGTTCGCGATGCCGACCTTCGCCTATCAGGTGTCCGGCGAATACGCGATGATCGCGGCCGCCGCCAACAACGGCTGGCTCGACGGCGACCGCGCCATGATGGAGAGCCTGCTCGCCTTCAAGCGCGCCGGCGCCGACGGTGTGCTGAGTTATTTCGCACCGAAGGCGGCGGAGAAGCTGCGGACGCAGGGGTAGGCCCCAAGGTCGTCCCGGCGAAGGCCGAGCGCCCCTGTCTCTAATCGTCGTCTTGGCGAAAGCCAGGACCCATACCGGGTGATCTAGCGAGAGCACGCGGTATCGATACCGGCGAACGTACTAACTTCCAGTTTTCGCCAAGCTTGTCCCTGGGGTAATGGGTCCTGGCTTTCGCCAGGACGACACTGAGGGTGTGGCGCCGCGTCCTTTCCTCCCGCCTCCGCCGCCCCCGAATCGCCGGAATATTTCGGCTTGTTAATCTCGGCGCCCTTGGCACGCGGACGGCCTGTTCCCATGTCCTTCCACGGGAGTCCTGCCACGGGAGTTTCCCTCGGGAGAATGGTCATGTCGTATTCGGACTCGGGCAATGCCTGGCGCAATGACGGTGGGGCGCAGCCACATGCCTACGATCCCTATCTGCATCCGGAACTGTTCCGCGGCGTTGCGACGCGGCGGGTCTTCGCCTTCCTGATCGACATGGTTGTGATCTCGGTGCCGGTGATCCTCGGCTACCTCTTCATCGCGGTGTTCGGCGTGGTCACGCTCGGCATCGGCTGGGCGCTGTTCTGGCTGGCCTGGCCGGCCTCCGTGATCTGGGCCATCGTCTATTACGGCGCCTGCATCGGCGGTCCGTCGTCCGCGACCATCGGCATGCGCGTGATGGATCTTGAGTTGCGCACCTGGTACGGCGCGCCCGGCTATTTCGTGCTCGGCGCCACCCACGCCGTGCTGTTCTGGGTGACCGTCTCGTTCCTGTCGCCCTTCGTGGTGCTGGTCGGGCTGTTCAACGGCCGCAGGCGCTTGCTGCAGGATTTCGTGCTGGGAACGGTCGTGATCAACAACTCCGTTCGCGCGCCGGTGCCTCAGGGCGCCAGAACCTACTGATCAAAGGACCTGCTGATCAACGAACCCGGATCAAGGACCTATCAACCTGGACCCGCTATGCTGTCCGATCTGACCTGCCGAGTAGACCGATTGACCGGGGGCTTTCGTAGCGCGATGCTGATGCACATTTTGGAGGCCCACGACGTCCCTTGACCCAGCACTCGCGCGACACCCCACAATTTTACCTCACGGCGCCCTCCCCCTGCCCCTATCTGCCGGGCCGGCACGAGCGCAAGGTGTTTACGCACCTCGTAGGTGAGCGCGCCGGTGACCTCAACGACCTCCTGACCCATGGCGGCTTTCGTCGCAGCCAGTCGATCGCCTACCGTCCCGCCTGCGACCAGTGTCGCGCCTGCGTCTCGGTCCGGGTGATCGCCAACGAGTTCCGCCCCTCCCGCAACTTCCGCAAAGTCATCGCGCGCAACGCCGACATCATCGGCGAGCAGCGCAGCGCGGTGCCGACCTCCGAGCAATATTCGGTGTTCCGCGCCTATCTCGATTCCCGTCACCGCCATGGCGGCATGGCCGACATGACCGTGCTCGACTACGCCATGATGGTCGAGGACAGCCACGTCGAGACCCGTATCATCGAGTACCGCAAGCGCGGTCCCGACAGCGGCATCACCGGCCGCGGCGAGGAGTTGATCGCGGTGGCGCTGACCGACGTGCTCAGCGACGGCCTGTCGATGGTCTATTCGTTCTTCGAGCCGGGCGAAGTCAGCCGCTCGATGGGCACCTTCATGATCCTCGACCACATTGCCCGCGCCCGGCGGCAGGGATTGCCTTACGTCTATCTCGGCTACTGGATCGAGGGCTCCAAGAAGATGGACTACAAGGCCCGCTTCCTGCCGCAGCAGCGCCTCGCGCCGTCAGGTTGGCTGCGCATCGACGCGCAAGGCGATGCGACGTCCGAGCCGCAGGATTAGCTCTCCGTCATGCCCCGCGAAAGCGGGGCATCCAGTACGCCGCGGCGCCTCGGCTCAGTCACTACTGTCTCTGGAATACTGGGTCGTCCGGTCAAGCCGGACGACGACAGCCGTGGTGTGGTCACCCGAACAGCGTGTCCGCGAGCAGCTTCAAGTTCAAAACCACGATGATGCCGGCGACGATCCACGCGATCGCCGCGACCCATACCGGTATGACGAACTTGCCCATCTTGCGGCGGTCGGAGACGAAGCGGACCAGCGGGATGACGGCGAAGGGCAATTGCATCGACAACACGACCTGGCTGAATACCAGCAGATCAGCCGTGCCGCGCTCGCCATAGATCGCGGTGACGACGATCACGGGAATGATCGCGATGCCGCGGGTCAGCAACCGCCGCGCCCAGCTCGGCAGGCGCAGGTCGAGAAAGCCCTCCATCACGATCTGGCCGGCGAGCGTCGCCGTCACCGTTGAATTCAGGCCCGAGGCGAGCAGCGCCACTGCGAACAGCGTCGAGGCGATGCCGAGGCCGAGCAACGGAGACAGCAGCTCGAAGGCCTGGCCGATCTCGGCGACGTCGGAATGGCCGCTCTTGTGGAAGGTTGCAGCAGCCACCACGAGGATCGCGGCATTGATGAACAGCGCCAGCATCAGGGCGATGGTCGAATCCGTCGTCGCCCATTTGATCGCCTCGCGCCGGCCTTCGTCGTTGCGCTCATAGGCGCGCGTCTGCACGATCGAGGAGTGCAGATAGAGATTATGCGGCATCACGGTGGCGCCGATGATGCCGATCGCGATGTAGAGCATTTCGGGGTTGGTGAAGATCTCGGTCTTCGGCACAAATCCCCTCAGCATCTCGGCGACCGGCGGGGCTGCCGCGGCAAGCTGGACGGTGAAGCAGACTGCGATCACGACGAGCAGCGCGATGACGAAGGCTTCGAGGAAACGGAAGCCCCGATTCATCAGGATGAGCAGCAAAAAGGCATCCAGCGCGGCGATCAGCGCGCCGCCAATCAGGGGAATGCCGAACAGCAGCTTGAGCGCGATCGCGGTGCCGATGACCTCGGCGAGATCGCAGGCGATGATCGCCGCCTCGCAGGCAAGCCAGAGTAGAAAGTTGACGGCCGGCGAATAGGTCCCGCGGCAGGCCTGCGCGAGGTCGCGGTCGGTGACGATGCCGAGCCGTGCCGCCAGCGATTGCAGCAGGATCGCCATCAAATTCGAGAGCAGGATGACGGAGAGCAGCGTGTAGCCGAACTTGGACCCGCCGGCGAGATCCGTCGCCCAATTGCCGGGGTCCATGTAGCCGACCGAGACCAGATAGCCCGGGCCGACGAAGGCGAGCAGGCGCCGCCACCACACCCCCGCGATGGGGAGGGCGACCGAGGCATTCACCTCGGCCAGGCTCTTTGTCATCGGCGCGTCATTGCGCCAGCCGGCAGCATCTCGGGTCAGATCGGGAGAGCGAGCATCCATGCGGCGAGAATACCGAAGTCGAGCCTTATTGCAACTCATTTGCAACTGCATCTAGCCGCGTCGGTCCCTCGGCGGTCGCTATGTGTCGCCCCTGTCGGGAAGCGGGTGGGTTTGGGAGCCTCCCGAGGCGGATACTGGCGCCAACCCGACTTTGCAGGAAACGAGCCATGTCAATTCCCCCGCGCCTCCCCGAGACATTCAACCGCCTCGCCTGGTCCAATTTGGCGGCACAGTCGGCCGAACAGATCGCGCTGGCCGCGGCCCCCATCGTCGCGGTGCTGACGCTCGGCGTGGCAGAAGGCCAGACCGGCCTGCTCCAGACCGCGCTGACCCTGCCCTTCGTCCTCTTCGCCATCCCCGCCGGCCTGCTGGCCGACCGCATCTCCCGCCGTTCGCTGATGGCGGGCGCCGAGGCGCTGCGGGCCGCGGCCCTTGCAGCGATCGTGCTGCTGCTCGCGCTCGGCGCGCTCAATCTGCCGCTGCTGGCGCTGCTCGGCTTTGCCGCCGTGTGCGGCACCGTCGTCTACAGCGTGGCCGCGCCGGCGCTGGTGCCCTCGCTGGTGAGTTCGGACCTGCTACCGGCGGCCAATGCGCGGATCGAGCTCGCACGCACCATCGCCTTCGCCAGCGGCCCTGCGCTCGGCGGCGCGCTGGTGGGCTGGTGGGGCGCGAGCCCGGCCTTCGGCTTTGCGGCCGCGCTGTCCGCGATCGCCGTCGTGCTGCTCTCCGGCATCTACGAGCCCGCCCGCACGCCGGCGCCACGGCGGCATCCGTTTCAGGACATCCGCGAAGGCGCGGCCTTCGTGTTTCATCATCCGCTGCTGCGGCCGGTGTTCATCACCCAGTTCATCTTCAACACCGGATGGTTCCTGCAGATCGCGGTGTTCGTGCCCTATGCCGTACGTCACCTCGGCCTAAACGCGGTCGGCGTCGGCACCGTGCTGACGATGTACGGTGTCGGCATGGTGATCGGCGCGCTGTTCGCGACGCGGGTGATGAAGCGCATCGCGTTCGGCACGGTCGTCGGCCTCGGCCCCGTTACCGGCTTCGTCGCGGCGGTGGTGATGGCGCTGACGGTGCTGGTCCCCTCGCCCTGGCTTGCGGCCTTGAGCTTCTTTCTGCTCGGCGTCGGGCCGATCCTGTGGGTGATCTCGACCACGACGCTGCGCCAGTCGGTGACGCCGCCTCGCCTGCTCGGCCGCGTCTCCGCCATCAACATCATGAGCTATGGCGCCCGTCCGGTCGGCTCGGCGCTGGGTGCGATCGTCGGCGGCCTGTGGAGCGCCGAAGCGTGCCTCTATCTCGCCGCCGCCGTGTTCGGCGTGCAGGCGCTGGTCATTTGGCTCTCGCCCGCGGTGGCGCTGGACCGGCAGCCGGACATGGTGGGCGATGAGGCGGTGGCGCGGTGTTAGCTGCACCGTCATTGCGAGCGAAGCGAAGCAATCCAGAATCCGTCCGCGGAGACAGTCTGGATTGCTTGGTCGCAAGAGCTCCTCGCAATGACGGAGTATGTTGAAGCAGCCAGCCTAGTTCGCCAGATACCGCTCGTAGCTGCCTGTCACCGGCTCGCTCGCGTCCACCTCCGGATCAAGCGTGTAGAGATCCTGCGCACGGCCGATGCCACGCAGCGCGTAGCGGCCTGTGGAGACGAGATAGCGGCGGCCGGCGGCGTCGAGGCCCTTGTAGAATTCTGCCGATGCCAGCAGCTCGCGATCGACCGAACGGCTCATCGAGGCGATGCGGCTGACCTCGTTCACGGTCGGACCGACCACGGTGAAGTCGAGCCGGTCCTCGCTGCCAATATTGCCGTAGAAGACCTCGCCGACATGCAGGCCGATATAGGCGGACGTGGTGGGACGGCCCTCCGCGCCCCGCCTCAGGTTCAGCGCAGCGACGTTCTTGCGGAACAGATGCTCGGCGCGCAGCGCCGCGCGCCGGGCATGCGCCATGTCTTCACCGGTGAACATCGCAAGCACGCCGTCGCCGATCAGCTTCAGCACGTCGCCGCCGGCGTCGTGGATCGCGTCGATCACGGCCTGCGCATAGTCGTTGAGGAACGGGATGATCTCGTCGGGGCCGATGCTCTCGCTGATTCCGGTCGAGCCGCGCAGATCCGAATACCACAGCACGGCGTTGATGCGCTCGGTGACGCCGCGCGAGATACGTCCGCTCAAGACCTGCTCTGACGCATCGCGGCCGAGATAGACGCGGCCGAGCGTGCGCGCGATGTCGACCTGCTGCGCCGACTTGATCGCGAGCCCCAGCACCGGCACGAGATCGCGCAGCGCGGCGAGTTCGGCGTCGGCGAAGCCGCTGTCGCGTCGCGTTGTCCAGGAGGAGTAGAGGCAGTCCATCTGCCCCAGCGCTCCGGTCTCCCCGAAGCGGTGCACAAAGGCCAGGAAATGGCGATGACCGGTTTCGGCGAGCTCGCCGATTTGCGAAAAATCGAGCGAGGGCGCGTCGGCGAGGTCGATCACCATCTCGTCGTGACCGTGCTCGAGCAAATGATAGAAAACCGACCGGCGCCAATTGTTGGCCGCGTCGCCCTCGGCCGTCGAGCCGTATTCGACGACGTCGCTCTCGTTGGTCGGTGTATCGCTCCAGCGGAAGGCGCGACCCTCGTAGATCGGGTGCAGCGTATCGATGACGACAAGGCCACGCGAGAGTTCCAGCCCCTCGGCGCGGCAGCGCTCGCAGAAGCCGCGCAGCAGTTCGGGTTCGGGCAGGCCGGTGAGCCCCTGGCCGGCCAACCAGTTCATCAGCGCAAGGCGAGAGGTCAATTGCATGCGCCATTATGGCGTGCATTCGTGACGAGCGAAAGGCGGCGCGCGGAGCTTGCGTCGCCAAAGCTCCGCTCACGGCCAAGGCTCCCGCCCGCGGCAGGTCGCATATGTCGCGGACGCTGTTGACGCGCTCCCGCCTCGGGCGGCAAATGCGAATGATGACACCGCCGATCAGAAATACGGGGATATGAGCCAGCGCCAGCTTCCGATCATCCTGGCGCTCGGTACCACGCAGACCCTGGCCTGGGCCTCGAGCTACTATCTGCCGGCGCTGCTCGCCGATCCCATGGCGCGCGATCTCGGTATCTCCTCCAACTGGGTGTTTGGCGCGTTCTCGGCCTCGCTGGTGATTTCGGCGCTGCTCGGGCCGCGCATCGGGCGACAGATCGATCTGGTCGGCGGCCGGCAGGTCCTCTCGGTGTCGAACCTGACGATCGCCGCCGGCCTCGTTCTGCTCGGCCTCTCGCAATCGGTGGCGGTGATGGCAATGGCCTGGCTCGTGCTCGGCATCGGCATGGCGATGGGTCTCTACGACGCCGCCTTCGCCGCGCTCGGGCGCATCTACGGCACCGAGGCGCGCAGGCCGATCACCGGCATCACGCTGATGGCGGGCTTTGCATCGACCGTCGGCTGGCCGCTCACCGCCTGGGGCCTGTCGCATTTTGGCTGGCGCGACACCTGCTTCGCCTGGGCCGCTGCCAATATCCTGATCGGCCTGCCGCTCAATTTCTTCCTGCTGCCGACGATCAAGGGCGCCAAGCAAGCAGCGGCGACAGCGGCGAAGCCGCATCTGCCGCTCGACCGCACCATGGTGCTGCTCGCCTTCATCTTTGCCGCGGTCTGGACCGTCACCGGCGCGATGGCCGCGCATTTCCCGCGCATCCTGGAGGCAACCGGCGCGACGCCGGTCGAGGCGATCGCGGCCGGTGCGCTGATCGGCCCCGCGCAAGTGGCCGCACGGGTTCTGGAGGCAGGCTTCCTCAGCCGCTTTCATCCGCTGTGGTCGACGCGGCTCGCCTGCCTCACTCACCCGATCGGCGCGGTGGTCGTGGCGATCTTCGGCGGCGCCGCGGCCAGTGCGTTTGCGCTATTCCACGGCTCCGGCAACGGCATCCTGACCATCGCGCGCGGCACGCTGCCGCTGTCGATCTTCGGCCCCAAGGATTTCGGCTATCGCCTCGGCATCATCGGCGCGCCGGCACGGATGGCGCAGGCCGTGGCGCCGCTGGCCTTTGGCCTGCTCATCGACGTCATGGGCGCCAAGGTGCTGATCGTCTCCTCCGCGCTCAGCCTCTCGGCGCTGGCCGCGCTGTTCATGATCCGCGCGCAACCGCGGCCGGATTGACCGGGCCGGAGCTTTCGCGCACAAGCGCAGCATGACCGAAGACACGCGCCCACCCCGCACATTCAAAGGCCTCCTGCGCTGGGCGACTACGCCGCCGCAGGCCTGGGGTGTCTATCTCCTCGCCGTCATCCTGGTCTGGCTGATCTCCTTCTACGCCGGCTCGCTGAAACCGAAGAAGGCGCCGGAAGCGAGCCCGCCGCCGGTCACGGCACCGCGCACCTAGGCCGGCTTCGTTTCGCCGGTCGCGATCCAGATGCCGGCGAACACGGCGACCAGCCCGATCAGTAGATTTGGCGTGATCGGCTCGCCGATCAGCAGCGCGGCGAGCAAGGTGGCGGCGATCGGATTGACCGTCATCGTATTGGCGACCCGGGTCGGCGTCGCGCGCGCCAGCGCCATGACCCAGAGGATGAAGGCGAGCGCACCGCCGCCGATGCCGAGATAGATGCCGGCAATCCACTGCGCCGTCGTGAACTGCCCCAGCGCTGCAAAGCTGCCCTTCACGATACTCGCAAGCACCAGCACGGCGGCGCCTGCTCCCATGCCGACCGTGAGAAAGCCGAGCGGGCTGGAGCGCTGCATCAGCGGGCGCGACAGCACGTTGTAGAACGCCATGCAGAACACGGCACCGGTCATGATCAGCTCGCCGCGCCAGGCCTCGGGCGGGCTTTGCGCCAGGCCCGCGGCCAGTGCCGCCGCCACGCCGAGCACCGCGATGCCGACGCCGGTGATCTTGCGCGCCGTCAGCCGCTCGACGCCGAGGATGGCGCCGACCACCATGGTGTGGAGCGGCAGCGTCGCCAGCGCGAGACTGGCGCGCGCGGCGGTCGTGTAGGACACCGCGATGTTGTAGAGGATGAAGAACACGCCGAAAAAGCAGATGCCGAGCAGCGCCACGGCCGGCCAGTCGGACCGCTGCGGCCAGCGCACGCCGAGCAGAAGCGCGCACGGCAGCAGGCAGAGAAAGCCGATCCCCCAGCGCAGGATCGCGAGCAGGATCGGATCGGCGCCGCCGACCAGATAGCGGGTGATCGCCGCGGCAGTGCCGCCAAGGCTGCTCGACGCCAGCGCGATCGCAACCCCGGCCCACTCACCCACAATCGTCTCCCGTTGCGGAGCTTGCTGAGGGCGCTAGCACGCCCCTGCTGCCACCGTAGTGGCAACAGGGGCGTCGCGGGAAGCTAGTCGTAAAACTCGGGCGACATCTTCTGGCTGTCGCGCTGGATCTTGTCGTGGTTGATCCAGAGTTGCGCCTTCTCCTTGCCGAGCGTGTCGGCGATCTTCTGCATCGAGGCCGCGCTCTGGTCCTTGTTGGCGTTCATGCTCGGCACACGGCGGTTGTCCCAATTGTCTTTGAAGTGCACCGCATCGCCCGACAGCACGACGGCGCCGGTCTTCGGCAGCTTCACCAGCAGCGATTGGTGTCCCGGCGTATGGCCGGGCGTCGACAGGATGGTCACGCTGCCGTCGCCGAACACGTCCTTGTCGCCCGCAAGCAGCTCGACCGGATGCGACGGCTTGAAGCGCGGCTCGTTGTTGGCGCCGGGCCAGTCATACTCGGCCTTCTGCACATAGAGCATGGCCTGCGGGAACAGCTCGACATTGCCGGTATGGTCGGGATGGGTGTGCGAGACGGCCATCATCTTGACGTCACCGGGCTTGAGGCCGAGCTGTTCGAGCTGCGCGGCAAGCGTCTTCGGCCGGCGCCAGGTCACGGCTTTGGGATCGGCGGGCGCAAGGCCATTCGGCATCGCGGCGACTGCGTCGGCGATGCCGGTATCCCACAGGAACCAGCCCTTGGCGTGCTTCACGAGATAGCAGCTGTCGACGAAGTCCATCGTCTTGCCCTCATTGAGACCGGGCGTCCAGCGCGAGATGTCGCCGGCGGTACCCTCGCCGCAATTGAGCACGTAGAGTTTTTCGACACCGGTCTTTTCGGACTGCGCGAGCACCGCATGACCGGACAGAACGAGTGCAGCGACAACGACGGCGAGCTTGATCTTTTTGATCTTTGGCATCATTCGTTCCTCCCTTGCAGCCAGGTCGGCTGTCTTGTCGGGTGTGACCGAGGATCAACCCTGGTCCGTTCGCAGAATTCCCGCAGACCGCTTCAGTGCGGGCAGGTCTCGACCTCGACGGTGACGTGGCTGAGCCCCTTCAGTCCGGCGAGCCGCTTCTTGTAGACCGCCGGCTGCTTCGGCTGGTCCGACACCACCGACACCAGCACGGCGCAATGGCCGGGGCCGACCTGCCAGAGATGCAAATCCGTGACGCGGTCGTCGCCGATCTCCATGCGCGCCCGGATCACACGCTCGAGCTTCTCGTCGGCGCGCACGTCAAGCAGCACCGCGCCCGATGTCTTGATCAGGCCGAACGCCCAGCTCGCGATCACGGCGCTGCCGATCAGGCCGACCGCCGGATCGGCCCAGGCCCATCCCGAATACATGGCGACGACGAGCGCGGCGATCGCCAGCACCGAGGTCGCTGCGTCCGCCATGACGTGGACATAGGCAGCACGGAGATTGTTGTCGTGGTGGTGGTGATCATGGTCATGATCATCGTGATCATCATGCGCATGGCCATGATGGTGATGACCATGGTTGTCGCGGAGCAGCCAGGCACTGGCGAGGTTGACGCACAGGCCGAGGGCAGCGACCACGATCGCCTCGCCATAGACGATCGGCACCGGATTGATCAGCCGCAGCACGCTCTCATAGGCGATCTCGACCGCGATCAGGCCGAGGATGATCGCGCTGGCGAAGGCGGCAAGATCGCCGAATTTGCCGGTGCCGAAGCTGAAATGCGAGCTCCCCAGGTGCCGCCGTGCAAAGCGATACGCGAACGCGGCAATCCCCAGCGCTGCCGCATGCGTGCCCATGTGCCAGCCGTCGGCGAGCAGTGCCATCGAGCCGAACAGCGAGCCGGCGACGATCTCGCCGACCATCATGACCAGCGTCAGGATGACGACGAGCCAGGTGCGTCGCTCGTTCTCGTCGTGCTTCTCGCCCAGGAAGGCGTGGTCATGGGTCCATTGTTCGACGGAATGGGAATGCATCGCAAAGTCTCCGAAAGGCCCGGGCCGTTAACCCCTATATAGACCTGCGAGTCTTCTGGGCAAAATCGCCGGAATGAGCCGATTGACAGGTAGGTGCCGTTTCGGTGTAATGAACGCCATGGGGATTTGAGCGATCTCCCCACGAGGCGACATGCCCAAGTATCGCGTCCCGTTGTTTTTCACGAGGGCGCATCATGTCTTCCTACACGACGATATCATCTGACAAGCTGGCACGGTTGATCGGCACGGCAAACGCCCCTGCCCTGATCGACGTGCGCACCGACGAGGATTTTGCCGCCGACCGGCGGTTGATCCCAGGTTCGATCAAGCTCAGCCACGACAATGTTCCGGAATGGGGTGCCGAATTCGCCGGCCGCACCGCCATCGTCTCCTGCCTGCGCGGCGCAAAGCTGGCGCAGGGCACGGCGGCCTGGCTTAGGCAGCTTGGGGTCCAGGCCGAGACGCTGGAAGGCGGATTCGAGGGCTGGAAGGACGCAAAGCTGCCGCTGCTCGATACCCGCAAGCTGCCGCCGCCCGACGCCAAGGGACGCACCGTCTGGGTGACGCGGGCGCGGCCCAAGGTCGACCGCATTGCCTGCCCCTGGCTGATCCGACGCTTCGTCGATCCCAATGCGGTGTTCCTGTTCGTGGCACCGTCCGAAGTGGTCGCCGTCGGCGAACGCTTCAAGGCAGCCCCGTTCGACATCGAGAACGTGTTCTGGAGCCACCGTGGCGAGCTCTGCACCTTCGACGTGATGATCGAGGAGTTCGGGATTGCCGCGCCGGCGCTGCTCCGGCTCGCAACGCTGGTGCGCGGCGCCGACACCGGGCGGCCCGACCTTGCGCCGGAGGCTCCCGGTCTGCTCGCGGCTTCGCTCGGGCTGTCGCGGATGTATGATGACGACCTCGAACAGCTCGAGGCCGGTATGCTGCTCTACGACGCGTTCTATCGCTGGTGCCGCGACGCGACGTCTGAGACCCATAACTGGCCGACCAACAAGGCAAAGGCTTGATGGATACGCGTACGATCGAAACCGGAGCTGATGCCGGTCACGGCGTCAGCTTCAGTGAAGCCTTTCGCGTCTGGCTCCGTGTCGCCTGCCTGAGTTTTGGCGGGCCCGCGGGCCAGATCGCGGTGATGCACCGCATCCTGGTCGAGGAAAAGAAGTGGATCTCGGAAGGCCGCTTCCTCCATGCGCTGAACTACTGCATGCTCTTGCCGGGCCCGGAGGCGCAGCAGCTCGCAACCTATATCGGCTGGCTGATGCATCGCACTGCCGGCGGGCTGATGGCGGGCGGACTGTTCATCCTGCCCGGCATCATCGCCATCATGGGCCTCAGCTACGTCTACGCCGCCTACGGCAATGTCAGCTTCGTCGAGGCGCTGTTCTTCGGCTTGAAAGCCGCCGTGCTCGCCATCGTCGTCGAGGCCGTGGTGCGCGTCGGCAAGCGCGCGCTGAAGAACCGCATCATGATCGCGCTCGCCGCGATGGCCTTCGTCGCGATCTTCTTCTTTGCCGTCCCCTTCCCCATCATCATCATCGCCTCAGGCATCATCGGCTATGCCGGCGCGAGAAGCGGCCTTCCGGAGTTCGCGCCGGCCGGTCATGGTCACGGCGGCAGCAGCGCCTTGATCGACAGCATGCTGGGCGACGCCGTGCCCGATCATGTCCGACCCAACACCGCCCGCACCATTCGCGTCGGCGCGCTGTGGCTTGCGCTCTGGCTGGTGCCGGTGATCGCGCTCGTGCTTGTGCTCGGGCAGGCCAATGTCTTCAGTCACATCGCGCTGTTCTTCTCGAAAATGGCGATGGTCACCTTCGGCGGCGCCTACGCAGTGCTGGCCTATGTCGCCCAGCAGGCGGTCGAGCACTATCACTGGCTCAAGCCGCACGAGATGCTCGACGGCCTCGGCATGGCCGAGACCACGCCGGGTCCGCTGATCATGGTGCTCCAGTTCGTGGGCTTCATGGCCGCCTACCGCGACGCCAGCGGCCTGTCGCCGATGCTTGCGGCCACGCTCGGCGGATTGCTCGCGACCTGGGTCACCTTCACGCCATGCTTCCTCTGGATCTTTGTCGGTGCTCCCTACATCGAACGGCTGCGCGGCAACACCGGGCTTGCGGGCGCGCTGAGCGCTATCACCGCCGCCGTCGTCGGCGTGATCCTCAATCTCTCGATCTGGTTCGCGCTGCACACGCTGTTCCGCGACACCGTGCCGGTGCATGCGTTTCCGCTGGACTTCGACATGCCGGTGCTGACGAGCGTCGATCTCCCCGCGCTCGTGCTGTCGATCGCAGCCGCAACCGCGATCTTTCGGTTCAAGCTGGGGATGTTGACGGTGCTCGCCGGCAGCTGCGCTGCGGGTGTGGCGCTGCGGCTGGCGGGGCTGATTTAGCCTCCAAGCATCGGCTTAAAGGCTGCCTCCATGAGGTCGCAAAATGGGCCAAACCGAGTTCGGCTGCGTCAACCGGAACGTGAGCTAGGACCGGCACTGAATTTGAAAACGGCTTTCTTGCCTCCGGGAGAAGGAATCCCAAAAAGCACGAAATATCCAGCCGGAACGAAGAACAGGGTCAGGAGCGAGGCGACAGCAAGCCCGGACATCATGAGCACCGCCATGGGTTGCCACAACGCGCCGCCGGAGATGGCCATGGGTGCGAGCCCAAGGACCGTAGTGGCCGACGTCAGGAGGATCGGACGAAGACGCTTTCCCGACGCAGCTACGATGGCTTCCCGCAGCGGAAGCGTCTCTCGCTCGATATCGATCTGATCGATCAGAACGATGGCGTTGTTGATGATGATGCCCGACAGGCTGATGATGCCGAGGGTGCCGAAGAACGAGAGCGGTTGTCCGGCCGCCAGCAGGCCGAACGGAATCCCAATCAGGATGAGCGGTATGCTCATGAACGTCAGAAGCGTGCGCCGGAAGGAGTTGAACTGCAGGATGATCGCCAGCACCATCACGGCAAGTGCGATCGGAAAGCCCGCGGCGAGCTTCTGGTTTGTCTCCGCGCTTTTCTGGATCTCGCCGCCGACGGTCACGTGATATCCCCCAGTCATGTCCATCTCGTTGAGCCTGGGCTGAATCGTTTCCAAAAGCTGCCCGGCCGTCAGGGAGGTGCTGCGGGCGGTCACCGTGATCGTTCGTTCCTGGTTCTTGCGGCGGATCCGCGCGAAATCGAACCCCGGCTTCAGCCTCGCGACCTGCGCCAGCGAGATGAGGCCGCCGCTCTTTGCGAAGGTGGCGCTGGTGAGGCCTTCCAGGCTCTGCGAGGTGTACGCGCCGGCGCGCAGCACGATCGGGATCGAGTTATCGCCTTCCCGGTAGATCGACACCGCGGTGCCGGTGAAATACGTGTTCAGGAGCCGAGTGACTTCCTCAGAGGTGACTCCAAGCTGGCGCGCACGGTCCTGGTCGATCTCGACGACCACCTTGACGATCTTGTTGCCCCAGTCGTCATCGTTCTCACGGACGTTCGGCGCCGCCTGCAACAGGGATCGAACCCGTTCGCTGAAAGCGAGCAGCCGGTCACCGTCCGGGCCCGATATCTCCAGCTCCACGACGCCCGATTCGACGGCTCCCATCGCCAGCCGCTTGATCTTGAAGCTTGCTTCTGGGTGATTGGCATAAAGGTATTTCCAGGCACGATCGGCCGCACGCACCGCAGCCTGGTAGTCCGTCGTGTTGACAAGGAAGAACGCGGACGCCGGATCCGGCGGGACTGGGGTCAGAGTGAGATAGAATCTCGGCCCGCCGTCACCCACGTAGAGGATTTCGCTGGAGATCTCCGGATTGGCCGTTCTGTCCCCGAGCCACCGTTCGATCTCGCGCGCGCGATCTTCCGTTTGCGAGATGTCGGTCCCGTCAGGCATATTCATGTAGATCAGGAATTGGCTACGTTCGCTGAGCGGAAACATCTCCTTCGGGATGCGCGGGAATTGAGTAAGCGCAATTACGACGAGCGCAATGCAACCGGCCAGGACGATAGGAGAGAAGCGCAAGGCCGAGCCGAGCGCGGAGGCATAGAGCCGCTGCAGGCGAGACGGCGCCGCATCCTCCTCAGCAGATCCGGCCCCCCGGCCGATCAGCCACACGGTCAGGGCGGGAAGAATGTACATCGCCGTGATCCAGGAGCCGCCGAGCGTGAGCGCCACCACGGCCGCCAGCGAAAACGCATACTCGCCAGACGCGCCCGATAGCAGCATGAGCGGCAAGAACGCTGCGATGGTGGTGATCGAGGAGATCAGGAGCGGCAGCGCATACTGCTCTCCGGAGGCAAGACCGGCCTCCTCGGGAGGCACTCCGCGGCCGATCCGGCTGACGATGTCCTCGACGATGACGACGCCATTGTCGACCAGGAGACCGAGCGCGATGATGATCGCCGCGATCGAGACCTGCTCCAGCGCGATCCCCAGCGCCCGCATGCCGATCAACGAAAACATCACGGCGAAGGGAACGATCATCGCCGCGATAGTGCCCGCCCGCAGGCCCAGAAAAACGATCACCAGCACTGCCACGACGACGAAAGTCTGGGCCACACTCGACAGGGCGGAATTGACGGAGGCGCTGACCTGATCGGCCTGGTATGTCGCGAAAGAGACGGCGTAGCCGATCGGAAGGCGCTCCTCATAGTCGCCTGCGGCCGCACGGAGCTTGACTCCAAGCTGCGTGACGTCCTGGTCCGGCTGCATAATGACGCTGAGGACCACGGCGGGACGACCATTGAAATAGATCGGCTTGACCTTCGGTGAGACGTAGTCTCGGCGGACCGTGACGATATCGGCAAGCCGAACCAGGCTGTCGGTGGTCCCGACCCGCGTGAGCATGGTCTCGATCGCCCGCACGTTTGGAAAATCGCCGGAGGTCTCGAGCAGAAGGCGCGTGCCGTCGGCGTTGATGTTGCCGGACGGCAGCACGACATTCTGTCCCTGGAGATCCTTGATCAACGCGTTGACCTGAACGCCGATCGCGGCCATCTTTCGGGTATCGAGCTCGAGCCAAACCCGTTCGTCCTGCACGCCGTGAAGCTCGACCTTGGAGATTCCCGCGATCTGGTAGAGCTTCTTCCGAAAGTCCTCGGCCGCGTCCTTCAGTTCGCGGGGGGAAAAGCCTTCCCCTGTGATGGCGATGGTCGCGATTGCGACATCGCCGAAGTCGCTGTTGACGAACGGTCCGACCACCCCATCGGGCAGCTCGATCTTGGCGTCGGCCATCTTGTCGCGCAGTCGCTGCCAGGTGGCGTTGACGTTCGCGATTTCGTCCTTCAGGTCGACATAGATGGTCAGGGATCCTTCGCCGGCAAGCGTTCGGATGTCCTTGACCTCAGCGAGCTCGCGTACTTTTCGCTCGACGGGAACGGCGACCAGATTCTCCATTCGCTCGGGCGCCATGCCCGGAAAAAGGGCCGACACAACCGCTGTCCGGATGACGATGACCGGGTCTTCGCGTTTAGGGAAGTTCGGATAGAGCCCGATGCCGGCAATCAGCAGACCGATCATGGCCATGACCGTGAATCGGGACCGCGCCAGACCGAACCGGGTGAGAAGATTCACGGCCCCGCCTCCTCGAACGGAAGCAGCTTCACCTTTTGTCCGTCCGAGAGGTAGGACACCCCTGCCGAGGCCAGGACGTCCCCAAGCTTGACGCCCTCCACCACGACGAGACGATTGTCCCGGATTCCGCCAACGGTGACGGTGCTCTTCTTCACCGTCGAACTTGCCTCGTCGTAGCGAAACACCGTACCGGTGTTCTGCAGGACCTTTCCGCCTTCGGGCACCAGCACGGTGAGCGGAACGAGAAACCCGCTGCGGCCCACGACCAACGGTTCTTCGATCGCGACCTCGACCGACATACCGGCGTTCAGACCAGGGGCATTGTTGTCCAGCCTGACCACAACCGGGAACGCCGATACCTGCTCGGCTTTGGACCCGAGCTCCCTGATCTCGCCCTTGAGCGGAAGATCGGGCTTATCAGCGACCTTGATGGCCACCTTCTGCCCGACCTTCAGGCTCTGGAAGGTCGCGGCCGGCACCAGAAAGGACATTTCGAAGCTGTCGTCGCTGTAGAGGGTAGCGACCGGCTGCCCCGCAGCGACCTGCGCGAAGGATTTGACCTCCACGCGAGCGATGGTCCCGGCGAAGGGAGCCAGCAGCTTGCTGCGGTCAAGGTTCTGATCGGCCAATTCGAGCTGGCGGCGCGCCTGGTCGAACTGGGCTCTCGAGCTGAGCAAGGTGGCGTTAGACTGCTCGAAAGCCGCCTGGGTCGCGACGCCGCGCTTGAGGAGTTCTTCCTTGCGCTGGAAATCGGACTGGGCGTTGTCGAGCTGCGCCTGCGCCTGCTGCACGCCCGCGCTGGCCTGGTCCACCTGGCTCTGCAGCGATCTCGGATCGATTTCGGCAAGAACGTCGCCGAGTTGCACCTTCTGGCCGACGGTGAGGACGACGGCCTTCAGCTGGCCCCCGATCTCGAAGGAGAGGCTGCTGACGTCGGCCGGCTGCAGAACGCTCGGGAAGCGCCGAACGCGGCTTTCCGCCGTCGCGGCCACCTTGTAGGCGCGCAGACCGCGGACCGGTTGTTCGCTCGCCTCCTTCTTCTTTTCCCCGCAGCCCTGCAAGCCGACGACAAGGAGCGTTAAGATGCCAAATCGCGTAAGATGTCGGATCATCGAGCGCTCCTCGAATCCTATCGAATTTGATCCTTCGGCCTGGCGGCGTCGTTCCGCGAGCTCACGGCACTACCGCGAAAAACAGAAACGCGGCGAAGATGACCAGATGCACGACGCCCTGCAGCACCGTGGTCCGCCCGGTGCCGAGTGTGATGACACTCAACAGCAGCGTGAGCATGAGCAGCCCCAAATCCTTTATGTCCAACCCGAGTTCGAGCCGATATCCCATGACGATCGAGACAGCCGCGACGGCGGGAATGGTCAGGCCGATGGTCGCGAGCGCCGAGCCGAGGGCGAGGTTGAGACTGGTCTGAAGCCGGTCGCTTTGCGCCGCCTTGATGGCCGCCACTGCCTCCGGAAGAAGAACGAGTGCGGCGATGATCGTGCCGACGACTGCCTTAGGGACCTGGAGATAATCGATGGCGCGCTCCACGCTGGGGGTCAGGACTTTCGCAAGCCCCACGACGGCCACAAGGGAGACGACGAGGAGAGCGGCGCTCAGGCTGGTCGTTCCGTTGTCCGGAGGAGGCGAATGCTCGTCGGCCGCGGCACCTTTCGCGGCCAGGAAATAGTCACGGTGTCTGACCGTCTGAACGAAGACGAACGCGAGGTACAGAATCAAGGACGCAAGCGCGGCAAAGATGAGCTGCGAGGTGTTGTACAGCGGACCGAGCTCTTGGGCTGCAAGGTTCGGAAGCACCATCGTGAGGCTGGTGAGAGCCACCAGCACGGCGAGAGCGGCACTGGCGCCTTGCGCCTGGAAGCCCTGTTCATGGTGGCGCACGCCGCCCCACAGCAGACAAGCACCTACGATGCCGTTACAGACGATCATGACTGCCGCGAAAACCGTGTCGCGGGCCAGCCCGGCCTTCTCGGCAGGCGCGCCGATCATCACCGAGACGATGAGCGCCGTCTCGATCACCGTCACGGCCAATGCCAGGATCAGCGTGCCGAACGGCTCGCCGACGCGGTGAGCGACCACCTCGGCGTGATACACGGCGGCGAAGACCGTGCCGAACAGAGCCGCTCCGGCGGCGGCGTCGATGACCCCGCCTTTGCCGAGAACGAAACTGATCAACAGGACGCCCCACGCGAGCCCTGGCCAAATCCACGTCCACCGAGCTGTCCCTGCTACAGCCATGGCGACTCTCCCTGAACGTGTCCCCGCTAGGTGTGGGACTCTTCAGTTGCATCATACTCACGAAATGGCATGGCCAAAAGACATCGCATCACAATTTCGGAACAATGTTGCTTCTGGCGATAGCTCCAGACGCCTCCCTGGAGCGCGGTGCGCCAAAGGGCGAAACACTGCGAGAAAGTGTGCCGCCTTGGCTAGTCAAGTGCACCCGGCAAAAATATTCCACTTTACCGAAATTCGGATTTGACGTACAAGCGACACACCCTGGCCCAAGACAAGGGGCGGATCGCGATCGTCACGAACCGCGGGCTGGGTAGCGATGGACGCGACGGCGTCGGGCGCGATTGCATTGCAGGGCGGCTTCGGCTGTGAGCAATGGCATTCGTGCCTACGACACGGCGCCGACAGCGTCTTCGTATGGCTTCGGGTGCGAGCACACGCCAGCTCCCGAAGCGACATGCGAGGACGTGCGCGGACGAACAAGTCGTGTGGTCCTGACGCCCGGGGTCTGTGCGTCAAGTCCTGCGGTGATGTGGCGGTCCAACCGGGCGCGCGCATCAGTCATCTGCATGGGACGGGGGCAATAGTGCATCGCTCCCCGGGGAGAGCACGAAGGACACGTTAAAACCATCGCGCAGGGAAGGCCGGGCGATCCGGCGAACCTGTGGTCCACCCCGTGTGCATTTCTGTCGCGCACGGACCTGCGGGTGCCAGCCGGCGCCCGGTCTTCCCTGCGCCCTTGTCTCAACGAGGGCAATGCGACGAAGCAAAACTCGGGCGGAACGCGCCGCGAGACCGCGAACTCTCGTCCGCTGTTTGGATCGTATATCGGCGCGAAGACCAGTCATTCCACTCTCGCTGTCGTCGCCCGGCTTGACCGGGCGACCCAGTACTCCGAGACGATCGTGATTAAGAAGAGAAGCCGCGGCGTACTGGATGCCCCGGTCGAGCCGGGGCATGACAGCCTAGCGCGATCCCATCAGTTCCAATGTGGAAAGATTGGAACGGGGAGAATTCGCCCCGGTTAGCTCCCACTGCCGAAGAAATCCGCTTCTTGGATGAGCCATGACCGATCTATCTATCGATGCTCGACTGCTTGCCCCTGACAATGACCGGCACGGCGCCAATTTCACGGTCGTCGTTGTCGCGGCGGCAATTCTTCTGGCGGGCGCAGCGGCCTTGTCAGGCACGATCTCGTGGCAACAGGGATTGTTGTTTCTTCTCGGAGGCGCACTTGGCCTGACGCTGTATCATGCGCTGTTCGGGTTCACCTCGGCCTGGCGCGTCTTCATTGTGGCGCGACGGGGCGCCGGTCTCCGTGCGCAAATGGTCATGCTGGCGCTGGCGACGGCCCTGTTCTTTCCGGCCCTCGCGCAAGGTACGCTGTTCGGCGTCGCCGTGCATGGCGAGCTCGGCGCGGTGGGCGTGGGCATGCTGACCGGGGCGTTCCTGTTCGGCCTTGGAATGCAGCTCGGCGGCGGCTGCGCGTCGGGAACGCTTTATACCGCCGGCGGCGGCAACACCCGCATGCTGGTGACACTGGCGGCCTTCATCGCACGCTCGGTGCGTTGCATCTGCCGTGGTGGAGCGCGCTGCCGAACATCGGCGCCGTCTCGTTGATCGAACGGCTCGGATGGCTGCCGGCGCTCGTGCTCTGCTGGGCCGTGATGGCTGCGATCTACCTCACCACCGTCAGGGCCGAGATCGGCCGGCACGGCGAACTCGAGCCGGGAGCGCGGACGAAGCTGCAAGGCCTACGCCGCTTCATGCAGGGGCCGTGGCCGCTGCTGTGGGGCGCGATCCTGCTCGCGATCGGAAATTTCGCCACGCTGTATCTCGCAGGGCGCCCATGGGGCATCACCTCCGCTTTCGCGCTCTGGGGATCGAAGATCCTGATGGGCGTCGGCGTCGACGTCGCGTCATGGCCCTATTGGCAGGGCCCGCGCGCTCCATCGCTGCAGCAAAGCGTCTTCGCCGACATCACCTCCGTGATGGATTTCGGCATCATCCTCGGAGCGTTGCTGGCCGCGGGCCTCGCCGGCAAATTCCATCCGACCTGGCGCATCTCCGCATCCTCGCTCCTCGCCGCCATCATCGGCGGCCTGCTGCTCGGGTATGGCGCCCGGCTCGCCTATGGCTGCAATATCGGCGCCTATTTCAGCGGGATCGCATCGGGCAGCCTGCATGGCTGGTGCTGGCTGGTTGCGGCTTTTCTCGGCAACATTCTGGGGACACAGCTCCGACCGCTGTTCGGCCTGGCCGTCGAGCGGTAGGTCTTCGTCTGCGTGCTGTTTCGTCAGACCGTCATGGCGGGACGGGCGATTGAACTCAACGCATCATCCGCGCAATCGCTTCCCCGATCACCACCGTCGTGAAGTGGGTGTTGGCCCGGCAATCCGATGGCATGATCGAGGCGTCGGCAACGCGTAAGCCCGCGATACCCTTCACTGTGCCGTCAGGGTTGACCACGCCGTCGGCGTCGTTGACGCCGGTCATGCGGCAACTGCCGGCGGCGTGCTGGATATCGCCGGTCTCACGGCGCAGCAGCGCGTCGAGTTCGTGATCGGGCAAGGCCGCAGCCTCGGGCAAGCTCAAATCCGTGTCTGCGAGCCGGATCCAGTCGGCGATGCCTGATAGCGCCGGCTGGGCGGTGATCACGGCGAGCCGCCTCACCGCATCCATCATGCGCAGCATGTCGCGGGGATCGGCCAGCATGTTCTCCTCGACGACAGGATCGATCGCGGGGTCGGTCGAGGCCAGCTTGAGCGTGCCACGCGAATACGCGTTGAACAGCCCGGCGCCGATCGCGCCCGGCACACCGATGCCGCGGTGGTTGAAGGCGATCAGGATCATGTCGCGCTTGCCGCCGTTGGCGAGGCCCGACGAATAGGTCACGCAGCAATTGGTGTGGCGGGTGTCGGGGTCGGCGGGCCGCAGGTTTTCGTGAAGCTGGATCGTGGCGCGAAACAGCGGATGGTCGAAGAAGTGCCGGCCGACCGGCAAGTCCCGCTCGACGGCGATCCCCATCGCCTTCAGCTCATCCGCAGGTCCGATGCCCGAGCGCAGCAGGATTGCCGGACTGTGGATGGCGCCGGCGCACAGCACGATCTGGCGTGCGCTGATCTCGTGGGTGCCCTGCCCCTCGATGTGGACGCGAAGGCCGGTCGCCCGTCCGTCACTGATCAGCACGCTGTCGACCAGCGCATGCCCGCGAATTTCCAGATTGGCGCGGCCCCGCGCGGGCTCGAGATAACCCTCGTTGGTGGTGATGCGGCGGCTGTCGCGGCTGTTGATGGGATAGCAGGCGACGCCCTCGCCGTCCCGGCCGTTGACGTCGGCGCACCAGGGATAGCCGCTCGCCAGCGCCGCATCGCGCAAGCCGCGATCGATCGGTCCCCATTTGTCCGGCGGCGCGCGATAGACCGGCAGCGGTCCACCGCGGCCGTGGCCGGCGGCGTCGCCGAATTCCAGATCATCCTCGATCACCGAGAACAACGGCATCACGTCCGTGGCCGACCAGCCGGTGCAGCCATTGGCGGCCCATTCGTCGAACGCAGCAGCGACGCCGCGGATGGCGATCTGGCCGTTCATCATCGACGAGCCGCCGAGCCCCTTGCCGCGCCAGTAGAAGCGCGGCTCCTGGCCGGCCACACGGCGCGTCAGAAGATCCGGCCATTGCCACTTCTCCTGGTACTCGCGCTTGTGGATGATCGGGATGGGATTTGGCGTCATCACCTCCCAGGGCGCCTCGTCGGCGCGCCAGTCCAGACCCGCCTCCAGCAGCAGGACGCGCCGTGCGGGATCTTCCGAGAGCCGCGCCGCAACAGCAGCGCCGGCCGAGCCGCCGCCGACAACAATGACATCGTACATCGCGCTACTTCTCAACGTTCCAGAACACCGGGATGGCGGACGGTATCAGACCGCGCGCACCGGCGGAACCAGACTGTCGCCCGACTACCCGATCCCCCTGCCGAACTTGTTCGACTTCGGGAATCCCTTCGGCGGCAGACGGCCGGCGTCCGCGCGAGAGCCTTTCCACTCGGCGAGCTCCTTCATGGTCGCGGAGAATTCGCGGCCGGCGGAGTCCTTCCAGGTCAGGCCCGTCTTGGCGTCGAACACTGCAATGTCGGAGAGGCCGCCGTCCTTGTACTTCTGCAGACGCACACCGCGGCCACGCGCCATCTCCGGCACCTGGTCGAGCGGGAACACCAGCATCTTGCGGTTCTCGCCGATGACCGCGACGGTGTCGCCGATCACCTCGGTGACTGTGCGCGCCTCGTTCGGCATGTCGACGTTGAGGACCTGCTTGCCCTTCTTGGTGGTGCCGACGCAATCGTCCTCGCTGACGACGAACCCTTGGCCCTCGTGGCTCGCGACCAGGAATCTGCGTCCGCCCTTGTTGACGAACAGCGTGACCGGCGCGGCCTCCGGCTCGAGATCGATGAACTGGCGGATCGGCTCGCCATGACCGCGGCCGCCCGGAAGTTTTGCGACATCGAGCGAGTAGAATTTTCCGTTGGTGGCGAACAGCAGCAGCTTCGAGGTCGTTTCCGCGAAGAACGCGAATCCGAGCTTGTCGTCCTGCTTGAAGGCCAGCCCCGAGAGATCCTCGACATGGCCCTTGAGAGTGCGGATCCAGCCCTTGTCGGAGACCACCACCGTCACCGGCTCGCGCTCGACCAGTGCCTCCTCGATCGCAGCGAGATCATGCTCTGGCGCGTCGGCAAAGGTGGTGCGGCGCTTGCCGAGCGGGGTCTTCGGTCCGAACATGTCGCGAACCTTGCCGACCTGCTCGCCGACTTTCTTCCACTGCTCGGGTTCGGACGCCAGCAGTCCCTCGATGCCCTTCAGCTCCTTGCGAAGATCCTTGTCCTCGCCGCGGATCTCCATCTCCTCGAGCTTGCGCAGGCTTCGGAGCCGCATGTTGAGGATGGCTTCGGCCTGCACCTCGGCGAGCTTGAACGCCTTGATCAGCGCCGGCTTCGGCTCGTCCTCATTGCGGATGATCCTGATCACCTCGTCGATGTTCAGATAGGCAATCAGCAAGCCGCCGAGGATCTCCAGCCGGCGCTCGATCTCGGCCTTGCGATGGTTGGTGCGACGGATCAGCACGTCGCGCAGATGGTCGAGCCATTCGCGCAAGCACTCCGCGAGCCCCACGACTTTGGGAATGCGGCCCTTGATCAGCACGTTGAGGTTCAGCGGAATCTTGTTTTCGAGCTCGGTCAGCCGGAACAGCGATTCCATCATCAGCGCGGGATCGACGTTCTTCGATTTCGGCTCGATCACGATGCGAACGTCTTCGGCCGACTCGTCCCTGATATCGCCGACCAGCGGCAGCTTCTTCTGGTCCAGCAGCTCGGCGATCTTCTCGATCAGCCGGGACTTCTGCACCAGAAAGGGTATCTCGGTGACGACGACGACCCAGGTGCCGCGCGCGCCCTCTTCCTGCTCCCATCGGGAGCGGACGCGAAACGAACCGCGACCGGTGGTGTAGGCTTCAGCGATCGCCTGCTTGGAATCGACGCAGATGCCGCCGGTTGGAAAGTCCGGACCCTTGACCCATTTCAGCAAGGCCTTCGACTTCGCGTCGGGCTTCTCGATCAGATGCAGCGCGGCGTCGCAGAGCTCGGCGGCGTTGTGCGGCGGGATCGAGGTCGCCATGCCGACTGCGATACCTTGCGCGCCATTGGCGAGCAGATTCGGGAAGCCGCCGGGCAGCACGATCGGCTCTTTCGACTGGCCGTCGTAATTGGGGCGGAATTCGACGCCGTCCTCATCGATTCCGTCGAGCAGAAGCCGCGCGACGTCGGTCATGCGCGCTTCGGTGTAGCGATAGGCGGCGGGATTATCGCCGTCGATATTGCCGAAATTGCCCTGGCCGTCGACCAGCGGGTAGCGCGAGGAGAAGTCCTGCGCCAGCCGCACCATGGCGTCGTAGATCGCCTGGTCGCCATGAGGATGGAACGAGCCCATCACGTCGCCGACGATTTTGGCGGACTTCTTGAATGCCGTGCCCGGGTCGAGCCGGAGCAGCCGCATGCCATACAGGATGCGCCGGTGTACCGGCTTCAGGCCGTCGCGCGCATCCGGCAGCGCGCGGTGCATGATGGTGGAGAGCGCGTAGGCGAGATAGCGCTCTTCCAACGCCTCACGCAGCGGCACCTCGTGAATTTCGGCCGGTTCCTCCGGCGGAATCAATCGTTTTCCCATGCCGCCCGGTTAAACCGTGGAAGCGAATCGGGCAAGGATCGATTGGTTCCCTGTGGCGGCCTACTGGCCGGCCCAGCCTGCGGTGAAGGTCTGGGTGGGTGGCGCGGCTTTAGCCTGCGTGGTGGCCGGGGCATTGGTCAGGCACCGCCGCGCGGTGTCGATCTCGGCCTCCGTCGCGCCTTTGGACCGTGCCCATGCCTCTGCGGCTGCAGCGGAATATTTAGCCACATAGAATCTGACGACGGTACAGGAAGCACGGCGAAAGACGCCCGGCTGCTCACCCGCGAGGGCGTCCGGCGCCAGCGCAATCAGCGCTGCCGATATCACAAGTCCCTTGATCAGCATGAGGCTATCCCCGGTTGGAACCCAAAATGGCAAGTCCGGGGAACCGAGTTTGGTTCAGCAAGGGCTGGTCCACTGAGGCAACGCAGAGCCGCGCCAAGCTCATGGCGCGGGAATGGCGGCCTTTGCCTGCTGTCGCGTCAGCGCGTTGATGAAGCCTGCCCGCGCATCGGAATGGCCTTGCCCGCGTGGTTCCAGCACGTGGCGCAGCAGGAACAGGCCGGTCAGTCGAAAGCCGTCCTGGAGATCCTGATCGGTGAGGTCGCCCTGCACCTCGCTTTGGCGCAGGAACGGCGGCAGCCGCAACAGGCGGTCGCGCCACGGCTCGCCCGCCCCGCGGGACACCGCGCCGCCGGATTTGGGCGAGACGTAGATCAGGTCGGTGGTCTCTCCTGTCACCGCGCAGTTTTCCAGCGCCAGCCCGAAGCCGAGTTCGGTGAGCATTGCCAGTTCGAAATGGATCACGTGCACGGCCGCGCTGCCGATGTCGTCGAAATCGTCCAGCGAATGTTCGAGCAGCGCCAGGAGGTTTTCGTGCGGATCGCGCTCCGGCAGCAACCGCGCGATAGAGGCGAGATGGGTGATGCCGTAGACGCCGTGGGATGATCCCAGCAGCGTCGCCGCCCGCAGCTTGAGGCCCTCGATGGCATAGGTGCCGAGATGCTCGTCGAGCCGCGCCCGCCATACCACGCGGAGGCTGTTGCCGGGCTGCAGCAACGGACGCATCCGAGAGCCGGCGCCGCCGCGGACGAGACCGAGATGGCGGCCGTGGGCACGGGTTAGCAACTCGACGATGGCGCTGCTCTCGCCATGCCGCCGCACCCCCAGCACGATGCCTTCGTCGGTCCATTCCATCGGTGAAGTCTAGCGGATTCCGGTCTTCAATCGTAGGGCGGATTGGCCGAAGGCCTAATGGGCCAATCGCGGGGGCACGCCTGGAAGGTGAATTGCGCGCCGCCAATCCACCCGACACGGCCTCACGCGTTGAACCAGCCCTGCGCGTCGCCGCGGAACGAGAAATACAATCCCATCGCGGTCAGCACGCAGGAGACGATCTCGATGGCGCTGTCGAGTTCCATGCCTTTCTCGCCGATGATCTGGCCGAGCGAGATCACCGACAGCACGAGCGCTGCCGCCAGCACCCAGCGCGGCCAGTTCTTGCGCCCGTGCGCGGCCAGCCGGACGAAATACACCAGCAGCAGGATCATGCCGCCGGCGAGCAGCGACGACGTCATGATCATCTGTTCGGTCATCTCGGCAGTCGGCGTGCGGTCCTGCACCGCCACCGACAAGGCATCCAGCATCAACGATGCATAGAGCAACGCTTCGAAGCGCCGTACGTTGCTGGGTACGCTCATCGTCGACCGATCTTTTCTTGGTTATTCTTTGGGAAATTCCAGGCCCATCTCGCGGTAGCGATCGGGATCGTCGCTCCAGTTCTCGCGCACCTTGACGAACAGGAACAGGTGCACCGGCACGCCCAGGATCTCGCCGATCTCCTTGCGCGAGTCCGCGCCGATCGACTTGATGGTGGCGCCACCGGCGCCGAGCACGATCTTGCGCTGGCTTTCGCGCTCGACGAAAATCGTCTGCTCGATGCGCACCGACTTGTCCTTGCGTTCTTCCCACTTGTCGGTCTCGACGGTGGACTGGTAGGGCAGTTCCTGGTGCAGTTTGCGAAAGATCTTCTCGCGCGTGATCTCGGCCGCGAGCTGCCGCATCGGCGCGTCCGACATCTGGTCTTCGGGATAGAGGAACGGCCCCGGCGGTACGATCTCGGACAGTGTACGCCTGAGGTCATCGACGCCGTCGCCGGAGATCGCCGCGATCATGAACGTCTTTGCGAAGGCCATGCGCTCGTTGGCAGCCTGCGCCAGCGCCAGCAGCTTCTCGCGCTGGACCAGGTCGACTTTGTTGATGACCAAAATCTTCTCGTGCTTGACGCTGGCGACCTTGGTGAGGATTGCCTCCGCTTCCTCGTCGATGCCGGCCTTGGCATCCAGCAGCACGCAGACGAGGTCGGCGTCATGCGCGCCGCTCCAGGCGGTCGAGACCATGGCGCGGTCGAGCCGGCGCTTGGGCAGGAAGATTCCGGGCGTATCGACCAGGATGATCTGCGCGTTGTTCTCGATCACGATGCCGCGGATCAGCGCGCGCGTGGTCTGCACCTTACGCGAGACGATCGTGACCTTGGCCCCGACCAGCGCATTGACCAGCGTGGATTTGCCGACATTCGGCGCGCCGATCAGCGCGACGAAGCCGCAGCGCGTGGCAGTGGGCGCCTCGCCGCTTGCTTCAACCATCATTGCCGCCGCCAACGCCTTCACGTTCGATCATCACTGAAGCTGCCACTTTCTCTGCCGCGCGCTTGCTGCCGCCGATGCCTTCCGCCGGTGCCAGCCCCGGCAGGTCGACCGCGACGCGGAATTGCGGATCGTGATGCGGGCCGGTGCGCTCGACCTCGCGATAAACCGGCGTCGGCAATCCCTTGCCCTGTGCCCATTCCTGGAGAACGGTCTTGGGATCGCGCAAGGGACGTCGCGGCTTGTGCATGCGCTCGGTCCAGTTGCGCTTGACGAAATCGGCCGCTGCCGCGTAGCCGCCGTCTAGGAAGACGGCGCCGATCACGGCCTCGCAGATGTCGCCGAGCACGCTCTTGCGCAGGCGCGCGTCGGCGCTGGAGCCGACCGAGCCGAGCTTGATGTCGTCGAGCAGACCGAGCGACTTGGCGACATCGGCGCAACTCTCCTTGCGCACCAGTTCGGCAAGTCGCTTGGACAGCTCGCCTTCGTCGGCGTTCGGGAAGGCGTGATAGAGCATGTCGGAGACGACGAGCCCGAGCACATGGTCGCCGAGGAATTCCAGCCGCTGATAGCTGTCGCCGCGCTTGCGCCCGGACTTCAGCGCGGAGACATGCGTGATGCCTTGCATCAAGAGGTTCGGATCGGCAAAGCTGTAGCCGATGCGTGCCTCGAGCCCCGCATTCGCATCCGAGCCCCTGACCTTGCTGCTCCGCACCCGCTTCTTCTTTGCGGGCGTCTTGATCTCAGGCGTCTTGACCTCAAGGGTCTTGGTATCAAGAGTCTTGGTCGCAGCTTCGCCGTCGGGGCCCGCTTGCGCCTCGGTCGGTAGGATCGCGATGTCCTTGGCTTCGTCTTTCATCGGACGATTTTGAAGAAGCGATTCCAGCGCACCGCCCAGGGCCAGCGCCAGAACATCCAGGCATGCTCGCCTTCGGCGATCGAGAAGAAGATCATCTGGGCGCGCCCGATCAAATTCTCCTGCGGCACGTAGCCGACCTGGCCGAGGAAGCGACTGTCGGTGGAGTTGTCGCGGTTGTCGCCCATCATGAAGAAGTGGCCGGTCGGCACGGTGTAGACGTTGGTGTTGTCGACGTAGCCGTTGTCGGCGCAGTCCAGCGTCTCGTAGGACACGCCATTCGGGAGCGTTTCCTTCCAGCGCTTCACCCGGGAGACGCCGCTGCCTTCGGCGCCGCAGGGGTCCTCGCCGACAAATTCGCTCATGCGCTGCCGCTCGACCGGCGTGTCGTTGATGTAGAGCAGCCCGTCCCGCATCTGGATGCGGTCGCCGGGCAGGCCGATCACGCGCTTGATGTAGTCGGTGGAATCGTCCTTCGGCAGGCGGAATACGACGATGTCGCCGCGGTTCGGGTCCGAGCCCCAGATCCGCCCCGAGAACAGCGGCGGCGAGAACGGGATCGAGTAGTGGCTGTAGCCGTAGGAATATTTCGAGACGAACAGATAGTCGCCGACCAGCAGTGTCGCCTTCATCGAGCCGGATGGGATGTTGAACGGCTGAAACAGGAAGGTGCGGATCACCAGAGCGATCAGGAGAGCGTGGATCACGACCCGGATCGTTTCGCCGATGCCGCTCTCAGTTTTCGTTCCTGAAGTCACGCTCATTGCTCTCTCAATTCCGGCGGGCGGTCACAGCGCGCCCTCCTCCCGCGAACAGCCCATCGCTCGCGGCCCAAGGAGATTGTCCTGATTCTGATAATGAGGGCCAATTCCGGCGTAAAGCCGAATTCGCCCAGCCTGATTTGCGTCCGCGGACTTTTAGACGGTTGTCGGAGGCCACGCAATCAAGGATCGCGTCAAAACTGCATAAGCGCTTGATTTTGAACGCGAATTATAAAATTATCGGAGCACCGTCAGGGTTTGGCCAGCGGCACGGCCGAAATGATGACGAAGGCCTGTGCCAGCGGCCAGTCATCGGTGATCGACAGGTCGATCTGCGCCGCGAACCCTTCGGGCGTCAGGGCCTGGAGCCGGGCCAGCGCCCCGCCCGTCAATTGCATGGTTGGCCGCCCTCCCGGCAGGTTGACCACCCCCATGTCGCGCCACCACACGCCGCGCCTGATGCCGGTGCCGAGTGCCTTGGAGCAGGCCTCCTTGGCGGCGAAGCGCTTGGCGTAGGTTGCCACCACCATCTTCTCGTTCTTGGCGCGCCGCTCCGCCTTGGCCCGCTCGGCCGCGGTGAAGATGCGGTCGAGGAAGCGCTCGCCATGGCGGTCGATCACCTTGCCGACCCGGGTGATGTCGATCAGATCGGAGCCGATGCCGATGATCATGCCCGGCTCCGGCCGCGGTCCATCGCCGCGCGCATGCTGCGAACCGTCTCGGCGAGACCGACGAACAGGGCTTCGCCGATCATGTAGTAGCCGATGTTGAGTTCCATGATGTCCGGCAAGCCGGCGATCGTCTCCGCTGTCGCGTAGTCCAGCCCGTGTCCGGCGTGAACCTCCAGCCCTGCTTCTTTCGCCAGCTTCGCCCCTGCCACGATCCGCCGCCATTCGGCCTCGGCCTTGTCGGCGTGACCCTCGACGACGGCGTCGCACCAGGCGCCGGTGTGGATCTCGATCACGGGTGCGCGCAGCCGCGCCGCCGTCTCGATCTGGGCGGGATCGGCCGCGATGAACAGCGACACCCGGATGCCGGCATCGTTCAGCCGCGCGATATAAGGCGCCAGCGCATTGTGCTGGCCGACGACGTCGAGCCCGCCTTCGGTCGTCACCTCCTGGCGCCGCTCCGGCACGAGGCACACCGCATGCGGCCTGGTGGCGAGCGAAATACGCATCATGTCCTCGGTCGCCGCCATCTCGAAATTAAGCGGCTTGGAGATCTCGGCTTTCAGCCGCGCCATGTCCTCGTCGCGGATGTGCCGGCGATCCTCGCGCAAATGAGCGGTGATGCCGTCGGCGCCGGCCTCGATCGCCAGCAGCGCCGCGCGCACCGGATCGGGATTGCGGCCGCTGCGCGCGTTACGCAGAGTCGCGACATGGTCGACATTGACGCCGAGGCGGAGCGGAGGTGCAGGCATTTCAGGACTCACGGAATCATAGGAATGGACCATGACGGAAGGCGTCTATCCATTAACACGTTCGGCGCGGGCGACGACCGCCTTCGCGCGCAGCTGGGCCAGGATCGCGCTCAAATGCTTGAGATCGTAGACTTCGAGATCGATCGTCGTCTCCGTGAAGTCCGGTGAGCGGCGCTGCATGCTGATGTTGTCGATGTTGCCGTCGTGCTCGGCGATCACGGTCGCGATCTGCGCCAGCGCGCCGGGTTCGTTGACATTCTCGACCTTGATGCGGGCCGGGAAGCGCTGCGGCGCGGAGTCCTCGATGTCCCAGCGCACGTCGAGCCAGCGCTCCGGCTCTTCTTCGAAATCCTTCAGGGCCGGCGCCTGGATTGGGTAGATGGTGATGCCCTCGCCCGGCGTGACGATGCCGACGATGCGGTCGCCGGGCACTGCGCCGCCATTCGGCGCAAACTTCACCGGCAGGTCGGAATTGATGCCGCGGATCGGAATCGCGACCGGGGTGCGCGGCGGTTCGAACGACTTCTCCTTGAGCTTGCCGGCAAGCCCCTTCTTGACGCCGTAGCGCGCGATGCGCTCCTCCTTGTAGTCGGGATACATCGCACGCGCGACGTGGGAGGCCTTGATCTCGCCGCGTCCCACAGCCGCCATGACGTCCTCGATCGAGGTTCGTGCCAGCCGCGGCAGCGCGCCCTTGAGCTTGTCGTCGGCATATTCGATCTTGGCGCGCTCGAACAGGCGCTCGACGATGCGCCGGCCGAGACCGACATATTGATCGCGCACCGCAGTCCTGGTGGCGCGGCGGATTGCGGCGCGCGCCTTGCCGGTGACCGCGAGCGTTTCCCAGGCGGACGGCGGCGCCGCTTGCGCTTCGGAGGTCAGCACCTCGACCTCGTCGCCATTCTGGAGCTCCGAGGACAGCGGCGCAAACTGGCCGTTGATCTTGCAGCCCACCGCGCTGTTGCCGACGTCGGTATGCACGGCATAGGCGAAGTCGATCACGTTGGCATGGCGCGGCAGCGCAATCAGCTTGCCCTTTGGGGTGAAGCAGAACACCTGGTCGTGGAACAGCTCGAGCTTGGTGTGCTCGAGGAATTCCTCGGGGTTGGCGCTCTCCGAGAGGATGCCGATGGTGTGGCGCAACCAGGCGAACGCATTGGACTCGCGCTTGAGGAATTCGGTCGGCGAGCCCACGCCTTCCTTGTAGAACACGTGCGCGGCGATGCCGCGCTCGGCGATCTGGTCCATCGCCTCGGTGCGGATTTGCAACTCGACGCGCTGGTTGCCGGGGCCGATCACGGTGGTGTGGATCGAGCGATAGTCGTTCTGCTTCGGCGTCGAGATGTAGTCCTTGAACCGCCCGGGCACGACCGGCCAGTTCGTGTGGACGATGCCGAGCGCGCGATAGCAGGCCTCGATGTCGTTGACGACGACGCGGAAGCCGAAGATGTCGGACAATTGCTCGAAGCCGACCGACTTCCGCTCCATCTTGGTCCAGATCGAGAATGGCTTCTTGCGGCGGCCATAGACCCGCGCGCCCAAGCCCCGGTGGCGCAGATTGTTGGAGAGCTGGTCCTCGATTTCGCCGATCAGATTGCGGTTGCGCTCCGCCAGCGCATCGAGCCGCTGCATCACCACCGAATAGGCTTCCGGGTCGAGGGTCCGGAACGACAGGTCCTCCAGCTCCTCGCGCATTTCCTGCATGCCCATGCGCCCGGCCAGCGGCGCATAGATATCGAGCGTCTCCTCGGCAATGCGCCGTCGCGATTCCGTCGGCACGAAGTCCAGCGTGCGCATGTTGTGCAGGCGATCGGCGAGCTTCACCAGGAGCACGCGGACGTCGTCGGCAATGGCCAGCAACAATTTGCGCAGATTCTCGGCCTGTTTGGCCTCCCGCGACACCAGCTCCAGCCGCTTCAGCTTGGTCAGCCCTTCGACCAGCGCGCCGATCTCGGGCCCGAAGATCTGGTCGATCTCGGCCCGCGTCGCTTCGGTGTCCTCGATCGTGTCGTGGAGCAGCGCAGCCACGATGGTGGCGTCGTCGAGTTTCAGGTCGGTGAGAATCGCCGCCACTTCGAGCGGATGGGAGAAGTACGGGTCGCCCGAGGCGCGGGTCTGCGAGCCGTGCGCCTTCATGGCGTAGACATAGGCGCGGTTCAGCAGATCTTCGTCGGTGTTGGGATTGTAGGACCTGACGCGCTCGACGAGGTCATATTGACGCATCATGCGTGCGCGAGGCTTCGCCGGGCGCGCCACCGGCGCAGTCGGGGCCACGGCAACCGATTCGGTTGCGGCCTGCATCTGCGTTGGTGTGCGGCGTCGATATACCATGCCGTCCTGCCTTCAAACGGACCACGACAGAGCCCGTGTATACATCTTAGCTCCGATCGCGCGCGTGTCCGATCAATTCAGTGACAGGGACAGGCGCGAACCGACGACGCTATGGTAACCACGAAAACGCCAACAAAAGCAAAGGCCCGAACAACGGTTCGGGCCTTTGATCAGATCACAAAGAAGTCGATGAGCGCGACGGGACGATTTACTCGTCTTCCTCGGGTTGCTCCTCGGGCGGCGCGAGGCCTTCGAGACCCTTCAGGAGCTCTTCTTCCGTCATGCGCTCAACGGCGACTTCGGTATCGTCTGCATCCACGCTTGCACCGGCGGAACCGATCAGCGGCACAGTGTCAGGCTCGGGCTCGTCGACCTCGACGAACTTCTGCAGCGAGTGCACCAGCTCCTCGCGGAGGTCCTCCGGCGAAATGGTGGTCTCAGCAATTTCGCGCAAAGACACAACAGGGTTCTTGTCGTTATCACGGTCAACCGTTAGTTGTGAACCAGACGAAATCATGCGGGCGCGGTGGGCGGCCAGCAGGACCAGGTCAAACCGGTTGTCGACCTTGTCGATACAATCTTCTACGGTGACGCGAGCCATCGACTGTCGCTCCGTTGTGGGTGGGACGAAATATGTGGATGAATGCCGGTAGTTATAGGGACCGGGAGGGTTTCGCAAGGCCAATTTGTGATTTGGCCTCGCCAAACGGCTCTGCTACCCCCACATTGGCGCTGGGATGGGTGGTTACCCGGGCCGCCGGCGAGGGCGGCGCCGGGTATGTGCAAGTTGGCCATAACTATACCTTGATTGCCCCGACTTCTCCGGATTTGCGGTTTCGACGGGTTTCGGCGGGACTTTAGAAGCGCGCGGCTTGCTGTCGCCGCGCCAACAATAAACGATCAATCACGAACTCTACGCGAGCAAACTGAATGTCACCTTCCTCTACCGACAAGATCGCGCTCTTCATCGATGGAGCCAATCTCTACGCGACGGCAAAAACTCTGGGCTTCGACATCGATTACAAGCGCCTGCTGAAGGAGTTTCAGAGCCGCGGGACGCTACTTAGGGCGTTCTACTACACCGCGATCATCGAGGATCAGGAGTACTCCTCGATCCGGCCGCTGATCGACTGGCTCGACTACAACGGCTACACCGTCGTCACCAAGGCGACCAAGGAGTTCATCGACGCCTCCGGCCGCCGCAAGGTCAA
>NZ_JBHTFN010000044.1:1294521-1302744 GCF_042666195.1 Bradyrhizobium sp. GCM10028915
CATGGAGCTCGCCGAGCACATCGACCAGATGGTGCTGTTCTCGGGCGACGGCGACTTCCGCTCTCTGGTCGAGGCCGTTCAGCGCCGCGGCGTGCGGGTCACCGTGATTTCCACGATCGCCAGCCAGCCGCCGATGATCGCCGACGAGCTGCGCCGGCAGGCCGACGTCTTCACCGACCTCGTCGAGCTGCAGTCCAAGCTCGGTCGCGACCCGTCCGAACGCCCCGCCCCGCGTGACCGCGGCGACCGCGAGGCGCGCCACCACGCTCCGCAGTTCCTCCAGCGCGCAACCACGATGGCGCCGGCGAGGGGCGATGACGACTTCGAGGAGTGAGGCGGCCCGGTCAAGCCGCCAGCCTCTCAGCCTCGTCCCCGACCGTGACTGTCCGCTCTGTCCGCGCCTGGTCGCCTTTCGCGAGGCGAACCGCGCGCGCGAGCCATTGTGGCACAATGCACCGGTTGCGCCTTTCGGCGACATCAAGGCGCGCCTGCTGATCGTCGGCCTTGCGCCGGGGATGCAGGGCGCCAACCGCACCGGCCGTCCCTTCACCGGCGATTATGCCGGCGACCTGCTCTACACCACGCTGCTCGAATACGGATTCGCCAAGGGCCAATATCGGGCGCGTCCCGACGACGGCCTGAAGCTGGTCGACTGCCGGATCGCCAATGCGGTGCATTGCGTGCCGCCGCAGAACAAGCCGCTGCCGGTCGAGATCAACACCTGCCGGCAGTTTCTCGCCGCGAATCTCGCAACGATGCCGAACCTGCGCGCGATCGTCGCCCTCGGGCGCATTGCGCACGACACCGTGCTCAAGCCGCTGAACCTGAAGGGATCGCAAGCCCCCTTCGGCCACGGCGCCGTGCATCAGGCCGGCGCATTCAGGCTCTACGACAGCTATCACTGCTCCCGCTACAACACGAACACCCGCGTGCTGACGCCGGACATGTTCCGCTCCGTGTTCGCGAAGGTGAAGGCCGACCTCGACTAATCCCTAGACAAGCCTTTGGCCGGATTGGCCTTCAGCCAGTCCAGCACATCGCCGGCGTTCCGGTCGGGCGGAAACACCGGATAGAACACATGCGTGATCCTGGCGTCGTCGACGATCAGCGCAAGGCGCTTGATCAGCGTCAGGCCCGCAACCTCCATGGTCGGCAAATTCAGGGCGCGCGTGAGCGCCAGCTTCTCGTCCGAGAGCACCGGGAACGGCAGATGCAGCCGCGAGGCCATCTCGGTCTGGTACGCGTTGCTCTGGGTCGAGAGGCCGAACACCTGCGCGGCGCCGGCGGCCTTCAGCTCGGCGAACAGATCGCGAAACGCGCAAGTCTGCGGCGTGCAGCCGCGCGCGCCCGGGATCATGTCCCAATCGTCGACCAGCGCGATCTTGCCGGGCTCGCCGGTGCGCGGATAGGCGAACACCACGGTCCGGCCACGCAGCGCCGACAGCGCGACTGACGTGTCGTCAGTGGCGAGCAGGCTGACCGGCGGCAGCGTCATGCCTTTCAGGTGCGCGGCGCCGCCGTCATCCGCGGGGGCGGGAATCCGGGTCCAATCAACCTCGAGCAGGTTTCTCTGAGTCATCCCGCTATCCCCTCGCCCGCATCAGGCGGCCCTTCTCCCGGCTCCAGTCGCGCTTCTTCTCGGACTCGCGCTTGTCGTGCAGCTTCTTGCCTTTTGCAACCGCGAGCTGCAATTTCGCGCGACCACGCTCGTTGAAGTAAAGCTTGAGCGGGATCAGCGTCATGCCTTCGCGGTCGACCGCTCCCATCAGCTTGTTGATCTGCTTGCGATGCAGCAGCAGTTTTCGCGGCCGCTTGGGCTCGTGATTGAAGCGGTTGCCCTGAAGATATTCCGGAATGGTGGCGTTGATCAGCCAGATCTCGCCGTCCTTGGAATCGGCGTAGGATTCCGCGATCGTGCTCTTGCCGTTGCGGATCGACTTGACCTCGGTGCCGGTCAGGGCAATGCCGACCTCGATCGTATCCTCGATCGCATAGTTGAAGCGGGCCTTGCGATTTTCCGCCATGACCTTGATCGGACGTTCATTCTTGTCGGCCATGGGGGACAAACCTGATCGAGATGCGCGAGGACGCTAACAGTTTGGATGAAGCGCGCGCGTCAAGACTTCTTGAGGAGATCGCGGATCTCGGTCAGCAGCTCGACCTCGGCCGACGGCTTCGGCGGAGCGGCAGGCTCCGCCTCGTCCTTGCGCTTCAACTTGTTCATGGCACGGATCACCAGGAACAGCACGAAGGCAATGATGATGAAGTTGATCGTCAGCGTGAGGAAGTTGCCCCAAGCCAAGACGGCACCCTGCTTTTTCGCGTCCGCGAGATTTGCGGCGGTGACCTTGCTCGAAAGCGGCGTGAAGTAGTTCGAGAAGTCGAGGCCGCCGGTAACTGCGCCGATGATGGGCATGATCACGTCCCCGACCAGCGACGTCACGATGGCGCCGAAGGCCGCACCGATGATGACGCCGACCGCCAGGTCGACGACGTTGCCCTTCATGGCGAATTCGCGGAACTCCGTGAGCATCCGCGTGCCTCTTTCCTCGATCGCCATGAAAGCTCCCCGATCGGCCAGCGCGTCAGTTGATGAGGCCGGCATGAACCATTGCGCTGCGCACGGCAACGCGGGTCGGCTCGGTGACCGGCACCATCGGCAGCCGCAACGTCTCGTCCAGCTTGCCGAGCAGCGACAGCGCGTACTTGATCGGCGCCGGATTGCTCTCGATGAAGAGGTTGTTGTGCAGCGGCATCAGCTTGTCGTGCAGCTTCAGCGCGGTGGCATGGTCGCCCTTCGCCCAGGCGGCCTGGAACTCGGAGCAGAGCCGCGGCGCGACGTTCGAGGTCACCGAGATGCAGCCATGGCCGCCATGGGCCATGTAACCCAGGATGGTCGCATCCTCGCCGGAGAGCTGGTTGAAGTCCTCGCCCATTGCTGCGCGCTGCTGCGAGACGCGAACCATGCTGGCAGTGGCGTCCTTGACGCCGGCGATGTTCTTCAGCTCCCACAGCCGCGCCATGGTGTCGACCGACATGTCGATCACCGAACGCGGCGGGATGTTGTAGATGATGATCGGAATCCCGATCGCGTCGTTGATCGCCTTGAAGTGCTGGTACATGCCTTCCTGGGTCGGCTTGTTGTAGTAGGGCGTCACGACCAGAACCGCGTTGGCGCCCGCCTTTTCAGCGTGCTGGGCGAGCTCGATCGCCTCCTTGGTCGAGTTGGAGCCGGCGCCGGCGACGACAGGCACGCGGCCTTTCGCTTCCTCGATGCACCATTCGACGACCTTCTTGTGCTCGTCATGGCTCAGCGTCGGGCTCTCGCCGGTGGTGCCGACCGGGACCAGGCCGTTGGTGCCCTCCGAAATCTGCCAGTTGACCAGCGAGCGGAACGCCGCCTCGTCCAGCGAGCCGTTCTTGAACGGCGTGACCAAGGCGGTGAACGATCCCCGGAATTTCGTCTTGGCTGCCATGGACTTCCTCCGTACGCGGCGATCTCGAGCAAGCCGCATTCATATCGGGTCTATCCCGCCGGTAAAAGACCCGCTTCCGTGTGACGCACGGGTTTAGGCCGCGATTTTGCCGCGGTGGTGGTGCAAACCCGGCAAAGGTAAGCGGCTGTTGGTATTTTGTCCGCATATTCAATCAAATATAGCCAGATCTTGTACAGCTAGGTCTTGAGCCAATTGACTGATTCGGGGCGACGAAACGCCGTGATCTCCTTTCCGCGCGCCGCATGGCGATCCATCTGTCTGGTCGTGTGCCTGATGGCAGGGCTGTCGGCCGGCTGCGCCGCCTGGGCCAAATCCAATGAAACAACCGCGGAGACCGTGAAGGAAACCGCGAAGGAAATCGCAAAGCCAGCCGCCAAGGACACCGCGAAGGGGGCGTCCAAGGGAACCGGCAAGGACATTTCGAAGGACGCCGCCAAGGGCGCAGGCAAAGGCGCGACCAGTCCACCCGCCAAGGATGCCGCGAAGAAGCCTGCCAAGGACGCTGGCAAGGATGCTGGCAAGAACGCAGCCAAGGAACCTGCGAAGGACAAGCTGAAGCCTGCGGCTGTCGCGCCGAAACCTCAGCCGGCCGCTGGCGGCTCGGTCCCGAAGACCGCACCCGCACCGGCAGCAACGGCCATCGTCAGACCGACCGCCCCGGCCTCCGCCAAGCCCGTCGCGGCTCCTGTCCTGGCTCCGGCGACCCGCCAGCATGCCGCCCCGCGCAAGCCGGTCACACCGGCTGCGGTTGCTGCGACCTCCTCGACGCCGCAAGCCGACAAGGACACGCTGGAGACCGTGATCGAGCTCGTGCGCAAGCGCAAGGCGGGCGACGCCACCAGTGCCGCGGCCACGATCTCGGATCCGGTCGCGCGAAAACTCG
The DNA here is from genome assembly GCF_042666195.1 of Bradyrhizobium sp. GCM10028915. Taxonomy (NCBI): domain Bacteria; kingdom Pseudomonadati; phylum Pseudomonadota; class Alphaproteobacteria; order Hyphomicrobiales; family Nitrobacteraceae; genus Bradyrhizobium; species Bradyrhizobium sp. GCM10028915. Next base: position 1,298,902 of record NZ_JBHTFN010000044.1, read on the forward strand.
CGGAATGGATCATCCTTCGCAGCGAGGACAATGGCGCGACTGTGGAGCGCTACCGCGCCTTCCTGTCCGCCAATCCGAGCTGGCCCTCGCAGACCTTCCTGCGCCGGCGCCTGGAGGCCGCGATGTGGGACGACAGGCGCGACGACCAGGTCGCGTGGTCGTGGTTCGAGAACGAATCCCCCGTGTCCGCCAAGGGCCGCTTCACGCTCGCCAAGGCGATGCTGGCGCGCGGCGACCGTGCCAACGCCGAACGTCTGGTGCGCGATGCCTGGCGCAGCGACCCGATGTCGGAAGAGACCGAAAACAACGCACTCGACCAGTTCGGCGCGCTGCTGACGCCCGGCGATCAGAAGGCGCGGATGGATACGCTGCTCTACGGCAGCGAGAACGAGGCCGCATTGCGGGCTGCAAAGCGCCTCGGGGCCGGCTATGTCGCACTCGCCAAAGCCCGCATCGCCTCCCTCAAGAAAGCGCCGAACGCTCGTGCGCTGCTCGAAGCCGTGCCGCGCGAGCTGCACGGCGATCCGGGCTTCATCTTCAGCAAGATCCAGCTGCTGCGCCGCGAGGAGAAATTTGCGGAAGCCGCCCAGCTCATGCTGTCGGCACCGAAGGATCCGGGCCGGCTCTACAATCTCGACGAATGGTGGATCGAACGGCGCCTCCTGGCGCGCAAGATGATCGACACCGAGGAATTCCGCAGCGCCTATCTGATCGCGCGCGATGCGGCCCTGCCCTCGCGCGACATCTACAAGACCGAGCAAGAGTTCACCGCCGGCTGGATCGCGCTGCGCTTCCTCAACGATCCCGCGGCCGCCACCCAGCACTTTGCCCGCATCGGGATCGGCAGCGTCAATCCGACCACGCTGGCGCGCGCCGGCTATTGGCAGGGCCGCGCCGCCGAAGCTGCAGGCCGCCAGCAGGAGGCGCGCAACGCCTACGCGCGGGCCGCCGAGCAATCCACCAGCTATTACGGCCAGCTCGCACGCGCCAAGCTCGGCCTGCCGCAGATCGAGCTCAACGCTCAGCCGCGCAGCCGCGGTGCCGAACGGCTGGAGATCGTGCGCGCCGCGCAGCTGCTCTACGAGCTCGACGAGCGCGAGATGGTGATACCGTTGCTCGCCGACATGGGCGAGAACGGCGATCCCGAAGCGCTAGCCGGCCTCGGCGAGCTCACCCAGCGCCACAGCGACGCGCGCGGCATGCTGCTGCTCGGCAAGGCCGCGCTCAATCGCGGGCTGCCGTTCGATTTCTATGCCTATCCCGTCAACGGCATTCCGCAATTCACGCCGATCGGACCCGAGGTCGAGCGCAGCATCATCTACGCCATCGCGCGGCAGGAGAGCGCCTTCAATCCCTCGGTCGTCTCGCCGGCGCAGGCCTATGGGCTGATGCAGGTGACGCCGGACGCTGCGCGCTATGTCTGCAAGCGGCACGGCGGGACCTACGATCTGGGGCGTCTGAAGAACGATTCGGCCTACAACGCCACGCTCGGCTCGGCCGAGCTCGGTGGACTGCTCGAAGACTATCGCGGCTCCTACATCATGACCTTCGCCGCTTACAATGCCGGCCGCGGCAGTGTGAAGAAGTGGATCGACCGCTACGGCGATCCGCGTGACCCCAAGGTCGACGCGGTCGACTGGGTCGAGCTGATCCCGTTCTCCGAGACGCGCAACTATGTGCAGCGGATCATGGAGAACCTTCAGGTCTACCGCGCCCGCTTCGGCGGCGGCACCCGGTTGCAGATCGAGGCTGATTTGCGCCGTGGCGCCGGCAGCGTGGAATAGCGGCGTGCCTATGAGACTCGCTTGCGGCGATCCGATAACAAGGTATCCGCGCGAGGGGGTAACGCGGTCAGCCCCGGCGTTTGAGGCGGGGCCATCAACATGGGCCGGAGTGCTCCAGACCGCACGGTGAGAAGCTGAACGAGAAGATCGTGCAGGGCGGATCGGGCGCGCCGCAATAAGAGAAGAAAAGAACTACAAACATGGATCAGGCAATGTTGAGCGTCGCCCGTGCAGTAGAGGCAGGCGCGACGACGATGAAGGGTGTGATCGACGCCACGGGACTATCTCGTCTCAAAATCGAACGTGCGTTGAATGCGCTGGAAAAGCAGAAGCTGCTGGTCCGCGACGGGCAGGGTTTTCGCGGAACCAGCCCGACGAGGACAGCCCAACCAGCCCGGCAATGCGGCTCGTGCAATGCCTGCTGCGATATCCTCGAAGTGGCGGCCGTCGACAAGCCGGTGAACCAGCTGTGCAGGCATTGGCAGACGGGCACTGGATGCACCATCTACGAGCGCCGTCCGCAGATGTGCCGGTCCTTCGTCTGCGCCTGGCTGCAGGGCCATCTGGATGACGACTGGTTTCCGGCGAAATCGGGCATCATCGTGCATTTCAGCCAGGACGCGGTCAACGTTACCGTCGATGACCATTGCCCCGATCGCTGGCGGGAGGAGCCCTATTTCAGCAAGCTCGCCGAATGGTCGCTGAATGGCATCAAGAGGATCGGAAACCGCGGCTACGCGACCCTCGTCGTCTCCGGTGCCGGGCGGTTCCTGCTGCTCGGGCGAACCGTCGTTCCGGAGCCGACGCTGTTCGGCACCGCGTTCCTCCCGCTCACCGCCGACACATTTCGATTCTGGCGGGCGAAATCCCCGGAGCATCTGCAGCGGCTGCACGAGCGCATCGCCGAGATCGAGCGGATCAGACAGGAATTCGGCTCCTGCACAATTCCCTCGAATGAGGACGACGATCCGCAAGCCCCCTATCGGCCGGCGCTTCTACGGCTGTCGCACCACGCCTAAACTCCGACGTCGTCGACGCGGCCTAACCCGCTCTATGCCGCTCGACTCGCGCTGGTTGCGGTCTAGACGGGCAGACCACGTTGGACGCCGTGGTGGCCATGAATCTCAAGGACCTGCCGGCGCCTCCGCCTCTTGCCGCGGCGGCTGAAGTGGTCTTGATCGCGCGATCCGAACCCAGCTCTTGATCACCCAAAGCTACTCATCATTCCACACTCCACTCGTTCTTCAGAACATGTCGGAGATCCGTGGTCCGCCTGGTGCAAAAAAAGCCCCGGCGGTTTCCCGCCGGGGCTCTCTGTCAGGTCGTTAGACCGAACTTACCAGTTGCGCTGAGCGCGGAGGAGCAGAACGAGCGTGTCCTGATCCTTCAGCTCGTACACGGCGGCTGGCTTGGCCGTCGTACCGGCACCAGCGTAAGCAACCGTACCAGCGTACTTCTGGTCCAGATGGGTCCAGGAGAGGTCGGCCGAGAACGTCAGGTTCTTGACCGGGGTCCAGCGGGTGATGACACCGACCTGGCCGATGGCGAAGTCAGGATTACAACCCGTCACGCCCGCCAGGCCGCCGAACACGCCGCCAGCACCGCCAGCGCCGCAGAGGGTCGTCTTGGCAAGAGTGCCGTACTGCGCCTGAGCGTAAGCACCGTAGATCGCGGTGTTCCAGTATGGATCCCAGTTATGGGTGTAGGCACCGCGGAAGCCCCAGGTCTTGACGGTTTCCTGACCGCTGCCGGTCACGAACACGGTGTCCGGAGCGATGGCGAAGCCGACGCTCTGGTAGGCAACGCCGGAGCTGCCGAACATCGAGTAGCTGCCGCCCGCCAGGTTCTGGAAGTTGTAGCGGGATGCGCCGTCGGTGTAGACGCCCTGGATGTTGATCACGTCACCCGCGCCAGTCGGGATGTTCTTGATCGACAGAGCGAGCTGAGCAGCCCAACCCCATTTGTCGTCGGGATGGCCAGTCGCCTCGGTCGCGCCGTAGTAGGCAACGTGGTTGTCATGCGCAGCCACCGACGCCTGGAAGAGACCCCAAGCCTGGTC